>VBCK01000016.1 GCA_005882215.1 Betaproteobacteria bacterium | reverse complement strand
ATGAATGCCAGCACGGCAGCCAGCGCCGTAAGAAGGACGGGGCGCGCGCGCTGCACCGTCGCTTCGATGACTGCATGATAGGGATCCAAGCCTTGGGCCTCATTCGTGCGGATCTGGCCGATCAGGATCAGTGTATTGCGCATCAGAATGCCCGACAGGCCGATCAAACCGAGGATCGCATTGAAGCCAAAGGGCTGGTGCAGGATGAGTAGTATCGGAACCGCACCGACCAAACCAAGGGGCGCGGTCAGAAATACCATGGTCATCGCCGACAGCGATCGGGTCTGCACGATCAACACCAGCAGCGTCAGCAACACCATGATTGGGAGGATAGGAAGCAAGGCTGAGTTCGCCTTGGCCGAGTCCTCGATGTTTCCCCCGGTTTCAATCGAATAGCCTTCCGGCAGATGCGCGATGATCGGCGCGAGTGCCTTTTCGATCTGCATCGACACTTCGGGTGGCTGCAGTGTTTCATCGAAATCGGACTGGACGGTAATGGTTGGCGTACGGTCGCGCCGCCGCAGGATGGGATCCTCGGCACGTATCTCGATGTGACCGATCTGGCTCAAGGGAACCACGCGCCCCGCGCGGCTCGTGAGCGTCAGCTGACCAAGTCGCGCGGGGTCGAGGCGCTCGGGGCCTGCGCTGCGCGCCACGACTTCCACCGCACGGATATCCTCCCTGACCTGGGTTACGGGCACGCCGCTCAACAGAAACTGAAGCTGTTCTGCCGCATCGCTCGAACTCAGCCCCATGAGCTGCAGCCGATCCTGGTCGAGGACAAAATGTACCGTCGGAGTCCGCTCGCCCGCGTCCTGGTTCACCTGGCGGGTATGAGGATTGGCGCGCATGACCGCTTGGACCTGGTTCGCGATCGCGCGCAGGCGTTCGAGGTCGGGTCCCATAATGCGGAAGTTCACCAAGTAGCGTGGGTAGGGGCCGAAGATAAGCTGGGAGACACGCACGCGGCCCTCCGGCGCCAGCCCCTGGGCAATCCGCTCGCGTAGCCGCAATTTAAGCCGATCGCGCACGCGAGCGTCAGGAGTCAGGATGACCAGTTTCGCGAAGGCAGGATCCGGCAGCTCGGGGTTGTAGGAAAAGAAGAAGCGGGGCGCGCCCTGGCCAATGTAGGCGGTGACGACCTTCGCCTCGGGTTGTTGGCGCACCCATTGTTCCACCTTGATGGTCGCAGCCTCGGTCGCTTCGATGCTGGTTCCCTCCGGCATCTGCACTTCCACCAGCACCTCGGGCCTGTCGGAGCTTGGGAAGAACTGTCGCTTGACGAGGCCCATTCCAAGTCCGGCCAGCAGGAACAGCGCGACCACCATGCCGGCAACCTTGAGCCTGTGATCCACGGCCCAGGAAATGAGCCGGCGCAGGCGCTGGTATCGGGGTGTCGAATAGATCCCGCTGTGGCCACCGGGCATGGGCGCGATTTGCGGAAGCAGCTTGACACCGAGATACGGCGTGAAGACGACGGCCACCAGCCAGGAAATGATCAGTGCAAAGCCTACGATCCAGAAGATGTTGCCGGCATACTCTCCCGCAGTCGATCGGGCAAAGCCCACGGGGGTGAAGCCGATGATCGTGACCAACGTGCCCGACAGCATCGGAGCGGCCGTGTGAGTCCAGGCGTAAGCGACCGCCTTCACCCGCTCCATGCCCTATTCGAGCTTCACAACCATCATTTCGATTGCGATGATCGCATCGTCCACCAGGAGTCCGAGCGCGATCACGAGCGCGCCCAGCGTAATCCGATCGAAGACGCGCCCGGTGACGAGCATCACGACAAAAACGGCGGCGAGCGTCAATGGCACGGCTGCGGCCACCACGATGCCCACGCGCCAGCCGAGACTGACCAGGCTGACGATCATAATGACGGCGAGGGCGACGAAGAACTTGAGCATGAATTCGCCGACGGCCTCCTGAATGTTCACCGCCTGGTCGACGATCTTCGTGAACCGCACACCGGCAGGCAGGGCGCGCGCGATCTGCTTCTCTTCAGCGTTAAGCGCTCGGCCTAGATCCAATCCATTCCAACCGTTCTGCATCACGACGCCTAGTACCAGCGCAGACTCGCCGTCGTGACGAATCAGGAATGTCGCGGGATCTTCGTAGCCGCGATTGACCTCGGCGATGTCGGCAAGTCTGAGCGTACGACCGCCTGCAGCGATCGGCGTATCGCGGATCTTTTGCAGATCGTCGTAGGCGCCGTCGAGGCGGATGAACACTTGCGGACCGTTTGTATCGATGGAGCCGGCGGGAGTCACGGCGTTCTGACGCTGGAGCGCATCGAAAACGTCCTTCGGAGCGATACCGAGATTGGCGAGCCGGGCAAAGGAGAAGTCGACGAAGATGCGCTCAGGGCGCTCGCCCTGGATGTTGACTTTCTTTACGCCCGGTACGTGAAGAAGGCGCTGCCGCAGCGTCTCGGCATCGCGCGCGAGCTCTCGCGGGGGCATGCCATGAGCCTCGAGCGCGTAGACGGCGAAGATTCGCGCGCGAGCTCGCGCGGAGGCATGCCATGGGCCTCGAGCGCGTAGACGGCGAAAATGACGTCGGAGTACTCGTCGTTGACGAACGGTCCGCGAACACCGGCAGGAAGTTTGGGCGCCTCGTCGCCCAGCTTCTTGCGCGCCTGATAGAAGTCCTCGGCAACGGCGGAAGCCGGGGTCTTGTCGCTCAGCGTGACCATCATCACCGCGACGCCGGGGCGCGTGAAGGTCTCCACCCGGTCGTACCAACGCAGCTCCTGCATTCGCTTCTCGAGAGGCTCGGCGACCATGTCCTGCATCTCCCGTGCCGTCGCTCCGGGCCAGACGGCAGTGACCGTCAGCGCCTTGATCGTGAACGAAGGGTCCTCGGCACGACCAAGTCGCAGGAAGGCATAGGTCCCCGAAAGCAGGATGGCGACGATCAGAAACAGGGTGATCGCTCGCTCGCGGACGGCCAGCGCGGACAGATTGAAGCGGCTCATATCGGAGGCCTGGAGACGGTTGCAATTGGGCTAATTGCGCGCGACGCGCGTTTCGGACATTCGGACAGGTTGCCCTTCATGCAGGAAATGCCCGCCGACGGCAACGATCGGATCTCCGACATGGATTCCGCCGCTCACGATGGCGTGCTCACCGTCGAATCGGATGAACTTGACCGATCGGTACGAAACAGTAGAGGACTGCCGGTCGAGCAGCCACACCCCTGGGCCTTGCCCCTCGTCGTCGATCGCCCCGAGCGGGACTGACAAGCCGCCGCTCTGCTCCGAGTCCTTCAGGTACACCGTTACGGTCGCGCCGAGCGGCGCCCTGGCCGCTGCACCATTCAATACGTAGCGAGCCTCGAACGTCCGGGTCAATGGATCCGCGGCGTCTGACAACTGCCGAAGGCGCGCCGGATAGCGCGAGGCCGGGTCGCCGGCCACTCCGTACAGGACGGCCTGAGCAGTCGAGCCAAGCGGCGGACGCAAAGTCTCAGGCAGGTTTACCGCCGCCTCGCGCGCTTCGGTTCGTGCCACGCGGACAACGATCTGCCCGGCGGAGACGAATTGGCCCGGCTCTGCCAGCGTTTCCACCACCGTGCCGTCGGCATCGGCTACGAGCGTTGCGTACGCGCCTTCGTCCTGAGCGAGCTTGAGCTGCGATTCGGCGGCCGAAAGCAACGCGCGCGCGCTATCGGCGGCGGCCTTGACCTGGTCGTAAGCCGACTGTGACACCGCGCCCGAAGCGACCAGGCCGCTGTAGCGCTTTTCGTCGGCAGCCGCCTGCTGAAGACGGGCTCGCGCCGCGTCCACATTGCCGACCTGCGTGGTGATGGCATGGGCGTAGTCCGTTCGATCCAACCGCATCAGCGGCAGGCCCTGATGCACCGCCTGGCCGCTGTCGACGAGTCGCTCGATGACTTTTCCCGACACGCGAAAGCCGAGGTTGCTCTGGACGCGAGCCGATACGACGCCCGTGAAAGCCCGCTCCCCCGCCTCGGCCGGCTGCGCCGTCGCGATTTGGACAAGCTGCGGAGCTGTCCTCGGGTCCTCTGCGGATTGCGATGGCGCGCAGGCCGTGAGTGAAATTGTCGCGGCCCAGACGCCGCCGGCAACGGCAAGTGTTTTCAGTTCAAGCATGGTTGTGCTCCAGAATTGAGATCGAGCGCCCGCTGGTTGGACGTCACCACCCGCCGCCCAGCGCACGGAAGGTGCCCACCGCGGCTCTGGCCGAATCGGCGCGCGTTTGCGCGAGCTCGTCTTGGGCCGCGAGCAGCTGGCGGTCGGCATCGAGTACGTCGGTCAGCGCGATCACACCTCCCCGGTAGGCGTCTTGGGAGGCATCTGGCGCCCGCGTCAGTGCGGCTACTTCGACCAGCAATTGCTGGCGATGAGCCTCGAGTTGCACCAGGGACGTAAATGCGTCTTCGACCTCCTCGGCTGCGTGCAGCACCGCCTTCTGGTAATGGGCGAGCGCTTCAGCCTTGGCTCCTTTGGCCTGTGCCACTTCGGCGCTCACTTTGCCGAAATCGAACACCCGCCAGCGCAGTCCTGCGACGCCCTGCGGCTGGAAGGTCGCGGCTTTGAATAGATCGCGCGGCAGAGAACTCTCATAGCCAAGGACACCTGCGAGCGAGATCTTGGGGTAGTACTCGGAGAGCGTCTGGCCGATCCTGGCGTTGGACGCTGCCAGGTGACGTTCGGCGGCGATCACGTCCGGCCGCCGGCGCAGCACCTCGACCGGACTGTCGTCCGCGGACATGTTCGGCACGTCGGGGATTTGGCGCGGTGCCTGCATTTCCGCGGCGAGCGTCCCCGGCTGGACGCCCAGCAAGACGTCCAGCCGATTCATTTGCGCCTCCAAGTCGATATGCAGCGGCTGTAGAGAAGCGCGCGCCTGGGACATCAGCGCTTCGGCTTGCGCAACCTCGCGAACGGAAGCCAGGCCGCTGTCGAACCTCTGGCGGACGAGCTCGAGCAGATGCGTGTCGGTGGCAACCTGCTGCTCGGCAACTACGATGCGCGCCTGGTCTCCCCGGATACGCAAGTAGGCGTCCGCGGCATCCGCGGTCACGGAAATCCGTACACCGGTCTGCTCCGCGATGGCGGCGTCGAACTCCGCCGAGGCGGCCTCCCCGCCGCGGCGTAAACCGCCGAACAGATCCAATTCCCAGCTCGCGCCGAGGCCCGCATCGTAGAGTGACTGATCGCGGCCGAATCCAGGAACATGGCTCGCAATCTGGCCGATCGGGCTCTCCAGGGACTGGTGGATCCGGTTCGCCTGGGCGTTCGCGTCGAGGGTTGGCAGAAGCTGCGCGCCGGCGCCGAGCGCCGCGGCCCGCGCCTCCTGCACCCGTGCCAGTGCCGCCGCAAGATCGAGGTTCTGATCACGCGCCCTTCGTACGATGCCGGAAAGCACCGGGTCGTTGAAGCCGTCCCACCAGCTTTCCAGAGCGGGCGGGGAAGCGTCTGTCCGGCGAGCGTGCAGCGCGGCAGCGCTGTGGAATGGGCTGAGCGGTGTTGCCGGCTTTTGATAAGACGGACCCACCGCGCAACCTCCCAGGCACAGTTGCAGGAGCAGACCGGCCACTGCAAAAGCGCCAGGCAACGGCCGCCGCTGTGCATGTATCTGCATGTATTTACCCCGGCGAACCGGGCGCGTGTGCGAAACGGCTGGCATGGACAGGCTCAATGCGGGCGGATCGCCGTCGAGGCTTCCAAGGCGTGAGTGCTGCCGCGCGTGCTGTCGCAGGCGGACCAGGCCTGAAAGTCCGTGAAATAGATATCGAGCGA
>VBCK01000120.1 GCA_005882215.1 Betaproteobacteria bacterium | reverse complement strand
AGCGCTTCCGAACGCGGAATCCAAGCTGCTCATGCTTCGACACGCCTTTCGCAGTGGCGCCCGGCGGGTGGAACCTGTAACGGATCTTCGCAACACGCGACGCCAGGCAGCGATCGCGAAATTGGGGGCAGTGCGGGAGGGAGTAATGCGACGCGACCGGATCACGTGGACAGGCCACGTCCGTGATAGCGTCCTTTTCGCGATCACCGACCTGGATTGGGTGGACGTGCGGGCCAATCTAACGCGGCTGGCCGCGCTCGGATGGACAGAGCCAACTAGCCTCTAGCAAACCTGGGGATGCTCGCCCGCGCCTTGCGGGTCGAACCCCTACGGCCTGTCGTCCTACGCTGTCCCGCACACGGCCTTCCTACCCGCCACTAAGCTACCCTCTCGCGCCCAGAGGGCAGGCGCGCACCTGAAACGGGCGATAGCTCCTTCCGACCTGGTTCAGTCACCATTTGTTCTGCGAACCATACAGCCGGCAACGGTTGCAGAACTGCACCCCATGAAGATTCACGCTCTGACCACAGCGGTGGCCGCTCTGGTCTCTTTGGTTGGCTCCTTGATGGCTAACCTGGCCGCCCGCGATCTGGTGCTCGTGATTGCTCTGGCTACCCTTTTCGTGCAATGGCACGCTCAGCGCAGGCGGCAAATACGGACAATGGAGCAGCGCGCGCTGCTGGCCACGATGCGCAGCCTGTCCGAAGAAGCCGCGCTTCTGAGCTGCAGCCAGGTCGCGACCTGTCATCCGGAGTTGCGCTGTGAGCTTCACATTTTCGAGCGCACGGTTGTCCACAGCTTGGCAGACCTGCACCACGGACGAACCGGTGCCCCAGCCTTATCGGTCATCCAGCGCTGCGTGAAAGTCATCGCCCCACCGCTCCTGGCGGCCGTGCAGACGTACGATGACAAGCTCACGTTGCAAAGTGTCTGTCGCCAATTTCGACAGATGAGCCAGCGGCTGGCACCAAAAATCCCCAACGGCGCCTCAGCCACGGACACCCAGTTCGCATTTAGCGGCGAGCTCCCGAATCGATGAGAACCGGGTCTTCTGTCCGGCTAAGGATCGCGCCAACCGGGTCGGAGCGCGACTAACCTCACATCGGCTTCCTGCCTCCACGAGCGCCCTCAGCGTCCTGGAGGAGGTCGATGACGCCGTGACGCGCCGCGGGCGAAGCTGCTCGAGACTCCTGCGCCGGCTTTATTTCTCGCTGGAACATCGCTCAGAGCCGGCGGCACGCGTTTCAGCGCGTCACCACTCCAAAGTCTTTGGGCGCTCGCGAACCGTTCTCAGGGAGTGCATTCATGTCAATCGCAGTTGTTGTCGACAGTGCTGATGATTCCGTCGGACTTTGTGTCCCTCTCACACACGCTGGATAAGTACTTGCAGCAGCGCAACGCAGACACCGCCTCTCCCGGGCCGTGAGAAAGCCCTGGCAGGCACTCGTCATCCTAATTCCTGAGTGAGCCTAATGGTGGCTCAGACTCCGGCCTTTTGTCACTGGGAAATGAGCGGGTGTAGCATCCCCGCGTCGTAGAAAGTCAATCAACAAACCTCGACGTCCAAGTCACGCCGCAGTCACTGCGGCCGCGGAGAGTGTCGTATGACACAACCGTGTCCGGGCGGCGGCGCGTACTGCGCGACGCGAGTGCAACACGACGTTCCGATCGCATTCGGTCTTGAGCCATCCAAACCTGGGGAGAAAGACATGGCCACGGCAGCCGAATCCACGCCTATCAAATCCGCTTCCCGTGCAAACGCGTTCACGTTCACCGCGCTGGTGCTTGTCGGCGCGACTCTATCGGCCGCTAACGCCGGACCGCCGCTCGCCGCGTCCGCCGTCTCCGGCCAACACAAACCGAATCGGTTCTTGAACGAGCTTGAATACGAACACGCCTATCCGGCTGCGCCGAGCCACCCCTACGTGCGCACGATCGCGCGCGCCAAGGCCTTCGAGGCCTTCCAGGACGTTCGCTCGGGCGACAGGGGACACGGGCGCGGGGGAACGTGGCGAACGGTCGGACCGGCGACGGTGCTGAACCCGGCCGACCCGGCGACTCCCGGCGCTTCGGCATGGAAGAACCTGTCCGGACGCGCGACCGCGCTCGCGATCGGCAGGACCTGCACGACGAGCATGTGCCGGCTCTGGCTCGGGACCGCAGGTGGCGGACTGTGGCGGTCCGACCAGGCGATGGACGGGAGCGAAGTCGAGTGGGAGCACGTCTCGTTGCCGCAGGCCAACAACACGGTCGGCAGCCTCGCGCTCGATCCGAACGACGCCAGCGACCAGACGCTGCTGGTCGGCACCGGTGAATCCAATTTCAGCTACACCTCGGGCGCGAGCAGCGGCCTGTACCGAACGACCAACGCGGGCAGGACCTGGACGCGCCTGCCGACGCTGATTACCGATCCTTCGGTCTCTCCCGACCCGATCGATTTCACCGCCACGCGCGGCATCGGAAGGGTGGCAATCAAGCCCGGCGATCCGAACACGATCTACGTCGGTACGACCTACGCCATTCAGGGAATGACGGCCGTGCGCGGCGGGCAGACGGTACTGACAGGCGGTCCCCAGGCGCGCGTCGCACTGTACCGCAGCAGCGACGGCGGCAAGACATGGACTCTGGCGTGGGTCCCGCCGGTGAAGTCGCCGTTTGTGTCGGGAAGCGGTGTTGCCCCTGGCACGTCGGAAGTGATGGAGGGCGTCAAGGACATACGGTTCGACCCGCTCGATCCCGGCACGGTGTACGTCACGGCATTCAACAACGCGATCCACCGCTCCTCGCCGAAGCTGGACGGTGACGCGGCGTTCCGGCCGGTGTTCGCGCTGACCGGATACGACGGATTGACAGCGCTGGCGGAATTCGCCCTGACCGTGAAGAACGGACACACACGCATCTATGCCGGCAACGGCGTCAACGACATCAACCGGCAAGCGCTTTTCCGCCTCGACAATGCCAACGTGCCCGCCGCCACGCTGGTCGATCCGACCGTCCTGCCCTTGGCGAACGGTGCAGCATGGCAGACGCTCACGTCCAGCGACCCGTCCCAACCCGGCGTGACGAGCTTCGCCTACTGCCTTGGCCAGTGCGAGTACGACCAGGTGCTGGCGGTGCCGAACGGTTCGCCGGACACGTTGGTGGTGGGCGGCCAGGTGAACTACTGGACGGGCGGCGGCGTGATCCGTTCCATCGACGCGGGGGTGAGCTTCACGGACCTCGGCTACGACCTGCAGTCGCCTCCGGGCCAGCAGCATCCGGACGTGCACGCAGTGGCATTCCACCCGAACAATCCGGACATCGTGTTCGTCGCCTCCGACGGCGGCGTATCGCGCACCAGCGCCACGTTCGGCGACGGTTCGAATCTGTGCGAGAACCCGTTCGTGATTGGCTACGCCCCGGGCAGCGTCGGCGACAATATATGCCGCCAAATGCTGTCGCACCTTCCGACCGAGATCGCCTTCCTCAACAAGGGTCTGCAGACGATCCAGCTCTTCAACGTCGCGGCCGATCCGAACAACCCATTCGAACGCATCATGGGTGGGGCACAGGACAACGGTACGCTGCTGTTCGACAAGGCGGGCGGCGACGGCGCAATGCAGTGGTTCGTAGACTTCGGGATCGGCGACGGGACCTCGGCGAACGGATTCCATCCGACCAATCCAGACATCCTGTTCGCGAGCTTCCAAAGTCAATTTTTCTTCACGAACTTCCACCGCGGCAGCGGGGGAATCGGAGTGTGGGTGTGGACATCGGCGCCGATCGTCTTCTCGGGAGAGCGGGGAAGCGCGTCAGAACTGTTTACCGGACGCCAGTTCATGACCACCGACCCGGTGCATCCCGACACGCAGTTCACGGGCTATGCGCACGTCTGGCGCACGCTCGACAACGGCGGCAACCAGGCTTTCCTGGAGGCGAACTGCACCGCTTTTCAGGTCTTCTTCCTGGGCAATTTCAGCCCGAGCTGCGGCGACTGGACCGCGCTCGGTCCGCTGCTGAACGACGCCGTCTCCGGCTTTGGCGCTGATCGCAGCGGCGGAGTTGTGGTGGCAGCACAGCGCACGGCCGCCGATGCCGGAACGCTTTGGGTTGCGACCAATCTGGGCCGCGTGTTCGTGAGTCACAACGCCGACAATGCGATCCCGGCCAACGTGACGTTCGCGCGCGTCGATTCGACCAACGCGGCGGCGCCTGAACGCTTCGTGAGCGCGATTGCGGTCGATCCGTCCAACCCCAACCACGCCTGGGTGGCGTACTCGGGCTTCAATGCGCTCACGCCGACGACGCCCGGTCACGTCTTCGAGGTGACGTGGCATCCGGACACCTCGAGCAGCCAGTGGACGCCGCTCGATCACGACCTGGGCGACCTGCCGATCAATCATCTGGTGCGCGACGCCAACACCGGCGATCTGTACGCCGCCACGGATTTCGGCGTGCTGGTCCTGCCCGCGGGCAGCTCACACTGGCGGGAGGCGGGCGAAGGACTGCCGACCGCTTTGACCCCGTACTTGCAGATCCTGGCGGACCAGCGTCTGCTGTTTGCGGGCACGCACGGCCGCGGCGCTTGGGTCCTGACCTTGCCATAGACCGTCCGGGGCGGTAGCAGGGGCGTCCCCTCCGCTACCAGCCGGTGCCCGCGGGACCTTTCTCTGGCAGGTGCGTCAATCAAGGCCGATGTTGCGCAGCACGGTCGGTTGCACCGTGCTTCCACCTGCCGCAAACGGTCGGTCGTCGACCATCAGCAAGGCGACACAGGCACCGAGCGCCGTCGAGAAGATGAACAGGTTGATGCCGGCAGTCGTCAATCTGTCGATATGCACCATCGCCGAGCGTCCATGGTTTTTCGCGGAAATGGCCGGTAACTTGGCATCTACTTAGCGTCTCGGGAAGCGGTCAGTCGCGCAAAGCTAGCGCTGCGGACACCTGACTTCGGAGGCGCGCGGTGCTCTTCAGATTCTGGCTGATCACTTCCCTGATCGTCGCTTTCGTCGTTTATTGCGGAGCTTTCGGGATTCGGCTGGATCCAGCCGTCGATGATCACTCCTCGTTCGCCGATCGCTACCTCGGTGTTGCCGTTCTGGACGACGACAGCGGACGCGGGCGCTGACGCCACGGCCTACTTGAATTCCGGCGCATTGCTCAGCTCGACTTGCAATTTTCGCAACGCGTCGGCTCCAGCGCTCCGGAGATTTCGACACTCGATTTCGGATCCAACAATTTCGCCTGGGAAGCAGATGCGCCGCGGATCAGGGGACGGTCACCGGGAAAGTCGGCACCGGCCGCGTACTGCGGGGACTCTCGGGATTCGGCTGGATCGACTGGAAGCGTAGCGGCGGGTGCAAGCGGAGGCTGGCTGGTGGAACGCGAGGCCCGGCACATTACTGCATGCCACGGGGACAGGCGGTAGGGCGATCGCCATCCGATAGTGAGCAGCCAGCCCGCTTGCGAGCCGCCATTATCGCCGCCGCAAGTGCCGAGGGCGACGCCCACTCAGGTGTTTCGCGGCCGCTTGTGCTGGGTAGGGACGTTGGCTGATGCGAAGCCCCTTGACATGCGCCGGAAAAGGTCTCAGCCGGACGGGCCGCTCGCCTCGGCCGCGAGGCTGACCGGGGTCGGACTCCAGCTCTCGGCCGCCGCGCCCGCCAGCGCCCGCAGGCGTTTTTCGTCGGCCGCCAGATCCGCCGCCGCGCCCTGGTAGACGACGCGGCCGTCGTCGAGCACGTACGCGACATCCGCGATCTGCACCGCGGCGCGCACGTTCTGCTCGACCAGCAGGATCGACAGCCCCTGCTCGCGCAGCCTGGCCAGCACCTCGAAGACCTCCAGCACCACCAGTGGCGCCAGCCCCTGCGAGGGCTCGTCCAGCAGCAATATCCTCGGATTCAGGACCAGCGCGCGGCCGATCGCCAGCATCTGCTGCTCGCCGCCGGACAGCTGGCGCCCGCGGTGCGCGCTGCGCTGCGCCAGCTTCGGGAATAGCTCATATACCTTTTCGATCGACCACGGTCCGGGGCGCTGCAGCGGAACCTTCAGGTTCTCCTCGACACTCAGGTTCGCAAATACGCGTCGCCCCTCGGGCACGTATCCGACCCCGAGCGCCGCGATCCGGTAGGGCGGCCGCCCGGTGCAGTCCTGGCCCAGCACCCGCACGGTGCCGGAACGCGGCGGGGTCAGGCCAAGCAGGCTGCGCAAGGTCGTGGTCTTGCCGGCACCGTTGCGCCCGAGCAGTGTGGCCACCTGCCCGTCCGGCAGCGCCAGCGAGACGTCGTGCAGGATGTGGCTCTTGCCGTAGAACGTATTCAGCCCGCTGGCTTCGAGCGCGTTCATTGCCGGCTTCCGCCCAGATAGGCCGCCTGCACCCGTTCGTCGGCGGCGATCTGCTGGGCCGTACCCTCGGCCAGCAGCGAGCCTTCGGCCATCACCATGATCCGATCGGCCAGGTGGAACACCACCCGCATGTCGTGCTCGACCAGCAGGATCGTCAGCGAGCGCTCGCGGTGCAGGCGCCTGACCAGTTCCGTGATCTCGTACGTTTCCTGTTCACCCATGCCGGCCGTCGGTTCGTCCAACAGCAGGAGGCGCGGCCTCAGCGCGAGCGCCATCAGGATTTCGGTGGTGCGCTGATCGCCGTGCGACAGCTCGCCCGCCAGGCGCCCCGACTTGTCGGCCAGGTTGCCGAGTTCGAGCAACTCGGCCACCCGCCGCTCGATCCGGTCGGCCGCCGAGCGGGACTGCCACGGGCGCAGCCGCAGGCCGGCCTCGGACTCGACCGGGATGCGCAGGTTCTCGTGCACGCTGAGCTCGGGAAAGATCTCCGTGATCTGGAACGTTCGCGCAATGCCCATGTCGACCCGCTCGTGGGCGGGACGTCCGGTGATGTCTTGCCCGTCGAACAGGATTCGCCCGCCGCTGGGAGCTACGAATCCGCTGAGCAGGTTGAACAGCGTCGGTTTGCCGGCGCCGTTGGCGCCGATCAGCGCGCGCAGCTCGCCCGGCGCGATCGACATCGACACCTCGTGCACGGCGCGCAGGCTGCCGAAACAGCACGACAGCTGCTCCACGCGCAGCAGGCTCATGGGTCAGGTAGAAAAGATCATGAAGGGGAGCCACATCGAGCTCATTGCTCACCCCTGCGCTGCACCAGGCCCAAGACTCCGCGCGGGAAGAACAGCACGACCAGCACGAAGATCAATCCGACCACGGACATCCAGTTCTCGGTGTGGCTCGAGACGTAGTCCTGCAGCACGACGAACACGGCCGCCCCGACCAGCGGTCCCCAGAAGGAGCGCATGCCGCCCAGCACGGCCATGATCACGAAGTTGCCCGACATGTCCCAGCGCAGCGCGCGCGGATCGGTGAAATTGTTCAGCAGCGCGTACAGCGTGCCGGCCAGGCTCACGAACGCGCAGGAGATCACGAACGACAGCCACAGGTGGCGCTCCACCGCGATGCCCAGGAAGCGCGCCCGGCGCTCGTTCTCCCGGATCGCGTGCAAGGTGCGGCCGAACGGCGAGCTCAGCAGGAGCGCCATTGCGCCCGCCGACAGTGCGAAGCACGCCAGCGCCAGGTAGTAGAACGCGGTGTCGTGGTTCTGGATGTCGAGGCGGATTCCAGCCAGTTCGAGCGGCAGGCGCCGCCAGCCGGTGAGCCCGTCGTCGCCGCCGGTGACCGTATTCCAGCGAAAGGCGATGAAGTAGAACACCTGGCCGAAGGCGATTGTCACCATCGCGAAATACACCCCGCGCAGCCGCACGATCAGCGCTCCGATGGCGGCCGCCGCCAGCGTGCCCACGGCCACCCCGATCAGCATCCCCAGGCCCGTGCTCGGCGCCACGTATTTCAGCGTCATACCGGCTCCGTAGGCGGCCAGCCCGAAGTAGGCGGCATGGCCAAACGAAAGCGTGCCGGTGTAGCCGAGCAGGAAATTCAGCGCCGTCGCCGCCAAGGCCATCACGACGACCCGGCTGGCGAGCTCCGTATAGCCTCCGACCGCGCCGATCCAGAACGGCATCGTCAGCAGCACAAGCCACAGCAGCGCGGTTGCGCCCACCCGCTGCGCCTGCGTCACTTCAGCCGTCCTTCCTCACCGAGCAGTCCGCGCGGGCGCATCAGCAGCACCAGGCCCATCATCACGTAGATGATCGCTTCGCTGGCCGACGGCATGAACACGGTGGCCAACCCCTGCGCCACCCCGATCAGCAGGCCGCCGAACAGGGTGCCGGGCAGGCTCCCTAGCCCGCCCACGATGATCGCGACGAAGCTCGGCATGATCAGCGACGTGCCGATGGTCGGCTGCAGGCCCAGCATGCCGGCTGCCAGCACGCCGGCCAAGCCGGCCAGGTAGATGCCGAGGCCGAAGTTCAGGTTGCGCAGCACGCGCACGTTCACGCCCAGCGCCGAGACGGTCTCGAGGTCCAGCGTTCCGGCGCGAATGCGCATACCCAGCCGGGTTCGGCCCAGCACGACGAACAAGGCCGCCACCGTCAACGCGACCAGGGCGACCATGAACAGGCGATAGCCGGTCAGGAAGAAGAACTGGGTACTGAGAGGGCGCGCCAGCGCGGCCGGAATCGGATACGGCAGGCTTTGCGGGCCCCAGATATAGCGCGCGAGATCCTCCAGGATGTAAGCCAGCCCGAACGTCAGCAACAGGCTGTACAGCGGGTCGCGGCCGTAGACCCGTCGGATCAGCAGCCGCTCGATCGCAAGGCCCAGCGCGGCCGTCAGCAACGGCGCCACCACCAGCGCGCCCCAGAAGCCCACCAGCGGCATCAGCGAGTAGGCGAGGTAGGCCCCCAGGGCCAGGAAGCCGCCGTGCGCGAAGTTGATCACGCCGCTCAGGTTCAGGATCAGCGAGAGCCCGAGCGCCATCAACGCGTAGAACGCGCCGACGATCAGGCCGTTGAAGATGTTGAACAGGATCAGCTGGGTCATCTGATGCTCATCCAGCCCTCACCCCCGGCCCCTCTGCCGCTTCGCAGGCGAGGGGTGCTATGCCCAGGCGCGCCCGATCGCCCCTCTCCCACGTGAGTGGGAGAGGGGAGGGGGTGAGGTTTCAACTCGGCCAGACCAGTTTGCAGGGGCTGTCCTCGACGCGGCCCGCGGCATCGATCCCTCGCATCACGTGGCTCACGTTGAACAGATCCTCGGGATCGGCGCCGCCCGCCTGCGCGTTGCCGATGTACAGCGATGCGATCAGCTGGTGATCCTCGGCCCGATAGAACGCCGGGTCCGGCGTCAATCCGACTTCGGGCGGCAGCTTCATTCCGCCCAGCGCTTTGGCCATCTTCACCGCATCGAGCGACTTGGCGCCTGCGGCGGCGAGTGCGCAACTCCAGGTCGACACGAAACCGAACCAGGTGCGTGCGGTCGGAACCTTGCCGGTCTTTTTCCGGATCGCTTCGACGAACTCGGCTACGTGCGGAACGCCCGGCTGCTTCCAGTACCACTCGAACACCCAGGCGCCGATCCGGGCCTCGGGCGGCAGCCCTTCGAGCGACTCGAGCTCCTGCTGGGCACCGGCCAGGTGCAGGCGCTTGTCCAGCCCGAATTGCACCGCCTGCTTCAGCGCGTTGATCATGTCGTCGCCCTGCACGAGGAACAGGATCACATCGGGCTTGGCCGCCTGCGCCTTGATCAGGTACGAGGAAAAATCGGTGGTGCCCAGCGGCGACAGGTCGGCGCCGGCTTTGGTGGCGCCCACCCGGTCGGCGGCCTTCTCCAGCGCGGCCTGCAGCGTGTGACCGAACGCGTAGTCGGGCGTGATGTAGTACCACTTGCGGCCGGCCTTTTCGACCAGCTGCTGCGCGGCCGCGTTCGCCTCCATCTGGGTCGCGTTGCACACGCGGAACACGTTCCAGTGGCAGGTGGCGCCGGTGATCGCATCGGTGTGCCCGCCCGGCACGATGTGCAATATGCCCTTCTCGTTGCTGACCTGGGCCATCGCGAGCGCGAGCGCCGAGTTGACGTTGCCCAGCAGAAAATCGACCTTGTCGCGCTCGATCAGCTTGCGCGCCTTCTGTACTGCGGTGCCGGCGTCGCCGCTGGTGGAATCCTCCACCCGCAGTTCCACCGGCCGGCCCAGGATTCCGCCCTTGGCATTGATCTGGCTGATGGCCAGCTCGCAGCCGGTCAGCTCGTTCTTGCCCACAGCGGCATAGGTGCCTGTCAGTGGGTTGTCGAGCCCGATCAGCACGGGCTGCTCGCCACG
Source organism: Betaproteobacteria bacterium (assembly GCA_005882215.1). Lineage (GTDB taxonomy): Bacteria > Pseudomonadota > Gammaproteobacteria > Burkholderiales > Burkholderiaceae_F > VBCK01. The sequence continues at coordinate 36,609 of VBCK01000120.1, read as the reverse complement.
CGCGGACAGGATGAACGGCGGCGCCAGGTTTGCGGCACCGACCGCAAGCGCGGCGCGCAGAACGGTGCGACGGCCGGTGGCGGCCGATTCGGTTGCTTCGCTCATTGCGAGTTCCTCCTCATTCGTGCTCGCGGACTTGCTTGTTGTGTCGCAGCGCCGGCAAGCCCGGCCGTCGACCCGATAGTATGTCGCGCAGGGCTGGAATAAGACAGCAAATCGGCAACGCCTTCATCTTGCGCTGCAGCGAGCCATGCACCATTCTTGCCCTATCCTTCGCAACCTTGTATTTGCAGGACTTGCTGGCTGCACCATTGGCCGGACCTAAGAATCCGCGCGCCGAAACAGGAGGGGGCATGGGTTGGTCTGAGGCGCGCGGCCCACGCCCTCGTGGGGCCGTGGCGGCGTTTTTTGTCGTGCTCATCGTCGGGGCGCCGGTGCAGGGCCAGGAAAACCCGGCAACGCAGCTCGACCTGCCACGCATCGAGGTGATCGGGACCACGCCGTTGCCGGGCATCGGCCTGCCTCCCGAGCAGGTTCCGGCCAATGTGCAGACGATTTCAGCCGACCAGGTCAGCGGATCGCGCGCGGTCGACGCGGCCGGAGCGCTGAATCGCGCGCTGGGCAGCGCCAGTGTCAACGACACCCAGGGCAACCCGTTTCAGACCGACCTGAATTTCCGGGGCTTCACCGCCTCCCCGGTGCTCGGCACCCCGCAGGGTCTGTCGGTGTTCGTCGACGGCGTGCGCGCCAACGCGGCGCTGGGCGACACGGTCGACTGGGACCTGATCGCGCGCAACGCGATCGCCCACATCACCGTGATCCCGGGCTCCAACCCGGTGTTCGGGCTGAACTCGCTCGGTGGCGCGGTGGCCGTGACGACGAAGAGCGGATTCGAGTTCCCGGGAACATCGGTCGATGTGACCGCGGGCTCTTTCGGACGGCGCTCGGCCGAGTTCGAGACCGGAGGCCACGGTCGCACCGTCGACTACTTCCTGGCCGGGACTTTGTTCGAGCAGCGCGGCTGGTCCGACCGCAGTACGAGCCGGGTGCAGCAGGCCTTCGCGAAGACCGGCTACCAGGACGCGACCACCGACCTGGACCTGAGCTTCGCGTTCGCCGACAACCGGCTGCAGGGCTCGCAGACGCTGCCCCGTTCCTGGCTGGATACGCCCTCTCAGGACTATTCCTGGCCGGACATCCAGACCAACCGGCTTGCGCTGTTCAACCTGAAGGGCAGCCATTACCTGTCCGAGCATCTGCTGCTGGGGGCCGATGCGTATTACCGCTTCGTGTCGACCACCGTTTTCAACAGCAACATGAACGGCAACTTCGTGCCGCCGCCCGCGCCCGGCGACTACCCCGCCAGCAACGCACTGAACGGCATCGGCGAGCGCCGGCCGGGCGGCTCGATCCAGCTGACTTACCTGGGGGACGTGGCCGGGCACAAGAACACGCTGGCGGTTGGCGCCAGTGTCGACCGCGGGGACGTCGATTTCACGCAATCGAACCAGGATGCGCTGGTCAGCAGCGAGCGCGGAACGGTCTCCACGCTTGCCGCCGTGCTGGTCACGAGCCTGAAATCGACCAGCACCTACGAGGGACTGTATGGGACCGACACCTGGGCGCTCGATCCGCGCACCTACTGGACCGTGTCGGGACGATTCAATCGCGCCACGATCGACCTGAAGGATCAGCTCGGCACCGCCTTGAACGGCCACCACGCCTACACGCGTTTCAATCCGGCCAGCGGGCTTACGTTCAATCCCTGGTCCACGCTCACCGCCTACGCGGCCTACAACGAGGGCATGCGTGCGCCGACGGCGGTCGAGCTGACCTGCGCCGACCCGAACGCCCCGTGCAGCCTGCCAAACGCTTTCGCCAGCGACCCGGAGCTGAAGCCGGTGATCTCGCGCACCTACGAGCTGGGGGTCCGTGGTCACACCAACGGGCTGAAGTGGCGCGTGTCCGGCTTCGACACCGAGCTGAACGATGACATCCAGTTCATCAGCAGCCAGGGCGGGGCGATCAGCGCGGGCTTTTTCCGCAATGTCGGCAAGACACGCCGGCGCGGCATCGAAAGCGGCTTGGACCTGCGTGCGGGTGCATGGACACTGGGTGCCCAGTACAGCCTGATCGACGCCACCTATCGCACGCGGCTCGTTCTGAACAGCTCGGCCAACTCGACGGCGGCGCCGTTGACGTGCGCCTCCTGCACCGACATCGCCGTGACTGCGGGCGACCGGATCCCCGGCATTCCGCGCCACATCCTGAAATTCGCGCTCAGCACCGAATTGGATCCAGCGTGGACGCTGGGGGCGCAGGCCAGCGGGCAGTCGGGCGTGTTCGCGCGCGGCGACGAAAACAACCGTGACGTGAACGGACCGGTGCCCGGGTTTTTTGTCTTCAGCCTGGAAGGGCGCTACCGGCCGGCACCGCGATGGGAGGTGGCATTGCGCGTGGACAACCTGTTCGATAGGACCTACTCGAACTACGGTCAGCTGAGCCGTAACGCGTTTTCGGGGCCGGGCCGCAGCTACAACAGCAACCCCGCGACCTGGCCGGCCGAGCAGTTCCGCTCGGTGGCGGCGCCGCGTGGAATCTGGCTGATCCTCAGTTTTGCAACGGACCAGGACCGTTGAGGGTGGCGCTGCTGATAGCATGCCGTGTCTCGAAGTTTGCTGTGAACCGATTCGCGGCAGTTTTGCTTTGAGCTCCGCATTCCCTAGCCCTGGCGCCAGCGGCAGGCTCGGCGCCTGCATCGGCCTGTTCGTCGCCTTCATCGCACTGCAAGCGTGCGGGTCGGCTGCACCGGCGGGGCACTCCAATGCCTTGTGGGTGCTGGTCGACGCCGGCTGCAACCAGGGGTGGGCTCCGGTGCCGTCGCTGTATTGCGATCGGGCTCGCGGCGATGCCGTGCTGAAGGACATCTGCGGCGCTACCCACTACCTGTTGATCCCGACTGCGCGGCGCATCGGAGTGGAGAGCGCCGAGTTGCTGCGGGACGACGAGCCCGATTACTTCGAAGACGCGTGGGGCGCGCGCGACCGCGTGATCGCGGCCTCCGGCCGGTCGGACGTGCGCTCCGACGAGATCGGCCTGGCGATCAATTCGCGTTGGGGCCGGTCACAGGACCAGCTGCACATCCACATCGATTTCGTCGGGCCGCAGGTGCGCGATGCGATCGGCCAGTGGCTGCGCGAAGGCGCGATGCGCCCCAGCCTCGAGCTGTTCGGCCATACATATCGGATCGCCCATGTGGCCGCGCTGCAGAAGCCGACCCCGTTTCAGCGGGCCGCCGTGGCCGAAGACACACCACAGCAGCGCGAGACGAACACGATTGGCGTGGTCGGCGATGGCGGCTCGGGTTTCTACCTGCTGTTCGGGCACGCGGACTTGCAAGGGCTCGATCGCGGCCACGCCGAGGAGATCCTCGTGCCCCGACATTGCACCCATTGAAACGCCGATCGGAAATCGGCACGAACCGGAGTGAAGCGATGAGCACGAGCAGCTTGGCACGAACCCCACGGCCGCCCTACTACGCGGTGATCTTCACGTCGGTCAGGACCGAGGGGGATCGCGGTTATGCCGAAACGTCCGACCGGATGGTCGAGCTGGCATCCAGGCAGCCGGGATTTCTCGGGGTCGAGAGCGTGCGCGATCCGGGCGGGCTCGGAATCACCGTCAGCTACTGGGAATCGACCGCGGCCATCGCGGCCTGGAAGGCGCAGGCGGAGCACCTGCTGGCGCAGCAACGTGGCCAGCGCGAGTGGTATCAGGAGTACGAAGTGCGCGTCGCCCGGGTCGAGCGCGCCTACGACAGACCCGGGCCAGCTCGTTGAGTCCGCTGACGCCGCCGCGGGTACTGGCCAGCGCGGTCTGCCGGCTCGCGCTGGCGATCGGGTGCGTGGCGACAGTCGTGCCCGCTGCCGGCGCCGCTCCGGCGCCGTCCGCTCGACCGCGCGTGTGCCTCGTGCTGGCCGGTGGAGGCGCCCGCGGCACCGCGCACATCGGCGTCATCAAGGTGCTCGAAGAGCTCAGGGTGCCGGTCGATTGCATTGCGGGCACCAGCATCGGTGCGTTGATTGGCGCGGCCTACGCCACCGGGATCAGCGCTGCCGACATGGAGAAGATCGTGTCGGGGTTGACGTCCGAAGCCCTGTTCGTGGACCGGCCGCCCCGCTCCGAGCTTCCGATTCGCACCAAGATCGACGAGCAGCGCAACTTCATCGGGCCCGAGTTCGGGCTGCGCGACGCGGGGCTGCGCGTGTCCAAGGGACTGGTCGCCGGCGAGCAGCTGGAGACCACGATGCGGCTGCTGATCCGTTCGTCGGATGTCGTGCAGTTCGATGAGCTGCCGATCCCGTTTCGCGCCGTGGCCACCGACCTGGTTACCGGCGAGCCGGTCGTTCTTTCACGGGGAGAGCTGTGGCAGGCGCTGCGTGCCAGCATGTCGGTGCCGGTAGCCCTGGCGCCGGTTCGGCTCGACGGCCGCATCCTGATCGACGGCGGGTTGACGGACAACCTGCCCCTGGATGTGGCGCGTTCGATGGGCGCGGACGTAGCGATCGTCGTGGATCTGGGATCACCGCGCCTGACCGAGCAGGAGCTTGGCACCTTGCTGGGCGTGAGCCGCAGAATCTTCGACATCCTGATCGAGCAGTCCGAGAAGAGGTCGCTGCAGCTGCTGCATCCGGACGACATCCTGATCCGACCCGAGCTCGGCGACTTCTCGTCCGCCGACTTCGATCACTGGACGGCGCCGATCCCGTTGGGCGAGGCTGCAGCGCGCGCAGTCAGCGACCGGTTGGCCAGGCTCTCGCTGCCGGCCGACGAGTACGTGGCGCTGACCGCGCGCCGGCACACGGTGGCGCGCGTCGACGCGCGCCCGATCGCAGAAGTGCGCCTGCCGCCTCTGGAGCGCGTGAACCCGGACGTGGTCCGCGCCGAACTGAAGACCCGGGCCGGTCAGCAACCCGACCCGGTGCGACAGGAAGCCGATGTACGACGCCTGTACGCGAGCGGTGACTTCGAGCGCGTCGGGTACGGATTGCTCGACGATGCAGGCCGCCGCGTGGCGGCAATCGACGTGGTCGAGAAATCCTGGGGTCCGAACTTCATCAAATTAGGGCTGGAGGGCGGCTACGATCTTCGCGGCGAATCGCGTTTCGAAGCGCTGGGCGCCTACCGGCGCACTTGGATCGATTCCCTGGGGGCGGAATGGCGCACGGACCTGCAGCTCGGCCGGCAGGACCGGCTGTCGACCGAGCTGTACCAGCCGCTCGACATCGAGCGGATTTTCTTTGTGGCGCCCTACGCGGAGCTCGATCGAGACGTCGACGACGTGTTTGCCAACGGGCCGCGCGTCGCCCGTTACGTACTGTACGAGGGCCTGACCGGCGTGGATGTCGGAAGCCGCGTGGGCCGCGCCGCCGAATTGCGCACCGGCGTACAGATCGGTCAGATCCGGCAGCGCCTCGACGAAGGACCGCGGTCGCTCGCGCCGGGACCGGATCGGGTCGGCGTCGGGGCCTGGCACGTGCGGCTGCAGGCCGATGAATACGACCGCGTCGTGGCGCCCCGCTCGGGTTTTCAGGCGTCGGCCGGCCTGTTCGCCTCGCGCGTCGCGCTGGGCGGCGAATCCGCCTACAGCCGCTGGGACGCGAGCGGATCGGTGGCCGCTTCGCTGGGCGACAGCACGCTCGACCTGGGAGCGACGTTCAAAGGCCGCTTCGGCTCGAACGATCTTCCGCGCTACGATGTTTTCCAGTGGGGCGGGTTCCTGCAGCAGTCCGGCTACCGGATCGGATCGCTGAACGGTCAGTCGCTGCAGTTTGCACGCGCCATTTACCGCTACAAGCTCGCGCCGCTGCCGTTTCTGAACGGACTGTATGCCGGGCTGTCGCTGGAGGCCGGGCGGCTGGGCCGACCGATCGTCCCCGGCAATCCGACCGGGACGCTGAAATCGGCCTCCGCGTTTTTCCTGCTCGACAGCCCGATCGGGCCGCTGTACCTGGCGTACGGCCGGTCGCGCGACGGCAACTCGAGCCTGTACCTGTACCTGGGCGCGCCGGCGACCACCGAGCCGATCGTCGCCGGCCGCTGATCATCTCGCGGTCACAAACTCCCAATACTCTGAGGCGCCCCGAGAACGGCCCCATCGTTCGCTCGGATGATGCGGGGCACACAGCACGAGCGAAAACTGGCGAGTCCTTCGCACGCGACCGCAGCGACGAGCGGGTCGATGCGGGCTCGCCGCACCGAGGAGGACCCGATGCAGATCAAAAAAACCACGATTGCGCTGACCCTGGCGGCCGCGTTCGGTATCGCGCCGGCGCTCGCCCAGAACCCCGCGCCGAGCATTCCGCGCCTGGACCACGTGTTCGTGATCGTGATGGAGAACCACCATTACGGCCAGATCTTTGGCAACTCGAATGCGCCCTTCGTCAATGCCTATGCGAAGAGCGCCAATCTGGCGGCCAACTATTTCGGTGTAGGGCACCCGAGCCTGACGAACTATCTGGAGATGGTAGGGGGCTCGAATTTCGGCGTCGTCAACGACAATTCGCCCGACTGGCATAACAAGGCATGCCGGTCCAATCTGGAGCTGAACACCCCCGCTCTTGAAGGGGCGCCCAACATCTGTCCTATCGCCGGCAGCGGCATGGACGCGGCCACCCCAGCCGTGGATACGACCAACGAGGGGACACCCGCTGCCCCGATTTACAACGACCCGATCGCCCCGGCGTACACCGTGGGCAAGACCATCGCCGATCAGTTGGTCGAAGCGGGCCTCACTTGGAAGAGCTACCAGGAGAGCCTGCCGCCGTACGGGGCCGACCGGGTCAACAACAGCGACGGAATGATCTCGGACCTCACCTCCTCGGTCAGCGGAATGCCGAAGCTCTACGCGGTCAAGCACAACCCGTTTGTCTACTTCGCCAGCGTGCAGGCTGGCGACGAAGACAACAGCCTGCGAAATACCCAGGGCTTCGAGCGGCTATATGCGGATCTGCGCCGGGGCGAAGTGCCGAACTATTCCTTTATCGTGCCCAACCAGTGCCACGACCAGCACGCCCGCGGCGCCAGCGAAGTCGGGCCCTATTGCCAGGACACTAATGACGATCTGGTGGTTCAAGCCGGTGACGTCACGGTGCAGAATCTGGTCGGTGCCATCAAGGCGTCCGAGGCGTGGAAGGACGGACACAACGCGATCGTCGTGGTGTGGGACGAAAACGATTACAGCAGCCTGCCGAACCAGGTGGTGACGATCGTCGACACGAACTACGGTGTCACCGGGGTCACTTCGAAGGTCAAGTACAACCATTTCTCACTGCTGAAGACCCTGGAAGCGGGCTTCGGTCTGGCCTATCTGAATCATGCGGCCGACGACAACGTGCCGCTGATGTCGGACCTGTTTGCTCCAAAGGGCCACTGAGCTCCGGTATCAAGAGGCGCGAGCCCGCCTGCGGGCGGATTCGCGTCGCTGTACCCCACCCGTCTGAGCGGCCCGCGGCCTGATCGGGGGCCGCCTTCCTGCTATCTTTAAAGGCCCGCCGCGCGGCGCGGCGGCCTGCGTTTGGAAGGGCTGCGTGTGGACCTCGAATCGGACCAGATCTTCCGGCAGATCCGTCAGTGGCGTGGCCAGGGCCGAGGTGTGGCGCTGGCGACCGTCGTGCGTACGTGGGGCTCGTCGCCGCGACCGGCGGGCAGCCACCTGGCCGTCGACAGCACCGGGCAGTTCGTGGGCTCGGTCTCCGGAGGGTGCATCGAGGCCGCCGTGATACACGAGGCGCAATCGGTGATCGGCGACGGACGTCCGCGCCGAATGCGGTTTGGCGTCAGCGACGAGCAGGCGTGGGAGGTGGGCCTGGCCTGCGGTGGCGAGGTCGATGTGTTTGTCGAGCGGGTCGAATGAGGCGGGATATCCTGGAGCGACTGGCGGCCGCCGGATCCGGGCGGGCCGCGCTGGCGCTGGTGACCCGGCTCAGCGACGGCTGCCAGGCGCTGGTCGAGGGCGACACGTCGCGCGGCGACCTGGCGCTGAGCGCCGAGCTGCTGGCCGCGATCGGCCACAGCGTCCGGGTTGAACGCAGCGGAGCGCTTCCGCACGACGAGGACCTGTTCGTGCGGGTGTATGCCGGCCCGCCGCGGCTGCTGATGGTGGGCGCGGTACATATTGCCTCGGCGCTGGCGCCGATGGCGGCGCTGGCCGGATTCGAGGTGACGGTGATTGATCCGCGCCGTGCATTCGGCAGCGCCGAGCGTTTTCCGGGCGTTTCGCTGAGCAATGAATGGCCCGAGGAAGCGATGGCGCGGCTCGGACCGGATGCGCGCACCGCGGTGGTCACGCTGACGCACGATCCGAAACTCGACGATCCGGCGCTGGTTGCAGCGCTGAGCAGCCCGGCCTTCTACATCGGAGCGCTCGGCAGCACGCGCACGCACGCCAAGCGCGTCCAGCGGTTGAGCGAGCACGGCCTGGGCGATCGGGTCGGGCGCATTCACGCGCCCGTCGGACTGGCGTTGGGCGGGCGATCGCCCAGCGAGATCGCAGTCGCCATCCTGGCCCAGATCGTGCAAGAGCGCTATCGCGACAACAGCCCGTGAGCAGTCGTATCACCGCTCTGGTGCTGGCGGCCGGCGCGTCGAGCCGGATGCAGGGGCGCAACAAACTGCTGTGCGAGGTCGACGGAGCAACCATGATCGAGCGCGCGGTGCGTGCCGCACTGAATTCACGCTGCACGCAGGTCGTGGTGGTGACCGGCTGGCAGGCCGATCGTGTCGAAGCCGCGCTCGAGGCGGTTCCGGCATCCAAGCCGGTGACGGTGGTTCACAATCCGCAATACGCTGCGGGACTTGCGAGCTCCCTGCGGTGCGCGGTGGCGATGCTGCCGCAGTCGATCGATGCGGCTCTGGTGCAGCTGGGCGACATGCCATGGATAGTCGCGGCCCACATCGACCGGCTGATCGAGGCCTTCGATCCGCTTGCGCCGATGATCGTGGTTCCGGTCCGCGATGGCCGGCGCGGCCACCCTGTGCTGTGGCCGAAGAGTTTCTTCTCCGCTCTGGGCGCGCTCAGCGGCGATATCGGCGCGCGCGGGCTGATCGAGCGGTTCGCCTCCACTGTTCGCGCCGTGCCGTTCGACACCGACGCGATCTTCGTGGATGTCGATACGCCGGAGCAACTGGACCGGGCGCAGCAGCGATGAGCGATGAAACGGCAGCGCTGCGCCGTCAGTTTCCGTTGCTGGCTCAGGCGGGCGGGACACTGCACTACCTCGACAACGCGGCAACCGGCCAGATCCACGAGGCGGCGCTCGATGCGATGGTGCAGCACGAGCGGTACGCGCGCGGCAATGTACTGCGGGCCGGCCACCGGCTGGCGCAGACAGCGACGCTCGCGTATCAGCGCGCGCGCGGTCAGGTTGCGCAGTTCCTCAATGCCGCCCACCCCGATGAGATCGTTTTCACGTCGGGGGCGACGGCCGCGTTGAACCTGGTCGCGCAGGCGTACGCAGACCTGTGCAAGCCGGGCGACGAGATCGTGGTCTCGGTGGCCGAGCACCACAGCAACCTGATCCCGTGGCAGCAGCTGCGCGATCGCGCGGGGGTCGGCCTGCGGTTCGTACCGCTGGGCGCCGGCGCCCGCCTGGATCTGAGTGGGCTGCGGGCCCTTGTGGGCCGGCGCTGCCGGCTGATCGCGCTGACGCACGCCTCCAATGTGACCGGAGCCGTCACGGACGTGGGGCCGGTGGTCGAGCAGGCGCGTGCAGTCGGCGCGCACGTGCTGCTGGACGGGGCGCAGCGCGCTCCGCACGGACCGGTCGACGTGCGCGCGCTGGGCGTGGACTTCTATGTATTTTCCGGGCACAAATGCTACGGACCTGGCGGCGTTGGCGTGCTGTGGGGCCGCGGCGAGTTCCTTGATGCGATGCCTCCGTCCGCGACCGGTGGCGGCATGGTCGAGCGGGTGACCCTGGAGCGCGCCGACTACGCCGCGCCGCCCCGGCGCTTCGAAGCGGGCACGCCGCCCGTGGCCCAGGCCGTCGGACTGGGCGAGGCGCTGGCCTGGATGAGCCGGCAGGACTGGCCCCGAATCGAGCGCCGGCTGGCGGGTCTGACCGCGCGCCTGATCGAGGGCCTGCTCGCGGTGCCCCGGTTGCACCTGGCCGGTCCGCTCGATGCGCGCGACCGCGTGCCGGTCGTTTCGTTCTGGCTCGAGGGTCTGCATTCGCACGACGTGTGCCAGGTGCTTGATGGACTGGGCGTGGCGCTGCGCGGCGGCCATCATTGCGCCCAGCCGCTGATGCAGGCGCTGGGAACGGACGCCGTGAGCCGCGCCAGCCTGGCGCTGTACAACGGCGACGATGATGTGGATGCGCTGCTCGCCGGCGTGCGCGAAGCGGTGCGGATTCTGGCGTGAACGCGGCCCTGTACAACGAGGCGATCAAAGCCTTGGCGCGCGCCGCCCATGGCGCCGGCACGCTGGCCGCTGCCGATGCCGTCGTGCGACTCGACAATCCCTATTGCGGCGACCGGATCGACCTGGCACTGAGGCTGAGCGGGGCCAGGATCGGAGCGCTGGCACACGAGACGAAGGGCTGCCTGCTGTGCCGGGCGGCCGCCAGCCTGGTCGGCCTGCATGCGCCGGGAGCGCATGTGATGCAGATCGGTCAGGCGATCGTGGCGCTCGATGGGCTGCTGGCCGGCGCCGATCTTGCGCCGGAGGCCTGGCAGGAGTTTGCGGTGTTTGGCCCGGTGCGCGAGATCCCCGCCCGTCACGGCTGCGTGACCTTGCCGATGCAGGCACTGCGCAAGGCGGTGCAAGCGGCTCAGGCCCGCGCTCGGGGGCCCGGACTCTAGGCGGCGGTACCAGGCCTGCCGGGGCAGACTCCTAGCGTTGGCGCCAGACGCTGGCCAGCCATGGCTGCTGTTCGCGCGGCAATCCGGTTGGCCGGTAGAAGTGTTCGAGTTCCAGGAAGCCCGCATCGGACAGGAAGCGGCGCCACGCGTGCAGGTCGTGATAGGCGCCATAACGACCGCGGTTCCAGCCCTCCTCGTTGTTGCCGTGAGGGTTCGAGCTGAACAGCACACCGCCGGGCTTGAATGCAGCATGCAATTGCCGCAACACGCGCGGCAACTCCTGCGACGGCACATGAAACAGCGAAGCATTGGCGAAGATGCCATCGAAGGCGTTGCCCGGCAGATCGAGCTTCAGAAAGTCCTGCTGCCACACTTCGCAGCCGGAGTCGGCGCGCGCCATCGCGGCGAATTCGCCTGCGCCTTCCAGGCCGATCGCCGTGTGGCCCAGGCCGGCCAGGGTCTTGAGGTCGCGCCCCGGTCCGCAACCGAAGTCCAGGATGGTGAACGGCGGCTCGCCCCGGATGTGGCGTAGCAACGAATCGATGTTCTGGCGCACGTCGTGATCGCGCGTGCCGGCACGAAAATCCTCGGCGCGCTGCTCGTAGTGTGCGAGCGTCACGGCAGCGATCTGCTCCAGATCCTGAGGCTCAAGGGTCTTTGCCTGCATCTGCAGCCAGCGTCATCTCCGAACGCTACCGGCAGATTTCCGACGACGCAACCTGGCGGCGTTGACCGTTGCGGAGGAAGTTTCGACCCAGCGCGAAAACCTCGCGTAGATCAGATTTCGATCTGCGCGCCCAGCTCGGCGACCCGGTTGGTCGGCAGCTTGAAATAGTCGGCCGGATCGGCCGCATTTCGGACCATCGCGGCAAACAGCCGCTCGCGCCAGCTCGCCATGCGCCCGGGTCCGGCGCCCGGAACCAGCCGCTGGCGGCTCAGGAAATAGGAAGTCTCCATCGGTTCGACGCTAAGCCCGTGCGACCGGCACAGCGCGAGCGCGTGCGGCACGTTGGGCTCGTTCATGAAGCCCCAGTACACGTCGACCTGGTAGAACCCGTGCCCGAGCGACTGCACTTTGACGCTTTCCTCGTCAGGCACCCACGGCACTTCGAGCACGTGCACCGTCAGGAAGATCACGCGCTCGTGCAGCACCTTGTTGTGCAGCAGGTTGTGCATGAACGCGCGCGGGGCTCCTTCCTGCTCGCCTCGCAGGAACACCGCGGTGCCGGGAACGCGCGGCGGCGGCGAGGCGACCAGCGAATCGATCACGAGTTTCAGCGGAACCGCGTCCTTCTGCAGGCGCAGCCGGACCAGGCGGCGGCCGTGGTTCCAGGTCAGCATCACGAAGAAGACGACCGCGGCGATGGCGAGCGGAAACCAGCCGCCCTGCACGATCCGCAGCGTGTTGGCGCTGAAGAACGCGGCGTCCACCAGCAGGAACAGGCCCGTCGCGCCGATGGCCAGCCAGAGCGGGTACTTCCACCCGTAGCGAAGCACCTCGAACGTGAGCAGCGTGGTGATCAGCATCGTGCCCGTCACCGCGATCCCGTAAGCGGCTGCCAGCGCACTCGAATTGCCGAACGTGATCGTGACGGTCGCCACCAGGGCGAACTGCAGCCAGTTGACGTCGGGCAGGTAGACCTGGTGCAGGGACTGCGCCGATGTATGAACGACCTGCATCCGGGGCAGGTATCCGAGCTGGATCGCCTGTTTGACGAAAGAAAATGTCCCCGAAATCGTGGCCTGCGAGGCGATCACGGTGGCGGCAGTGGCCAGCACGACCATCGGCACCACGCCCCACGCCGGCACCAACCGGTAAAACGGATTGTCGGCGGCCGCCGGATTGATCAGCAACAGCGCTCCCTGTCCCAGATAGTTCAGCAGCAGCGACGGGAACACCAGCGTGAACCAGGCGGCGCGGATCGCCGTCCGGCCGAAGTGGCCCAGATCCGCATACAGCGCTTCGGCCCCGGTCACCGCCAGCACGATCGCGCCCAGCGCAGCAAAGCCGACAAATCCGCTTCGTTGCATGAAATCGACGGCCCTGAAAGGGTCCAGCGCCGCCAGGATCTGCGGTGCCCGGGCGATGCTCCCAACTCCGGCCGCTCCGATCACCACGAACCAGACGGTCAGGATCGGCCCGAACAGGAAGCCGATCCGTCCCGTTCCGGTTTTCTGGACGGCGTACAGGCCGGTCAGGATCGCGACCGCCAGCGGAACCGCGTAGGGCTTGAAGGCCGGCGTCGCCACGCCCAGCCCTTCGACCGCGCTCAGCACCGAGATCGACGGCGTGATCACGCCGTCGCCGCAGAACAGCGCCGCCCCGAGCAGTCCGAGGGTGACGACCATTCTGTAGCGCGGCGAGCGGCGCCCGACCGCCGACGAGGCCAGCGCGGTGAGCGCCATGATTCCGCCTTCGCCGCGATTGTCGGCGCGCAGGATCAGCACGACGTACTTGACCGCCACGATCGTGATCAGCGTCCACACCATCACCGAGATCACGCCGATCACGTTGGCGGGCACGGTCGCAATGCCATGGACCGGATTGAACGACTCCTGCACCGCGTACAGCGGGCTGGTCCCGATATCGCCGTAGACGACGCCCACGGCGCAAAGGGCCTGCGTCGGCAAGCTCGCTGCACCCGTCTTGGCGGTCATCGCGCTTTGTCCAAGAGACGGTAGGACGGCGAAGATAGCTGGCCGACCCCGGCGGCGCCATACCCGGTGCCTTGAGTTCGCTTTCGCGTTGGGTTTTGGCCACAAGCGCCGCGCCCGCCTTGCCCGCCGAAGCCCAAAGGGCGAAGGCGGGTCGGGATTACCCGATCAGCAGGTCGACGTCCTGGCCGCGTCCCTGGAAGTGTCGTTGCAGCGCGCTGCGCAGCCGCGCGCTGACGCTCGCGTCGAAGCCGGACTGCGGGTGGCATCCGATCAGGTTTTCGCAATACGGGGTGAACCCGCTCGGCCGATCGTCCAGCGCCAGCCAGTCGTCGTCCTGGAGCCGGTTCTGTTGCATCCAGCGCATGCATTCGGCCTGGCGACGGTAAGGAATCAGCGCGGCGGTGGAGGCGAATTCGCTGAAGTTCGGGGTTACGCCGATCACCTTTTGACGCAGTTCCGGGGGTAACAGCACAACCAGCTGCTCGTAGGTTGCGCCCTGGCGCCACGCGGTCGACAGAACCAGTGCCGCGCGCGGAAAGTCGCTCAGGGCGTGCGCAAGGCGCGGCGCGTTCTCGAACAGCCGCACCGCCTCGGTACAGGGGTCCGGATGCAACACGCCGTCGAAGTCGAGAAACACGATCAAGGGGTCGGTCCCGGATTGGGGCCGGATTGCGACCCATTCCTCGATCTTCGACACCAAAAGAGACTTCGTTAGGCGATCTGCGCCGCAAATTGGGCCGCAGGCGAAGGGTAATTCGGGGCTTCGCCGGCCCGGCGATCAGCGCCACGAAAACTCGGCCCGAATGTGCCGTTATTGCGCGACCCGACGCGCCGTTCGCCTCGGACAATCGACAGCTGGTTCGTCCACGCGGCCGTGCGGCTGCATTTGAACGGGACCGTCCAACATGCATTCGTCCGACACCGAGCACAGCGATCCGGCCCGACCGCCCACCGGGCGTACCGACGGCGAGGGCGGGCCCGACCGCCTGCTTGCGCTGGAGCGGGCGATTGCGGAGCGCGACAACGAACTGGCGTGGACCAGCGAGCGACTGATCTCCGAGGTGCACGAACGCGCCGCGGCGCAAGCCAGTGCGCTGGCCGCCGAGCGCTACGACCCGGCGAGCGGATTGCCGAACCGGCGGCTGTTCGAGGAGCAACTCGCGCGAGTGGCGATCGAGCATGGCGCCGCCGGCGAGCCGGCCGCCGTGCTGCTGGTGGGGGTTGAACAGCTGCCCGCGTTGCGCGGGTCGATGGGGTTTCGCGCGGCCGACTTTGCAGCCCGGCTGATCGGCGACCGATTGCGCCTGGCCGTGCGGGGTTGCGATCTGGTCGGACGGATCGGAGACGGCGAGTTTGCGGTGGTGTTGACGCATCTGCGCGCGTCGAGCGACGCCGCGCCGGTGGCACGCAAGCTGATCGAGGTGGTCGATGCGCCGCTGCGGATCGAAGGGCAGCAAGTGCGCCTTAGCGCAACGATGGGCGTGGCGGTGTGCCCCGCCGACGGCACCGATGCCGATTCGTTGATGCAGCGCGCGGTCAGCGCGTTGCAGTTCGCGCGGGAGACGTCGACGCGGTTCTATCAGTTCTTCGACCCCGTCGTGGCCCAGCGCGAGACGCGGCGCCTGCAGCTGCAGTCGGATCTGCGCCAGGCGCTGGAGGCGAACGAGTTCCTGGTCCATTATCAGCCGCGCGTCAGCATGCGCACCCGGCGCGTGATCGGGGTCGAAGCCCTGCTGCGCTGGCTGCACCCCCGCTTCGGGCTTCTGCCGGCCGGGCAGTTCGTGGACCTGGCCGAAGAGAGCGGACTGATCGTCCCGATCGGCGAAGCCATGCTGGCGCAGTCCTGTGCGGCCGCCGCGGCGTGGCCGCGCGAGGTCGGGCTTTCGGTCAATCTGTCGGCGCGCGAATTTCGCGGCTCGGATGTGAACACCGTGGTCGCCCGGATCCTGCAGAAAACCGGGCTGCCGGCCCGGCGGCTTCAGATCGAGGTGACCGAATCGAGTCTGGGCCGCCAGCCCGGCGAGATCGAGGCGGCGATCCGCCGGCTGGAGCGCCTGCGCGAATCCGGCGTCAGCGTGGCGCTGGATCAGTTCGGCACCGGCTCCTGCAGCCTGACACTGCTGCGCGACTTTCCCGCCGACGGGCTGAACATCGAAGGCGGCTTCATCCGCAGCCTGACCAATGACACGGCCGCGATGGCGATCCTGCGCTCGGTCACTGCGCTCGGGCGCCATTTTGGCGCTCGTGTCGTGGCCGAGGGCATCGAGACCGAAGAGCAGTTCGAAATGGCGCGGCGCGCCGGCTGCTCGCAGGCCCAGGGCTACCTGTTCGGGCGCCCGATGCCGCAAGCGGAGCTGATTGCGTACCTGGAAACCGACCCCGCCGCTTAGGGCGCCGCGCTGGCCTGCAGGGCGCTGATCCGCAACTGCACGAAGCGACGCAACTCGGCGCTGAGCGTTTCGCGGGCGGCGCCGCGGTAGGCTGCAAGCGCCTCGGCATCGTGTCCCAGGGCCTGCAGCGACACGCCCAGGCCGACCCAGGCCACCGCATTGGACGGCACGGACCTGAGGGCAGCTCCGTACTCGGCGACCGCCATTTGATGCCGGCCGGCGCGCTGGGCGATGGCAGCGGCCAGCGCGTGGTAGGACTGATCACGGGCCGCGGGCGGAACCCGATCCAACGCCAGCAGTGCTCCAGCCGGGTCGTTCAGCTCCGCCTGCAGCTGGGCGGCGGTGGGCGCAAAGCGGGTCGGGTCGAACTGCACACCATCGAGCAGCGTCGCAAGGGCCTGCCGCCGGTCACCGGCCTCGGCCTGCAACGCAGCCAGTGTCGCGCGCGCATCGCTCCAGTTTGGCCGCTGCGACAGCGCATCGGCCAGCAAGCGGGTCGCTTCGGTCGTTTGTCCGCGCGCAACCAGCTCGATGGCACGCCTGAGCTCGGCTTGCGCCGTACTTTGCGCGACGCCCTCCTTCGCGCTGCGCGCTTCGGAGGGCAGGCCCGCCTTCGTGCTGCGCGCTTCGGAGGGCAGGCCCGCCTTCGTGCTGCGCGCTTCGGAGGGCAGGCCCGCCTTCGTGCTGCTCACATCCCCGGGCTTGCCCGCGGAAGCGCGCAGCGCGAAGGAGGGTGTCGGCGTGTGCGGGTGCATCGGCTGTGTCGGCGCGGCCTCGATAGTCGGTGGCGGCGCGACCGGCACAGCGACCGCCGCGGACGCTGCCGCGGTATCCGGTATTGCCGGAGGCGGAGCAACAGGTGCAACCTGGGGCGGACCCGCCTTCGTGCTGCTCACTTCCTCGGGCATGCCCTCCGTAGCGCGCCGCGCGGAGGAGGGCCAGAGCCACACCGCTGCGGCCGTGGCCACGGCCGCCGCCACCAGCACGGCCGGCCTGGCAGGCACCCTGCGCACGCGGGGCTTGGGCGGGTCCTGCACCGCTGCGGGCGGCGCAAAGCGGTCCGCTTCCGTTGGCGCGAGCGTCAGCGTGGAGCGCGCGCCGCGGCGCTCCAGGTCGCTCAGCATCGTATTCAGCACGCTCATGCGGCAGCTCGAAAGCGAAGCCAGCGCGGCCTCAGCAGGCGGGCCAGCAGTCCGGCGCCGTGCGCCTGCGGTGTGTCCTTGGCGGCCGCGCGGACCTGGCGCAGCGTGATACGCGCCGAGCCTTGCCCGTAGGCGAGCAGCAGAGACTTGTGGGCGATGATGTTGACCAGCCGCGGCACGCCGCGAGCGTGATGGTGAATCGCGCGCGCCACATCGGCCGGGAACAGAGTTGCTCCCCGATTGCCGGCCACCCTGAGGCGGTGCGCCAGGTAGACCTCGGTTTCCGCGCTCGACAGGGCGCTCAGCTCGTAGTGAAAGGCGATCCGCGTGCGCAACTGGCGAAGGTCGTTGCGCGCCAGCTTGTGGTCCAGCTCCGGCTGCCCGAACAGAACCACCTGCACCAGTTTGCGCTTCTCGGTTTCCAGGTTCGAAAGCAGCCGCAACGACTCGAGCGTTTCAGCCGGCATCGCCTGCGCTTCATCCAGGCACACCACGACGCGCGAGCCACGCGCGGCAAGCCGCAGCACCGCACGGTTCAGCGCCTGCAGGATGTCGCCGTCGGAGTTCACGTTGGCCACCCGTATCTTCAGCTCGCGCGCGATCGCCAGCAGCAGTGTCCGAGGGCTCAGGCATGGGTTGGGTATGTAAGCGGTGCGGTACCCCGCCTCCGCGCTGCGCGCTACGGCGGGCGAGCCCGCCTCCGAATTACGTGCTTCTGCAGGCGAGCCCGCGGCGTGAGCGAGAAAGCGGCGGCACAGCAGCGTCTTGCCGGTGCCGACTTCGCCGGTGATCTTGATGAAACCCTCGCCGCCGTCAACGGCCAGCACCAGCGTGTCGAGCGCCTCACGCTGGGCGCGCGACGAGAAGGCGAACGCGGTATCCGGTGTCAGCGCGAAGGGCGCGGCGTTCAGTCCGAAATGGGTCAGGTACATGGGTGCGGGTTCACAGGCGGGAGGCGTCGGCGGCAGCGCCCAGCCGCTGCAGCGCGTCCTCGCGCAGTGCATCGAGCTGGGTCTGCGAATGCACGACCGTGGACTTGATCAGGATCACCAGCTCCTGCTTGGTCTGCGAATGCTGGGTGGAGCTGAACAGGTGGCCCAGCCAGGGCAGGTCGGCCGCGCCCGGCACGCCGGCCCGCGTGTCCGAGCGGTTCGCCTTCATCATCCCGCCGATTGCGACGATGTTGCCGTCGCGCACCCGCACTACCGTGTCGGTCTCGGATACGGTGCTCGACGCCAGCGGCAGCGTGTACTTGCCCAGCGTGCCAAGGTCGACGTCCTTGCTGCGCTCGACGACCGACGAAACCGACGGGTGCACGTGCAGGATGATGTTGCCGTCGTCGTCGATCTGGGGTGTCACGTCCAGCGCAACGCCGGAAAAGAACGGCTGCACCGTGATCGTCGGCGTGATGATCGCGGCACCGTTGGCCGTGGAGGAAGACGAAATGTTGGTGGTAATCCCTGTGACGAAGAAATCGTCGGTCCCGACCTTCAAGACGGCCATCTGATTGTTCAGCGCCGCAATGCGCGGGCTCGACAGCACTTGCACGTTGCCCTGGGTCTGCAGGAACTCCATCAACGCGGCGAAGCTGGCCGTCTGGAAGGCCAGACCGAACAGCGGCGAGGCTCCGGTCGCCGGTTGCACTACCTGCACTCCCGGATTCACGCCCAGCAGCGAGTCGAGCAACACGCCGCTCGGCTGCAGCTGTGAACCTGGCGTGGTCAGTCCCAGGGAGCCGCGCGCGCCGGTTCCGGCGTGAAAGGCGGCCCAGTTCACACCGCTCTGGCTGGTATCGGTCAGCGTGACCTCGATGATTTTGGACTCGAGCATCACTTCGCGCTCGACGTTGACCTGCATTGCCCGCAGGTAGGTCTCGACCTGGCGCAACTCGGCCGGCATCGCGCGCACCACGATCAGGCCCGATTGCGGCGAGACGATCAGTTGCCGGCCATCCGGATGGGCTGCATCGGTCGCGAGCAGCAGCTTCAGCGAGGCCTCGAGCTCGACCCACAGCTCACTGCGAGTCTGGGTCGTGATTTGACTCGACAACTGGCTCGCCTGGGCTCCAGTCCCGCCGCCCGGCGACGACGTCGGCGGCGAGCCGGCCGGCGTTCCGGGGGCGCCGCTGCCAGCACCTTGCGTGATCGAGCCGGACGTCACTCGCAAGTCGCTGCGGCCCGAGCGACTGGTCACCGGATAGTTGACCTGGAACACGCGGGTCTGAAGGACCGGCTGCTGAACGAAGATCCGGCTGCCCTGCACCCGGTACTCGAAACCGTACAGGTCGCGCAGCGTCTCCAGCGCCTCGATCAGCGTCACGTCCTTCAGGCTGACCGTCACCGACGCTTTCAGCTCGGGATCGACCGCGATCGAGTAGCGCGTGTCGCGCGCCAGGGCCTCGAACACCTGGGCCACCGGCAGCCCGACCACGTTCAGGTCGAAGCGCGGTTCCGCGGGCTTGCCGGCCAGCTTGGAGACCGACAGGTCAGCCGGTGGCAGCAGCTCGCGCGACACCTCTGGCGGAACCGCTTCCGCCGCCGGCTTCGATGGCTCGGCCAGGCCCTGGCGGATTTCCGGCAGCAGTTTGGCGGCGGAACTCGGGGCAGGCGGCTGCGATGTTGCGCAGGCCGACAGCAGCAGAGTCAGCGCCACGGCCACTGCGGCGAGCAGCCATGGCATCAGCCAGGGCCAGCGTGGCTGCGCCTCCTCGCGCGGGTCTTGACCGCGCAGCTGAACCAGTCGTCCGTACAACGGGGAATGCGAATCGCGTTTCATTTCAGTCTCACATGCGGCACGAGTTCCAATATCTGAGGGTGTCCGTCTCGATCCAGCTCAACCGAATCGTCGTGGATCGCCAGTACTTTCACGCTCTTGCCGTCCAGCGTGATCGCATCGCCGGGCCGGACACGATGGCCGTTCACGACGGCCAGGCGCGTCGATCCGTCGCGCGCGATCATTTGCAGCCGAACCGGCTGGGGCGGGGAGATCGAATCCGGGGATTGCGGATCGCTGGCGTGCTGCGACATGCCGTAGCCCGGTGGCGGCTGCGTCGGATCGACTATGCCTGCCGCCGACGCTGTGGCGCTCAGGCCGGTCGCCATCAGCATCGTGAAGGCGCGGCTCACAGCGTCAGCCATTTCGGTCCCTTGGAGAGCGTGAAGAAGCGAACCTTGGTGACGGGCACGCCCTGTGCATTGACCTTCAGATCCAGGTCGCGCCAATAGATCTTGTACGGGGTGCGCTCGAGCTGTTTCAGGTAGGCGTTCAGATCCAGGTACCTGCCCTCGACGGTCAGTTCCAGCCCGTGCTCGTACAGCATCGAGGCGCGCGCCTCGGCGTTGACCGGCACCTTGCCGCTCCCGTCCGCGCGGTCTTCGAACGGCATCGGCGATTCCGACTGCATCCCGACCACGCGCAGCTCCGGAAACCTTTGCAGGATGGCTGCCAGCTGGCGCGCCATGTTCTGCGGAGCGACCAGGTCGATCTGGGCACGGCGGACATCGGATTCGGCCGCCGCCAACCTGGCCTTCAGGTCGGCCTCGCGCGCCCGCAGCTGCTCGCTCCCGGCGCGATCGCGCTCCTCGACTTGTTGCTGCAGCGCGGCCAGCTCGGAGCGCGCGCCGGCCAGACGCTTGCTGGAATCAGCTATCTGGATTCGCAGCGGCCTGAGCAGCAGCGCGTCTGCGGCGAACAGCAGCGTCAGTGCCGCTACAGCGATCACCAACAGCTGCTCGCGCGGCTTGCGCCGCTCCCACCATTCGCTCACCTGATCGGCTTTGATCACGACTGGCTCCCCGCCGAAGCGCCCGGCACCGATTCGGCGGGCATGCCCGCCGAAGCGCCCGGCGCGAAGGCGGGCGTCGATATCCGGAATTTCAGCGCGCGCTCGGCGGCCAGCGCGCTGGTGGCCGTTCCAGCCGTCAGCTCGATCGCGGAAAAGGTCGTGCCGTCGAAATACGGCTCGGCCTTGAACGTCTGCAGCAGCGTCGGAACGCGCGAAGCATCCAGTGCGCGGCCTTCGACGACCATCGAACCGTGCCGGTTATCCAGGGTGAGTCCAGTCAGCCAGACCCCTTCGGTCGTGGCGCGCCCGAAAGCCTGCAGCGGACCGACGAACCCGGCCGCATGCGCCAGGCCGCCGGTCGACAGCGTGTGCGCCACCGCCTCCAGCGCCTGGACCTCGCGCTCTTCGGCCGCCAGCCGGCCGGCCAGTGCGACCTCCGGGCTGGGAACCTCGACCATCGTGCGCTGCAGGCGCTCGGTCTGGGCCTGCACGCGGCTCAACTCCTGCTGGATCCTGTGCAGATCACGGCTCTGCACCATCCAGCCGAGCGCACCCAGCGCCGCGACCGATCCGCCAACGAGGATCAAGCGGCGACCCCAACGCGAGGCCAGGCCGGCCGGCACCTTGCGCTCGAGCAGATTGATGTTGTCCTGGGCCATTTGTGCGCCGTTCGCGTCAAGCTGCTTTCAGCTTGGACAGCCAGGACAATGCGGAGCTTTCCCGGGCGGTTCGATTGACGGCCGCCGGGTGTTCGCTGCGCAGCGCAGCGCCGATCGCGATCGGTGCGCCACAGGCTTGCTCCGGCGGCAGCTCAGCGACGGTTGCCGCGAAGCCCAACTCCTGCTGCAAGTCGAGCTGCAGGCATTCGAGGCCGGTCTGCTCGGCTGTGCAACGGGCGATCAGGGCGCAATAGGGGTGCGGGCCAATCCATACGGTGCGCACCGGCGCCAGACCCGATTGGCGCTCGACGACCTCGAGCGAGCGCTGCACCTGGGTGGCGATGCGTGTGGCGACGTGCTCCGGATCCTCGTCCTCGGTGCCCAGCGAGGGCGGAATCTGGATCCGGCGCGCAAGGCACAGCGCACCCTGATGAACTACCGTCAGCAGCGCCGACGACTCGTCCAGTCCCAGCAGTGCGCGACCTTCTTCGGCTCCCGGCAGCCGGATCAGCAGGTTGCGTTGCGCCATTTCCGCAATGTCGACCGCCTGCACGTCTGCGCCGGCTGCCAGAAAGGGTGCGGACGCCTGGGCGACCAGGCGGCGCTGCGCCGCCACTGCGAGCAGGCTCTCGGCTGCGTTTGAATCGGTGGCGTGCGCGAGGCGGACGAACTCGATCACGGCGTCCTCCGGCGCGTAGGGCAGCACATCGCGCAGTTTCCAGCGCAGCGCATCGCGCATTTCGGCCGACGGCACCGATGGCGCGGGCAGCGGAAAGGTGTTGTAGTGCTCCGGGCCGAGCACCAGGATCACCGGTGCGCGGCTCAGGATGCCGCTGCGAGCCAGTTGGCCGACGGCGGCCTCGTCGCGCTGGTTCTTGAGGTCGGCTGTCTCAAGCTGTTCGACGCTGCAACCGTCGTCCCCGTCGAGTCGAACGCGCGCAGCGATCAGGCCGGTCGAAGTCCGGTAAACGCCGACCTGTTCGGACGTGCGGCGACCGCGTCCGAGCGCACGCCAGGGCAGCACACGCAGCCAGTTCGTTTGCAGCATTCACAAGCCCCGCATCGCGTTGGCGCGTTTTTGATGCCGGTGGTTCGCGCCGATGGTCCTTGGTGCCCCATCCTAGGCATGCATTGCGGCGCGCCATGACGGAAAAAGACCCCCCAAAGGCCCTGAAAACGCCCTCAGGAACGGCCTCGGACGCCCGCCGGCGGCCCCGTCCGGGCTGCGGCTCGGCGGTCAGTGGTTTTCGCGGAAGTACACGAACGGCGTGGCGCCGGTCCCGAAGCTCGCCAGCGAAGACGGATCGCTCGCATACCCGGAGCTGCACCAGTTGCCCCGCAGCCAGGGCAGGTGCGATCCGGTCGAGGCGACGCTCCAGCCGATGCAGGAGGCGTCCGCCGAGCCTGACCCGAGATTCAGCGCGATCTGCGCGGTGCCCGCGGTGCCGGGCGCCGCCAGCGCGATCGAGCTGGTGCCTTGCGACCACGTGGAGGCGAGCGTCGGGGAAGCCTGAACCGAAGTGGAAAACGATCCGCTGGTGCCCGGCTTCTGCACCAGGTTGCCCAGCGCGATGCTGGCGTTGCCAAGCACCGCTCCGGTGCACGTATCGGCCGAGTTGGTCACCAGCCCGGTTCCGTTCCAGACCATCGCGGTGACGGGCAGCCGCAGCGTCAGCAGGTCGGAGCCGTATGCGCTTCCCACCGCGAGCACGCCGAAGCGCATTGGCGTGCCAGCCGACATCACCGCAGTCGGCGCTGCCGTCGTGACCCCGTCCGGATCGACCGGCCGCGCCGACACCGTCACGCTCACAGGCGCCGCCGGCGTCGTCGTCGGCCGCACCAGCACCTGGTGCTCGGCACTGATGCTGGCCACGCCGTTGCTCCAGCTGCCGGTCGGCGCAGTCGCGCTGGCCGAGGGCGTGGCCGTATCGCCCGTGAAGACGTACCCGGCCCAGGCGATCAGCCCGAGCCTGGCAAACGAGCCGGTGTAGTTGAGGGTCGTTGCGTTGGACGAGTTCTGCGCGGTCAACGTGAAGGTCGTGACGAAGCCGTCCTGGTCGAAGTACGTAAAGCTGCCGCAGGCGGGCGTGACCGAGCCGGCGGTGATCGCGAAGTGGTCCGGAACGAATCGGCCGAAGGCGGTTG
Organism: Betaproteobacteria bacterium; assembly: GCA_005882215.1. Lineage (GTDB taxonomy): Bacteria > Pseudomonadota > Gammaproteobacteria > Burkholderiales > Burkholderiaceae_F > VBCK01. The sequence continues at coordinate 12,968 of VBCK01000120.1, read as the reverse complement.
TAGCGGAGTTGCCGAAGTAGCAGCCATATTTTCCGTTGACCAGCGTGTTGGAATAGTCCGCTGTGCAATCGCCCGCTTGATCGACGGACGTGAAGCTCTGGTCATAGACAGCGTCGGTGTTCAGGGTGAAGTAGCCGGCCTCCGAATAGGTGAAGTTGCCGGTGGCGACCCCATTGGATGCGTTGGCTGCGCCGAAGCTGCCGCTGGCAACGCCTGGACTGAGCGGATTGACGGTAACGGCGCTGCCATTGACCGATGGCGTTCCGCTGTAGCCGGCGACCGCGGTCGCGGTCAGCGCGAAGGTCGCACCCGCCTTCACGACCGGCGTAGCGGTCGCGCTCGCGCCGCTCGGGTCCGCGTTCGCGCTGGACGTGACGGTGAGCGAGGTCGGCCGCACTGAAAAGTGGTCGACCGAGCAGGCGTATACGGTGGGCGAATTGCTGGCGTCCTTGACCCGGACGCGCACGTTCGGATAGGCATCGGCCAGTGTGAACGACAGCCCCTTCTTGTAGCTGGAATCGCCGCTGACGAAGCTCGTCGTCAGCGTGGCGAGCGCCGCCTTGGCCTGGCACGTCGACCCTGCGCACGAGGCGGCGCAGGATCCGTCGCTGTCGTCTACCAGGTCCACCGTCACCTTGTTGGTGCCCGATACGTAGGCCGGCGACAGCAGGCCGGGGGTCGGGGTCGCACTGTTCAGTGCGGCCACGTTCAGCGTGAACCCGGTGCCGGCCAGCTTGGTGTAGATCCTCTGAGCCGCGGTGCTTGCCGGGTAGCTGGAAAGATAGCCGTCGACCGCATTGAACCCAGAGGCGGCGGAGCCGCCGCCACCGCCCCCGGCGGCAGGCTGCAGGGCAAGGGTGGCTCCGACGTTCGTGGCCGAGGTGTTGCCGCTTGATTGGACCTGACCCGTCGCCGTCGACGCGCTCAGCGGCTCGTAGAACGCGCCGATCGCGATGCCGTTGGGCCCGGCCCCCGTGGACCCCGCGAAGGCGGAGGTCGTTCCGGCGGGGGTGGCCATAGTCGCGTTGCCGGAGTCGGCCGCGAACAGCGCGAGCAGCATCGTGTTCGCGACCCCCGGCGTGATCGAGGGCGCCGTGTAAGACCCCGACGCGCCGTTCGCCTGCGAGGCGCTCGCAACGACGGGGGACGTGGTGGACACCCCGCTGAACGCCACGATGAGGCCGCCGGAGCGGGCCGACTGCTGGAAGGACCAGGTGTAGTTCGTCGTCCCAGCCACGTCCGACGACGTCGCCACCCGGTAGTAGACCGCGGTGCCGATCGAGCTGCCGTCGTCCTGCTCCAGTACCTGGGTCCAGCCTGACGGCGCCGCGCTCACGGCGGGCAGCCCGCCCGTGTTCTGCGCGACCCATGCGACCATGACGTCGCCCGAGACAAGCCCGGATGGCGCGGTCATCGTGACGGAAGAGGTTCCGGACGAGTCAAGCGAGGATGCCGACGAACCGACGTAGGCGACCGCCGCCAGCGCTGGCGCCACGGCGGCGAGCAGCGAGAGCGCTATGCACAGGCCCGCGATGGTCCGCAAGACGTGGGCACCGGGGCGGGACGAGCCGCTCGGAGCGATACGCGATTGCATCAGCTCGCGTCCGCAGTGGTCATTGGCACACATAGGCCGGTGAGGCTGCGTTCGGATCCTTGCAGTGCTCGATGCGTACCTGGATCTGCCGTTCGACGTAGTCGGCCGCCCCGGCTGTGCCCTGGGTGGCGGTGGCGGTGACGTCGTAGACGGCCACCCGGCGGCTCGTTTCCTCGTAGTAGTTGGGACTGGCGCCGCTGTCCGGGTAGCGCGTGCAGGCGACGGTGAGCGAAAATTGCCCGAGGTCGCCCGGAAGCGTTGGCGTGGACGGCGAGGCGAAGCACGCTGGAGGCGTATTGACGGAGCCGTTGATCGCCTGGCGCGGATCCAGGATCTGGTACGTAGCCCATTCGACGCCGGCGCGGGCCGCCTCGTACGCGCGTGTGCCTTGCACGGCCAGCGCGCCGCTGGTCTGAGCGTTCATCGAGATCGTGATCACGAACCCGACGAAGGCGCCCAGCACGACCAGCAGGAACAGGGCTGCGATGAACGCGAAGCCGTCCTCGCCCACGAACCGTCTTCCGGAGGCAGAGGGCAGGCAGGGCTCCCCTTTTTCAGAGGGAGACGGAAGGTAAGGCTCCACTCTTCCAGAGGGAGAGGGCAGGTAAGGCTCCCCTTTTTCAGAAGGAGGGGGAAGGTAAGGCTCCACTCGTCCGGAGGCCGAGGGGACGTACTGCTCCTCTCTCCTGCGCCAGCGGGATAGGGGCCGGGGGTGAGGGGGCTTGCTCATGGGTTGTTCGGTGCATGAACCTGCGAATACAGCGACACCGTCTCGCCGCTGCGGGTGAGCTGCAGCGCCATCTGGACTGCGTTCAGGTCGACCGAGGCCGGACCCGGCGTGAACGTGCACCCGGTGACGTCGTCCAGCACCAGGCTGCTGGTTGCGCTCGAAAGCGGGGCGCTGCTCGTCGCGCTCGGCTGAGACGCCTGGATCGCGTAGCCGGAGTAGCGCTTCAGGGTACCGGTTCCGCTCGCGTTCGGCGTACAGGCATAGGTCACGGCCCCGTTGACGATGTAGAAGCGGTAGCCGGGCGAATCGCCGGGCCACGCGGTGGTGGACGTGAACGTGATCGTCTGCAGCGCTGCGCCGATGCTGGTCACGGTGCGGATATTGGTTCCCGAGTACAGGTTTGCATTGCCATATCCCAGGTTCAGGACCACCAACTGGGAGCCGGTCGGGACGTTGACCGTTGGCCCCAGCACCTGGAACGAACTGTCGGTCGAGTCGGTGACGACGAGCGGATCGTTCTGGGTCGGATAGTTGTTGCTGGCTGCGGCGCGGTAGCGGCCGGCGTCGACGATCGGAACGAACTCGAGGAAGGTCGTGCCGCCGCTGGCCGTGATCCGAGCTGAATTGGGCACGGCGCCCTGTACCTCGCGCACGATCCGCCGGATCGCCGAGTTGCCGGCGGCGGTCAGCGTGGCCCGGTCGATCGTTTCGAAATAGGCGCGCACCGGGTTGGCGATGAACACGCTGACGGAGGCCGACAGGATGCCCAGGATCGCGATCACGATCACCAGCTCGAGCAGCGTAAAGCCCTCCTCCGCCCCGCCCGCCGAAGCGCGAAGCGCGAAGGCGGGGCTGCGCGCTCCGGAGGGCAAGCCCGGCTGCTCGTGCCCGCTGAGCCGCCGCCCGCTCATGGCGCGTACCGCGCTCGAAAGGTGGTCAGCGTGACCGGCTGTCCGTCCGGTCCGGTCGCCGTCACGACCACCAGCAGGCCGTCGCTGGTCGGCACATTGCCCATCGATTGCTGGGTGGCGACTACGCTGGCCGAGTAGGTGCCCAGGCCGGCGACGGCGGTGCCGTCCGGCGCCACGATGCCGGTCTCCGAATAGCCGGAGTAATCGTTCGGGTTGTCGAACGGCAGCGGCGAGCCGGCCCGGGTTTCGCCCGTCTCGGGGCCGATCGCGTCGTCCGGTCCGGTCGGGTTGTACGGATCCTTCTGTGCATACGGCTGGCTGTCGATCTCCTGGATCAGCGACTCGGCGATCGCCAGCGTCTGCCGCTGGAGCAGGGGATCACCCGACTGGCGCACGGCCAGCGATAGAGCGCTGACGACCGAGACGACCGCGATCGACACGATCACCACGAAGATGATCACCTCCACCAGCGAGGTGCCGCGCTGGGCCCGCATGCGCTCAGGACCGGCGCACATAGCCCGAGGTCGGCTCGACCGTCACCGTGAACTGCTGCCCATCGGAGGCGGTTGCGTGGATCTGGATCTGCGTGCTGGTCGAGGGCTGCCCCAGCCCATCGAATGAAAATTGCGCGGCATTGGTGCTCAGCGCGACCCCCCCGGGCGCCTGCACGCTCAGGCTGCCGCCCCCGGGCAAAAAGCCCCCGGGCGCCGCGAGCGGCTGCGCGCACGCATTGGAGGAATCCAGGCACGCATTGACCACACCGGTGCTTGCGTTGACATTGACGTACAGCAGCCGGCGCTGGGCCACGGCCGCTTCCTGCGCAAAGCGCAGCGTGCTGGCGATCTGCTCGGCGAAACCGTGCGCATTGACTTCGCCGATGTCATTCAGCCGCCCGATCGCCATGAAAGACAGGATGCCGGTGATCAGGATCACGATAATGAGTTCCAGCATCGTGAATCCGGCGCACGATGCGGGCAGGGGGACGCGGCTCGGATTCATGGAAGTAAAAAACGGCGCTCTCCCTGGCGGGGGGCGCCGCTTGCCAGAAAACGCCCGGGGCGGGACGGCGCCCAGCGCCGCCAAGGCCCCCGGCGGGATCAGCACCCGGCTGTGGCCAGCGCGATAATCGGAACCGACGTGGTTCCAGTTGCCGTACTTGGTGAGGTGTACGAGACCTGGCAGGTGGTGGCGGTCGCGGCACCCATGATCTGGATCGTGATGGCGGTGCCGCCCGTCGCACCGCCCGCGCTGATGGCGACCTGATCGTTGTTGGTGGCCACCGAGGAGTCGAGACCGGCCGCGTCGACGATGCCGCCGGCCCCGATCGCCTGCGGATACCCGTAATTCGTCGCTATGGTGGCGCCGTCGACGTTGACGCTACCCGTGGCGCCGGTCGAGCTGCGCACCAGCGCGGCGGCCCGCACGACCTGGGAAGCCGAGCGCACTGCGCCCATGATCGCTTGCGCCTTGGCCATCCGGGCATCCTTGCCCATGTCGATGAAGCGCGGCAGCGCTATCGCCGACAGGATCCCGATGATCAGGATCACGACGATCAGCTCGACCAGGGTGAAGCCCCGCTGGTCGCGGGGTGCAACTGCGGCGTTCATATTCTGTCCTTTAAGTTTGATTTGACCATGTGTCTAGTGGATTATCGGCAGCCCGGAGCTAATCTTGGGCTCCAATAAGCGCCGGTTTTCGGGCCAAATCCGCCGGTCGATGGCCGGTCGCCGACCTGGCAGGTCTCGCCAGCTCTCGCTACTGGTGGTGCATCACGGCGCGCGACAGATCCCACATCGGCAGGAACACGCCGAGGGCGACCACCAGCACCATGACACCCATCAGGACGATCATGATCGGCTCGATCTTGGCGGCCAGGCCCCTCACCGCGTACTCGACTTCCTTGCGGTAGTAGTCGGCCACTTCGTTCATCATCTCCCCGAGCGCGCCGGTTTCCTCGCCCACCGCGACCATCTGCAGGATCGTGGGCGTGAAAACGCCCGTGGCGCGCGCCGACTTGGCCAGCGTCTCGCCGCGTTCGGCCGAAGCCTTCATCTGGCCGATCCGCTCGGCCAGTTCGATGTTGCCGGTCGTCTCCACCGCGACCTGCAGCGCATCGACGGCCGGGATGCCGGCGTCCAGTGCCAGGCCGAAGCTCTTCGTGAATCGGGCCAGTGCCGCTTTGTGAACCAGCGACCCGAAGATCGGAAGTCGCAGCAGCCACTCGTCGCGGATCCGGCGTCCGGCCTCGGTGCGCAGCGCCCAGGCCAGTCCCCCTGCGGCTGCCACAACGAGACCCAGCAGCAGCGCCCAGGAATGCACGAAGAAGTCGGACACGGCGATCAGTACCTGGGTGATCAGCGGCAGCTGGGCATGCAGGCCCCTGTAGACCTTGGCAAATGCCGGAATCACGAAGATGTTGAGCGCCACCAGCGCGGCCGCGGCCGCGCACAGCACGAACATCGGGTAGCGCAGCGCGGAACGCACTTGCTCGCGGTTCTCGCGCTCGAAGCTGAGCTGCGCATGCAGGCCCATGAACACTTCGTGCATCCGGCCGGTCACCTCGCCGACCCGGACCATGCTGATCATGTAACCTGAAAAGATCGGCTCCTCGCGCTGCATCGCCGCCGACAATTGCCGTCCACCCTCCAGTTGCAGCCTGAGGCGCTCGAGCAACCGGGCGAAGCTCACTTTGGCGGCCGATTCGGTCAGCCCCTGCAGCGACCTGAGCAGCGGCACGCCAGCCTTCAGCAAGGTGGCAAGCTGCCGGCAGAACAACAGCAGATCGTCGATCTCGATCCCGGCGCCGAATGTGCGGTCGAAGAACGCGCTCACGCCTTCGCCGTCTTCGGAGCACAGGTCGGCGCGCACCAGTAATGTGCCCTGCGCCGCCAGCGTGTCGGCCAGTAGTGTCGGGGTCGCGGCCTCCAGGCGGCCCTCGATCCGGGCTCCGCGGGCGTCGCGCGCGACGTAAGCGAAAAGCGGCATGGCGTGACTCGGTTAAGCGGGGGGCGTCGCCTCAGCCCGCCTCATGCGAGTGCCCGATCAGGCGCATCGCTTCGCTGACCGTGGTGCGGCCACTCTGAACCAGTTCGCACACGTGGTTGGCCAGTGAAAGCTGGCCGATCTCGCAATGGGCGGCATCCATGTAGGCCTGCGTGTCCGCGCTGTTCAGGGCCGCAACCACGCTTCGGGTCATGTCGAGCAGTTCGTAGGCGCCCAGGCGGCCCAGAAAGCCGGTACCTTTGCACTGCGGGCAGCCGGCACCCTTGGCAATCGCGTCGCCGGCACCGCCAAACGCCTGCAGAAACGCGCTCTCCTGCGCGGTCGGTGCATACGGCCGCGTGCACTGCGTGCAGACGGCTCGCACCAGGCGCTGCGACAGCACGAGGCGCAGCGAGGTCGCGATCAGGTAGCGCGGAGCGCCCATGTCGAGCAGGCGGATCGGCGTCGAAGCCGCGTCGTTGGTGTGCAAGGTCGATAGCACCATGTGCCCGGTCATGGCTGCGCGCAGGCCGGTTTCGACCGTGTCCTTGTCGCGCATCTCTCCGACCAGCACGATGTCCGGATCCTGCCGCAGCGTCGAGCGCAGCACCGTCGAAAATCCGAGGCCGATCTTTTCGTTGACCTGGACCTGGGTGATCCCGGGCAGCCGGTACTCGATCGGGTCCTCCACCGTGACGATCTTGGCATCGGGGGAATTCATCCGGGCCAGCGCCCCGTACAGCGTGGTCGTCTTGCCCGAGCCGGTCGGACCGGTGACCAGCAGCATGCCGTGCGCCAACGAGATGAATTCGCACACCTTGGCCAGGATCGCAGCCGGCATGCCGAGGCGGTCCAGTTCCAGCAGCCCGCCGTCGTGGGGCAGCAGTCGCAAAACGGCCGACTCGCCGTACTGCGTCGGCATCGTCGACATCCGCAGGTCCAGCGTGTGGCCTCGCACGCGCACCACGAAGCGGCCGTCCTGGGGCAGCCGCCGCTCGGCGATGTCCAGTCCGGCCGACAGCTTCAGCCGCTGTACGACGGCCGGCGCGATCCGGCTTTCGGCCTCCGTGTGGACCACCAGCATGCCGTCGATCCGGAACCGGATCTGCAACTTGCGCTCCTGCGGCTCCACGTGGATATCGGACGCACGCGACCGCACCGCGTCGTCGAACAGCGATTGCAGCAGCTTGGCCACTGGCGCCTCGTCCAGCGCCGCACCGGTGGCGGCTTCCTCGGCGTCGGCGGTGTCGATCTGCATTTCCTGTTCGAGCTCCCGGGCCAGGCCCGAGATTTCGTCGCTACGGGAGTGCAGCCGGTCCAGCGTGGCGTCCAGGCGCGACTCGGTGACGACCACAAGGTCCAGATGCCGGCCCAGCAACCGCTGAATCTCGTCGTAGGACTGGTAGTCGAGCGGGTCGGCCATGCCGACCCGGATCGCGGAGCCGGCTTCGTCGATCGGAATCGCCCGAAAACGCCGGGACTGCGCCTCGTTCAGCAGACGGCTCACCGCGGGTGAGATCGCTTGCAGGCTCAGCTCCAGGTACGGAATGTGCAATTGAACGGCCAGTGCCCGGGCGATCGCCTCTTCGGTGGCGATTCCGTCCTCGACCAGGATCCGGCCCAGCCGACGCCCGCTGCGCTTGCGCTCGTTCAGCGCGCCTTCGAGCTGCGCCGGCGTCAGCACGCCTTGCGCCACCAGCAGCTCGCCCAGGCGCAGCCGCTGGCGCGGATTGGCCGGCTTGATGTCGGCGATCTGCAGGATGGCTGCCCGTTCGTGTCGGTCGGCTGATTTCACGCTTGACTCATCAATTGACGGGAACATGGCCCGCCCGTGGGGATGATGCCGGGGCCGCTCCGGCCCGGTCGCCCAAAATGGGCCTCTAATGCGGGTCAACGGCCTGTCTCGGCGACGGGTTCACTAGAATGCAACGCCACAGCAAGCGGACCAGGCCGTCGGCCGGGCCGCGGCCAACCATCGACCGGGGAGACGGAGGATGAACAAGCAGATGATCACGACGCCGAACGCTCCGGCCGCGATCGGACCATATTCGCAAGCGGTCAAGACCGGGCTGGTCGTGTTCCTGTCCGGCCAGATCGGGCTGGACCCGGCCACGCAGTCGCTGGCCGGCGACGACTTCGGCGCCCAGGCGCGGCAGGCCTTTCGCAATCTCGAGGCGGTGGCGCGGGCTTCCGGCGGCTCGCTGGCCGACGTGGTCAAGCTGACGCTGTTCCTGACCGACCTTTCCAAATTCGGGCAGGTCAATGACATCATGTCGGAACTGATGCCGAAGCCTTATCCGGCGCGCTCGACGATCGGCGTGGCCAGCCTGCCGCGCGGCGCGCAGTTCGAGGTCGAAGCGATCCTGGTGCTTTGAGCGCGAGCCAACGAGCCCTGGTCACACGAGAGCCGACCCGCCTTCGCGCTGCGCGCTTCGGCGGGCAAGCCCGTGCCGGCGCGCGCGCGGCGCAACTGCTGCAGAAGCTGGGCCTGACGCGTGACTGGGACCTGCTGCTGCATACCCCGCAGCGTTATCGCGACGAATCGACGTTGACCGCGATCCGGGACCTGGTGCCTGGCGAGGAGGCCCAGGTCGAGGCCGTGGTCGAGGCCTGCCAGGTCGTGTTCCGGGGCCGCCGCCAGCTGGTTGCAACGCTGCGCGACGGCAGCGGCGAGCTGATCGTGCGGCTGTTGCACTTTTTTCCGTCGCACCAGACCCTGCTCGAGGCGGGCCGACGCATCCGCGCGATGGGCGTGGTGCGAGGCGGTTGGGCGGGCGTCGAGATGGTTCACCCGCAGTTGCGCGCGGCCGATGACGCGGCGCTTCCGGATCGGCTCACCCCGGTCTACCCCACGACGGAGGGCTTGCCCCAGGCATGGATCAGGCGCCGGATCGACCGGCTGCTCGCTACGGCGGTGCAGGACGATACGTTGCCGGAGGCCGTGCGGATCGAACACGGCCTGCCGGACCTGGCAACCGTGTTGCGCTTCCTGCACCATCCGCCGCTGCGGACCGACCTGCAGGCGCTGGCGGAACGGCGACATCCGATGTGGGAACGGCTGAAGTTCGACGAGCTGCTGGCACAGCAGCTGGCGCTGCGCAGAGCGCGCCAAGAGCGCCAGAGGCGCGCGGCGCCGGCCGTGCAGGCCGACGCGGATCGGGCGGGGCTGACGGGCAAGTTGTTGCGGTCGCTGCCGTTCGCGCTGACGGCGGCTCAGCGGCGCGTGTGGGCCGAGGTCGAGCGCGATCTGGCCGCCTCGGTGCCGATGAACCGGCTGATCCAGGGCGATGTCGGCAGCGGCAAAACCGTGATCGCGGCACTGGCGGCGGCGCGCGCGATCGAATCGGGCTGGCAGGCCGCGCTGATGGCTCCAACCGAGCTGCTGGCCGAGCAGCACTTCCTGCGGATCGAGCAGTGGCTGGCGCCGCTGGAAATCGAGGCGGTGTGGTTGACCGGCCGGCTGCGGGCGGCCGAGCGGCGCTCGGCCTTGCAGGCATTGCAGCAGGGTCGTGCCCGCCTGGCGATCGGCACGCATGCGCTGGTGCAGCGTGAAGTTCGCTTCGCGAACCTGGGCCTTGCGATCGTCGACGAGCAGCACCGGTTCGGCGTGGCGCAGCGGCTGGCACTGCGCGACGCGGCCTTTGCTCCTCACCTGCTGATGCTCAGCGCCACGCCGATCCCGCGCACGCTGGCAATGACGTACCTGGCGGACCTGGACGTTTCGGTGATCGACCGGCTGCCGCCCGGGCGCCAGCCGGTCGCGACCAAGCTGGTCGCTCGCCGTCGCCGCGACGAGGTGCTGCAGAAGATCCGGGCCGAGGTGGGAGCCGGGCGGCAGGCCTACTGGGTCTGCCCGAGCATCGAGGAGGGGAAAAATACCGAGGCGAGCGCCGCGATTCGCGTCTTCGAGGACACCCGCGCCAGCTTGCCGGAGCTGCGGATCGGACTGCTGCACGGGGCCCTGGCGCCGCGGGAGCGATCGGCCGTGATGCAATCGTTCGTGCAGGGGCAAATCGACGTGCTGGTGGCCACCACGGTGGTGGAGGTCGGGGTCGACGTTCCGAACGCGAATGTGATGGTGATCGAGGATGCGGAACGCTTCGGACTGGCCACGCTGCACCAGCTGCGCGGGCGGATCGGCCGAGGCACGCAGCGGGGCGCCTGCGTGCTGCTGTACGACGAACCCTTGAGCGAGGCCGCGCGCGAGCGGCTGAAAATCGTGTTCGACTCGAACGACGGGTTCGAGATCGCGCGGCAGGACCTCAGGCTGCGCGGCCCCGGCGAGTTCCTGGGCGCACGCCAATGGGGACTGCCGCTGCTGCGCTTTGCCGATCTGGAGCGGGACCAGCAGCTGCTCGAGCGGGCACGGCAGGCCGCCGCCGCCCTGCTGCTGCAGCATCCGCAGGCGGCTCGCCGGCATGTGCAACGCTGGCTGCCGCAGGCCACCGAATTCCTGGATGCGTAGGGCGCGGCGCGTGCAACATACGGCCCTGACCCCGTGACTCTGACGGAGCTCCGATACGTGGTCGCGCTGGCACGCGAGCGTCATTTCGGCCGCGCCGCCGCTGCCTGTCATGTGAGCCAGCCGACGCTGTCGGTCGCGATCCGCAAGCTCGAAGAGGAGCTGGGCGTGCGGCTGTTCGAGCGGCGCGCCTCGCAGGTCGCGCTGACCGACGTCGGCGAGCGGGTCGTGACGCAGGCCAAGCGCGTGCTCGACGAGGCCTCGGCGGTGCGCGAGATCGCGCGCCAGGGCCGCGACCCGCTCGCCGCGCCCCTTCGGGTGGCCACGATCTACACGATCGGCCCGTACCTGTGGCCCGGGCTGATCCGCCATTTGCAGCGCAAGGCTCCGCAGATGCAGCTGCTGCTGAGCGAGAACTTCACGCTGAAGCTGATCGAGCAGGTGCGCAATGGCGAGATCGACGTGGCGATCATGGCGCTGCCGCTGCCGCCCTGCGGGCTGTCGGTGCAGGCGGTCTACGACGAGCCGTTCGTGATCGCGGTGCCGCGCCGGCATGCGTGGACGCGCCGCAAGGCGATCGCCAGCGCCGACCTGGAAAACGAAACGATGCTGTTATTGGGCAGCGGACACTGCTTTCGCGACCAGGTGCTCGATGTGTGCCCCGAGCGGTCGCGCGACACGGAGTCGCCCGAAGGCATGCAGCGCACCTTCGAAGGCTCCTCGCTGGAGACGATCCGCCAGATGGTGGCTACCGGCATCGGCATTACCGTGATGCCCCGCACTGCGATGCCGGCGCGGGTTTCGCGGCAGTCGCTGGTCGCCTACCTGCCGTTCAGAAATCCGCCGCCGCACCGGCGCGTGGTGCTGGCGTGGCGCCGCTCGTTCACGCGGACCGAAGCGGTGGAGTCGCTGCGGCAGGCGATCCTGGACTGCGCGCTGGACGGTGTCGAAAAGCTCGATGCGGCGGTCGAGGCCGCTTGAGCATTCGCAAAGGCCCGCGATGGACACCGCCGCCACAACGTCGCACCGCTGGCTGCAACGCCTTCGGCTGTACCGACGGCTGACCCGGCTCGACCGGCCGGTCGGCACGCTGCTGCTGCTGTGGCCGACGCTGACCGCCCTGTGGTTCGCCGCGCACGGCTGGCCCGGCTGGCAGCTGGCGGCGATTTTCGTCGTCGGTACCTGGCTGATGCGGTCGGCCGGCTGCGCGATCAACGACGTGGCCGACCGCCGGTTCGATGCGCACGTCAAGCGCACCGCGCAGCGGGTTGTCGCCACCGGCGCCGTCTCTTCGCGCGAGGCGCTGGCGGTAGCCGCTGTGCTGGCCGCGGCAGCCGCAGTGACGCTGCTGTGGCTGAACGCGGCCGCGCGCCTGGCGGCGGTGGTGGCGATTGCGGTGACCGCTGCCTATCCGTACTTCAAGCGGTTTTTCGCGCTGCCGCAGGCGATGCTGGGGATTGCGTTCTCGTTCGGAATTCCGATGGCGTTTTGCGCGGTCCAGGGGCGGCTGCCGGCCGCGGCCTGGTGGATGCTGGCGGCCAATTTCTTCTGGGTGATCGCCTACGACACCGAATATGCGATGGTCGACCGCGACGATGACGTCAAGCTCGGTCTTCGTTCGTCGGCGATCCTGTTCGGCCGCGCCGATGTGGCGATGGTCGCGCTGTGCTACGCGATCTACCTGTCGGCGATGGCGGCGCTCGCGTGGAGCGAGCGGCTGGGACCGGGCTTTGCAGTGGGCTGGCTGGCGGCGGCCGGCTGTGCCGTGTATCACGTCCGGCTGATCCGGCAGCGGCAGCGCGATGCCTGCTTTCGCGCGTTCCTGCACAACCAGTGGCTGGGGCTGGCGATTTTCGCGGGGACGGTCGCCGGTTTTGCCTGATCGCGATCGCGACGATATCGCCGGTGAAGTCACGAAGCCGCTAAGGTCATCGACAAACTGAGGACCACCACGCGACTACCGCGTTTCAGCGGAGGTTTCGCTCGATTTCGAGCTTTTCCCCATTGACGCCAACCCGCTGCAGCGAAATGCTGGCGGCGCGATCGGCTGCGCGAAGGCCTGTCGCGGCAGCAGCCGGAGCTTCGGCGCCACCGAGGAAACATTCCCGGACGCCGCGTCGATCCTCGCCTTGCGCAGTGCATTCAAAAACGCCAGGGAGCACCATGTGACGGTTCTGGCGGCATCCGGCGACTTGGGCGCAACCAACTGGGAATTGAACTTGAGCGACATCTACCCGATGCGCGTGAATTCCTGGCCCTCGTCCGATCCGCTCGTGACCTCGGTGGGCG
>VBCK01000053.1 GCA_005882215.1 Betaproteobacteria bacterium | reverse complement strand
CCGTACATCCGCGCGCGCGGACGGGGCGAACGCGCGGTCCAGCAAGTATTTCCGGGTGCGACGATCGTTCGCCCGAGTGCCATGTTCGGGCCCGGCGACGCGCTGTTCGGCACGCTCGCCCATCTCGTCCGACTACTCCCAGTGCTGCCGCTGATCGGCGGCGGCCACACGCGGCTGCAACCGGCTTATGTGGAGGACGTGGCGGAAGCCATTGCGCGCATCCTCGCCGATCCTGCGACCGCGGGCCGGACCTACGAGCTCGCCGGCCCTGCGGTGTACACGCTGCGCGAGCTCTTCGTAATCGTGCTACGCATCCTCGGCAAACGGCGGTTGCTCGTGCCAGTACCCTTCGCAGTGGCCCACGTTCAGGCGCGGTTGTTCGAACTCCTGCCGAACCCGCCGCTAACCTGCGGCCAGGTCGACCTACTCAAAGCGAACAATGTGGCGGGCGGGACCCTGGCGGGTCTGCGTGAGCTCAACATCCTGCCGAAAGCGATCGAAGTGATCGTGCCGACCTATCTCGGCCGGTCGCGCGTCGGCGCATGACTGAGGTTGTTCGTCCGCTGAAACTAACCCCATAGTAGAGAGCCACGCGCTGCAAAAGCGACCGCGCGCCTCACCGCGGATGTCAATCAGTACCATCGCCGGGGTCAAGGAAATTCTGCGACCCGTGCAATTCCATCGAGCGCCAGTGCTTGCCCGCGCCTCGGTCTCTCGGCTCTTGTGTCCGGTAGCCGAATCTCCGCAATGAGTCGCTTGCGCCGCGTGCGCGAACCGGCCAGGGGCAGTTCTTCCACCGTACTCCGGTTCCAATCGGGTCGAAATTCGGGGCAACGTCGCCCGTTGCGTCGCGTTATCGGGGTCAATCCTGATCACGTTGCAACAATGAATCGCGAGTATCGTTGGTTTGAAGGCCCAGCGGCATCTGTGCGGAAATATCCATCTCGCGCTGCTTCACGCTCTTCACAAAGCTTTTGCCATTGAGCACCAACTTCGCTTTGGCTCATGCTAATGCTCCTTCGATGAAGGCCAATCATAACGAGGCCGTGCGGCTGCAAGACTCGCTTGCGTCGCGAGTAAGAGTCAGCCCCAGCGGTCGTCCTTTACCCTGACCATGCCGCCCTCGACTTGCACCGGGAACGCCGCCACCGGTTCGTAGGCGGGCGGCGAGAGTGCCTCGCCGGTGAGAATCGAAAAGTGCGCGCCGTGGCGGGGGCAGATGATCTCCTCGCCCGCCACTTCCCCGTCCGACAGAGTCTCGGCCTCGTGACTGCACAGATCTTCGATCGCGTAGTAGCGGCCGTTCAGGTTGAACACGGCGATCGGCGTGCCTTCGGTCTGTACCGTGCGAACGGTGCCGGGCGCAAAGTCCTTGACCGGGGCCACGTCGACCCATTCGGACATGTCAGATCATCCCGAGGTCCAGGCGTGCCGCTTCGCTCATTCGGTCCTTCGACCAGGGCGGGTCCCAGACCAGCTCCACCCGCGCTTCGTTGACGCCCTCCACCGCTTTCACAGCGGCCTCCACGATAGCGGGGAAGGTCTGTGCCACCGGGCAGCCCGGAGCGGTCAGGGTCATGCGTATCTGAACCTTGCCCGCGGCCTCATCGAAGTCCAGCGCGTAGACCAGACCCAGGTCGAAGATGTTGACCGGCAGCTCCGGGTCGTACACGGTGCGCAGCGCGGCGATTACGCGCCCCTCCAACCCGTCCGGGGCCGGCTCCGATGCCGCATCGTGCGGCTCGGGTTTGCGCAACCAGTCGATAAGGCTCATCGCATCACTCCGTAGATACCGGCCGCGCCTCGTCGCGTAGCGCCGCCTGCAGGGTATGCCAGGGCAGCGTAGCGCATTTGACTCGCACCGGGAATTCACGTACGCCGGACAGGACCTCCAGCTTGCCCAGCGACGCCGCAGGGTCAGCGCCATCGGCCGAGGTCAACAGCGCATGGACCGCCCCGAACAGCACCTGCACCTCGTCCAGCGTCTTGCCCTTGAGCGCTTCCGTCATCAGCGAGGCCGAGGCGGTGGAAATGGCGCAGCCATTCCCCTCGAAGCGCGCGTCCTCGATCACTGAATCGACCAGCTTCAGATACAGCGTCACGTTGTCGCCACACAAGGGATTGAAGCCTTCCGCGCAGCGATTGGCGCCCGCCAGGCGCCCGAAGTTCCGCGGCCTACGGGTGTGATCAAGAATGACTTCCTGATAAAGATCACGCAGATCGGCCATCGACAAACATCCTTTGCGCTTTGCGTACCGCGCGGAACAGTGCATCCACTTCCGCGCGCGTGTTGTAGAGGGCGAACGAAGCGCGCACCGTGGCCGGGATGTGGAAGTGTTCCATCACCGGCATGGCGCAGTGATGGCCGGTACGCACGGCAATGCCTTCGTCATCGAGAATCGTGCCGACATCGTGCGGATGCACGCCGTCGATGACGAACGACAGGATGCTTGACTTGTCGCTGGCGGTGCCGATCAGGCGCAGGCCGCAGACTGCGCGGGCCTGCTCGGTGGCGTGCGCGAGCAGCTCGTGCTCGTGGGCGGCAATAGCATCGAGTCCGAGTGCGCTCACGTAGTCGATCGCGGCGCCAAGACCGACGACCCCGGCGATATGGGGAGTACCGGCCTCGAATTTGTAGGGCAAGTCGTTGAAGGTGGTCTTGGCGAACGTGACCTGGCGAATCATGTCGCCGCCTCCCTGGTACGGAGGCATCGCCTCCAGCAGCGCCGCTTTGCCGTAGAGCACGCCGACGCCGGTGGGGCCGTACAGCTTGTGGCTCGAAAAGGCGTAGAAATCGCAGTCGAGCGTCTGCACGTCGATCTTGATATGCGGCGCCGCCTGGGCGCCGTCGATCAGCACCGCAATGCCCTTGGCGTGCGCCAGATCGATGATGCGTTTCACCGCATTGACGGTTCCCAGCGCGTTCGACACGTGCGTCACCGCGACCAGCCTCGTGCGTGCGTTCAGCCGATGTTCAAACCCGTCCAGCATCAACTCGCCGGCCTCGTCGATCGGCGCAACCCGCAGCACTGCGCCGCTGCGTTCGCACAGCAACTGCCACGGCACGATGTTCGAGTGGTGCTCCATCTCGGTGATCAGGATCTCGTCGCCGGGCTTCAAGCGCTGTCCGTAGCTCGCGGCAACCAGGTTGATGGCTTCGGTGGTGCCGCGAACGAACACGATTTCCTCGCGGCGCGCCGCATTGATGAAGCGGCGCACCGTATCGCGCGCAGCCTCGTAGGCGTCGGTCGCCTGCTGGCTCAGGCTGTGCACCCCACGGTGAATGTTCGCGTTGAGCTCGCAGTAGTAGCGCGCCTCGCAATCGATCACGCATTGCGGCTTCTGAGAGGTGGCGGCGTTGTCCAGGTAGACCAGCGGCTTGCCGTGCACCGTGCGGCGCAGGATCGGGAAGTCTTCGCGCAGCCGTGCCCCGTCGAAAGCCGCGCTTGCGGCGGCACCGATCGGCGCCGCGCAGAGCAATACGCCCAGGTCGTCCGCCGCGCGTTTCATTGCAGCTCCCTTACCTGGTCGCGCATTTGCGGGGGCAGCGCTCCGCGCAACAATTGCTCCAGTCGCGCTTTCAGCGGCGCGCAACTTACCCGTAACGCGACATCTTCGGCGAAGGCAAACGTCAGCAGCGCGCGCGCCGACGCCTCGTCCAGCCCGCGCGACCGCAGGTAGCCGATCTGCTCGGCGTCGAGTTGGCCGACGGTGGCGCCATGACTGCACTTGACGTCGTCGGCGTAAATTTCCAGCTGCGGCTTGGTATCGACTTCGGCGCGGTCAGACAGCAGCAGGTTGCGGTTGGACTGCTGCGCGTCGGTCCCCTGCGCGTCGGCATGCACGATCAGCTTGCCGTTGAACACCGCGCGCGCAGCACCGTCCAGTACACCCTTGTAGAACTCGCGGCTGGTGCCGCGCGGCCGCGCATGGTCGACGCGGGTGTGATGATCCATGTGCTGCCTGCCGTTGCCCATGTACAGCCCGATCAGCGTGGCTTCGCAGCCCTCCGCGTTCAGTCGCGTGGCGATGTCGTTGCGCGAGAGCAGTCCCCCCAGCGCAAAAGACTGGGACGTGAAGCGGCTGTCCAGCCCCTGGTCGGCACGGATGTCGGCGATGTGGTAGCCGCGCAGGCTTTCCTGTTGCAGCTTGGTATGGGTCATGGCCGCGCCTGGGTCGACCTGAATCTGCGTGACCGCATTGGTGAAGTAGGCAGAATCATTCAGCCCGACATAGTGCTCGATGATCTCGGCGCGTGAGCCTGCACCCACGCGGACGATGTTGCGCAAGTGAACAGCAAGATCGGAATCCGTGGCGATGAACAGCAGATGGATCGGCTCATCGACCGAGCACCCTGCGGCAAGATCGATGCTCGCCCCATCCGCCCAGAATGCGGCGTTCAGGGCCGTGAAGCCGTTGACCAGCACTTCGGAGTCGCGGGCGAGCAAGGATTCGAACCGATCCGGACGGCTCGCGAGCGCCACCGCAAGGCTTCCGACTTGGGCGCCACCCGGCAGGCGACCCGGGCGCGACAAATCGGGTGTATAGCGTCCGTTCACGAACACCAGCAAACGGCTGCCGTCCAGAGCGAGCTTGGCGAGCTGATCCGCGCCCACACCATTTGACGATGCGGGCACGAGCTTGAAGATGTGCTTCTCGAGGGCCGCCACGCTGGTGTACTTCCAGTCTTCGTCGCGCAGACTTGGCAAGCCCAGCTCGGCGAAGCGCTCGAATGCGGCGGCGCGTGTCCGCTGAAGCCACACCGGCTCTGCGCCTACTTGGCGCAGCGCGAGTTGCGCGAATTGCTCGCGGTAATGATCCCTGTTTGCTGCGCTCATTTTCCCCGACGCCTTCATCAGCCCCGTGCCGTGTCGCCGTCGCTTTGCGCCGGTGTCGGTGCCGGAGCCTGGGCCTCGACCCACCCGTAGCCGCGGTTTTCCAGCTCTCGCGCCAAAGCCGGACCGCCGGACTTGGCGATACGACCCTTTGCCAGCACGTGCACCTGGTCGGGCACGATGTAGTTGAGCAGCCGCTGGTAGTGCGTCACCAGGATGATGGCGCGCTGCGGACTGCGCATGGCTTCGACGCCGCGGGCAACGACCTTGAGCGCATCGATATCGAGGCCCGAGTCGGTCTCGTCGAGGATCGCGAGCTTTGGCTCCAGCACGGCCATCTGCAAAATCTCGTTGCGCTTCTTCTCACCGCCGGAAAAGCCTTCGTTCACCGAGCGGTAAAGCAGGCTCTGGTCCATTTCCATCAGCCTCAGCTTATCCTTGACCAATGCGAGGAAGTCGATCGCATCCAGTTCCTGCTCGCCGCGATGCTTGCGGATAGCATTCAGTGCCGCTTTGAGCAGATAGATGTTGGCGACGCCTGGAATCTCCACGGGGTACTGGAAAGCGAGGAAGAGGCCTTCGCGCGCACGTTCCTCCGGGGGCATGGCGAGCAGGTTCTTGCCGGCGTAGAGCACCTCGCCGGCCGTGACGACCACGTTTTCCCGTCCTGCCAGAACATGTGCCAGGGTGCTCTTGCCCGAACCGTTCGGCCCCATGATGGCGTGCACCTCACCGGCACGTACCGAAAGGTCGATGCCATGCAAAATGGGGGTGTCGTCGACGCGAACGTGCAGGTTCTTGATGGTCAGCATTAGCCGATGCTCCCTTCGAGACTTACCCCCAGCAGCTTCTGCGCCTCCACGGCGAACTCCATCGGCAACTGCTTGAACACGTCTTTGCAAAAGCCGTTCACAATCATCGACACCGCGTCCTCGCCCGCGATGCCGCGGCTCTGGCAGTAATAGAGCTGGTCTTCACCAATGCGCGAGGTGGAGGCTTCGTGCTCGACCCGGGCCGTGGCATTTTTCACCTCGATGTACGGGAAGGTGTGGGCGGCGCACTTGTCGCCCAGCAACAAGGAGTCGCACTGGCTGTAATTGCGCGCGTTACTGGCAGTCTTGGCAATCTTCACCTGCCCACGGTAGGCGTTGTGCCCATGGCCGGCCGAGATGCCCTTGGAGAGAATCGTGCTTCGTGTGTTCTTGCCGAGGTGGGTCATCTTGGTGCCGGTGTCCGCTTGCTGGTAGTGATTGGTCAGCGCCACCGAATAGAACTCGCCCACCGCGTTGTCGCCTTGCAGGATGACGCTCGGATACTTCCAGGTGATCGCCGAGCCGGTTTCCACCTGAGTCCAGGAAATCTTCGAGTTGGCGCCGCGGCAGTCGCCGCGCTTGGTGACGAAGTTGTAGATCCCGCCCTTGCCATTCTTGTCGCCGGGATACCAGTTCTGGACCGTCGAGTACTTGATCTGCGCGCCTTCCAGCGCGATCAACTCGACGACCGCAGCATGCAGC
Organism: Betaproteobacteria bacterium; assembly: GCA_005882215.1. GTDB lineage: Bacteria > Pseudomonadota > Gammaproteobacteria > Burkholderiales > Burkholderiaceae_F > VBCK01. The sequence goes on along the minus strand of VBCK01000053.1, from coordinate 7,332 downwards.
TGGTTCTCATCGCGCATCGGTGCGGTGCAGCCCTCCAGATAGCTCACATAGGCGTCCCGGTCGACAATGATCAGCGTGCGCTCGAACTGGCCGGTGTTGCGGGCATTGATACGAAAGTACGTGGACAGCTCCATCGGGCAGCGCACGCCGGACGGGATGTAGCAGAACGAACCATCGCTGAATACGGCCGAGTTGAGCGTCGCGAAGAAGTTGTCCGTGTAAGGCACCACCGAACCGAGGTATTGGCGGACCAGATCAGGATGCTGCTGTACGGCCTCCGAGAACGAACAGAAGACGATGCCGAGCTCGGCCAGCTTCTCCTTGTAGGTGGTTGCGACCGAAACGCTGTCGAATACCGCATCCACCGCGACGCCCGCGAGCAGTTCGCGCTCTCTGAGCGGCACGCCGAGCTTTTCATACACGCGCAGCAATTCCGGATCGACCTCATCCAGGCTCTGCGGTCCGCCCTTCTTTGCGCCATTTTGTGATCGGGGCGCCGAGTAGTAGGCGATGCCCTGGTAGTCGATGGGTGGATGCTTGACCGTGGCCCAACGCGGCTCCTTCATGGTGAGCCAGTGTCGATATGCGTTCAGGCGCCACGCCAGCATGAACGGCGGCTCGTTCTTCTTGGCCGAAATCAGACGGATCACGTCCTCGCTCAGGCCGCACGGCACGGTATCGGCGTCCACCGCCGTGTAGAAACCATGCTGGTACTGACGGCTGATCAGCGCATCGAGTTCGAGTGCCGAGGCTGTCATGTTGGGCTTCCTTAGGCGGGCGCGCGCTGCCGACGTGCGAGCCGCGCGTCCAGATGAACGGGCTTGATAGGGGGCTTGAAGCCCGGTTGTGCCAGATCTGCCAGCGTCACCCCGTCCAGGGCGTTACGGATTACCCGGTTGATGGCTTGCCAGTTCGTGCGGATCGAGCACGATCCCTCCTGGGCGCACAGACCGGCAATCGCACTGCATTCGGTCACGCCGATCGGGCCTTCCATCGCGTCGATGACCTCGGCGATGGAGATCTCGGCGGCAGGCCGCGACAGCATGTAGCCGCCCTTCGGGCCGCGCACCGACTGCAGCAAGTTCCCCCAGGTCAGCATCTTCAGGATCTTGCTGACGGTCGGCACCGCCACGCCGATTGCCGCCGCCAGTTCAGCCGCGGCATGAATCCGGTCCGGCTCGCGCGCGATATGGGCCATCGCCACGGTGCCATAGTCGGTCAGTTTGCTCAGCCGGAGCATGGGGATCGTCCTTACGACACTATTTAGTACCGATATGGTACTATTTAGTTCCCTACGAGGGGCACTTTTTTCTACAAGGCGAGCGGCGAAGCGGCTCGCTCACTGCATGGACATCAAAAAAAAATGGACATAGCGACGCTCCCCTGGGCGACAAGGAAAAGTCGCCTGAAAGGCTTCGGAGTGCCTGCGATGGGCTGCGCATTCTGGCAAGCGAGATCGGAGGTGGATGACGAGTGACATACGTCAATGACCGGCAGCGCGCAGTGCTTGACACGGGACGGCACGAGCGTAGAGTGAATCATGCAACGATCCCCAGCGAGATACTTCTCGACCGCCGAATGGCGGAAAGTGGGGATGACAGGTTAAGCCTGTCATAGTTGCGACGGCGCAGCCTAACTCACTGCGCCGTTTTCATTTCAGGGCGGGCGTCGGGCAACCCTTAACAAAACCGGTCGTAGGCCGCTCGTCGTATCAGGCATCGGGCGCCCATAGCCGCTTTCGGAAGTAGTCACGCCAGGCGGCGGGAAGCGATGGATGGTCGCTCGCATTCTCGAGCAGTGGTTGATTCGCGGAATCCATGGCGTACAACGCGACCACGTCCGCGACCGTCAGACGCCTTTCATTGCGCGCGAGTAGATCGATAGTATCCCCGACACCTACCTCGCCTTCTCGCTCGACGGCGAGATAGAACCCGCTACGGCCGCTCTGGTGGAAGCGCTTGACATGTCGGGTTGCCCGAAACGGATCCCTATAGTGCTCTGCCGGTACGCGTACACCGCTTTCTCAGGTCCGCCGTGAACGGACAGATCCGACTGCTCGTCGGCCGTTCACGGTCGGCGCGACCCGTATCGCGCGGGGCGTTTGCTCGGCTTGCTTCCGTCTATTCTTAGTCATCATCCCGAAACAGCGACAGATCGATAGAGTCGGCCATTGCCTTGTACCCGGCATCGTTGGGATGCAGGTGGTCTCCGCAATCGTAGGCGGGGAGAACCTGCAGAGGATTGGCGGGATCCTGCACCGCAGCCTCAAAATCGATTACCGCATCGAATGCGCCGCTCGTACGAATCCAATGATTGACCGCCTCGCGGTTGGCCTCCCCGACGTCGTTGTAGTAGCCCGCAAATATAGTTCCCTTGTAAGGGGTCAGCGTGCCGCCGAAAATCTTGAGCCCACGCTCATGCGCGCGAGCTATGAGTTGGAGGTAGCCGGCTATGATGTCATCGGCATTGACAGCCTCAGGCGTACCCGGCGCAGCGTGGCCAAAATCGTTGATGCCCTCGAGGACAATCACGTACTTGACCCCGGACTGAACCAGGACGTCTCGGTCGAACCGGGCTAACGCATCCGGGCCAAAAACCGGGATCAGGCCGTTGTGCAGAATCCTGTTGCCACTGATGCCTTGATCGATGACCGCCAGGTTCCGAAGAGACCTGTCGGCAAGCACACGCTCTGCAAGAACGTTGGGCCAGCGGCGATTGGCGCCGACGGTGGAGCAATAGCCGTCAGTGATTGAATCCCCGAACGTAACGATCGCGCGTGGCGGCGTCGTGGTTTTCACTTCGACTCCGGAGAGAAAGAACCATGATTGCGCAGTCGCGCTCACCGGCAGATCTGCCGCACCGGTGTGATCCCCGGGGGTGGAGATATAGTTCATTTGCATCCCCAGGTTGTGTTCCGTTGCGGGACCGGTGTTGCCCGGAACGTAGATGCTCACCGCCAGATTCGACAGCGGAGGGACGTCCAAGTCGACCGGATCGCTCAATACAAGCGCGCCAGCGGGGATCGTTACAGAGGACGCTCCGCTGAAAGTGACAGGCCGGTCCGAGCCGGGGGTTATGCTTGCGCCTGCACTGCTGTGAGCCACATGTACCGAACCGACAACCAGCGATTGCGGCCCGAATAGATTTGACAGCCGGACACGTACTGAATTGCCACCGACGCTAGTATGAACGATCAGGCGAATTGTTTGATTGCTGAACGCGGTGGCGCCGTCCGACGGACTCGCACCCCATGTACCAACCCAGTGTTGGCCGCTCGCTGGATCCGCAGCGGCGGGCGGCGCAATGCCGAGAAGCGCGATGACCGCGGCGCCAAGTGTCGCCCAGGCTATAAGGTTTGGCCCGCGACAATTTCGTTGACCGTTCGAAAATAGGACGGCTTCGGCTTGGTGCCGCTTCGCAGACAGCATCCCCGTCACGGAATTCATGTTTCTGCCTCCGAAATATAACAATAGTGGGGTCAGCCCAAAAATATATTGACGCGCTCCACCACCCCAGAAGAGCGGGCGCGGAAATATTTTAGCGATCCTCTGAACGAAGCGCAGTCGTGCTTTTGTTAAAGCGCTAAAGCTTCTCATCGAAGAACTCTCCTTTGCGCTACTTGCTAATCCGAAATCCAATTTTCAGCGGCTCCGACCTGAAGTCGCCGGCTTGCCATCACCCCTCTTTGACACCAACTTAACGATGCCCTTTCAAGGCTTGGTCGTGCCCCTTGCCTCCTTCCCCTCCACGTGCTGATCGATCCACGCGAGGACTCTTCGCCTCGCACTTGCCGGACAGGCTCTCGATCTGCCAGCCGTTCGAGGTGTGCGACCGGCTCGAGCCGGAACAGCTGGCACAACGCGTCGAAGAATACGGCCGGAACCGAGGTTGACCGGATCAGACGCCCTCGGCGACCTCACCGCCGCATGTGCTATTCGAACGGGATCGCTGCGAAACGTCCCGGCGCTGCGCCGGCCCGCCCGTCGGTGCCGGCACAACGCTATTCTGATGATCAACGATCACCGAGCCTGAACAGATCGATGTTGACCGCCATACCCATGGCGTTATAGCCGGCATGATTGGGATGCAGATAGTCCCACGGCAGCTGCGTGAACTGGCTGTTGGGCACATACTCGGCTTTCATGTTCCCCGTGGCCGGATCGAGCGTCGCCAGATCGAAATCCGCCACGCCGTCATAGAGCCCCGAAGTGCGGATGTACTGATTGATCTGCTTGCGATAGTTATCGATGACCGGACCGTTGTCCACGCTGGCTAGGAAGCCGGGAAACGTGTTCAGATCCCACCCCTCTGAAGGATTGTTATAGCCCAATGCAGAGGTCATGGTGGCGCCGATCACCTTGATGCCCCTGGCGCGGAGGCGGCCGACCACATTCTGATATCCCGCGATGATATTGGCCGGTGTATGAATGACGGGATTCTCGATGACGGGCGTCGGACTCGCGCCTTGTCCGTACCCGGCCCCGAGGTCGTTGATGCCCTCCATCCAGATCACGTGGGTCAATCCCGACAGCCCCAGCACGTCGCGATCGAGTCGATCGACCGCAGCCGGACCCGAAGTCGCATTGGCCACCACCGGATTGATGACGCGGTTGCCTCCGATCGCCTCGTTGACGACGCTGACCTTGTTTCCGAACGCATCGTGCAATCTGCGGGAAAGCACGTTCGCCCACCGGTCATTCGTATTCAGGGTCGTGTGCGTGCCATCCGTGATCGAGTCACCGAAGGCGCAGACGACGATCGTGTCGGAGGAAGCCACGACGTCGACCGCTGTCAGAAAAAACCAGGACGTCGTCGTGAACTCGTACGCGAATCCATCCACATCCTGCGTGTGATCGCCGCTTCCGGCCGCGGTGATGAACGAGGTCATGTTGGCACCGCTGTGATGCGTCATATGGCCGCTGTCGCCCTGAATCGCATAGCTGACAGCCAGGTTGCGCCCCTGCAGCAGCGGGTTGTTTATGTCATCGACCCACGTCAATACCGCGGCGTCGCTCCAAGCCTGCTGGCCGGCCGGGATCGTCACCGATGCTCTACTGCCGAACGTGACCCGCGTGACGGTTCCATCGACGACGTTGCCGGCGTATTCCTGCAGCGCGAGGGTGGTTGCGCTGAAAGTCACCGGCGCGTTGCCGAAGACATTGGACAACCGTACACGCATCGTGCGGCCCCAGAGGTCGGGCTTGACGATAGAGCGGATGCTCTGGTCGACCGCGCTTGCGCCGGTAGTTTTCGCGTCGGGAAAGGGAAACGAGAGGTCGGGTTGGATATTCGCCACGGCCGACTTCGTGGGCGAGAATCCCAGCGCCTGATTCTGCCGGACCGGTGCTGTGTACACGTAATAAGCGGCCGGAGACGTGGCCCAACTGGCGACCCAATGCGGGGCGTAGGCGTCCTCGGCCTCGGCAACGGCGGCCGGAGCGGCTGCGAAACTGCCCAGGGCGAACAGCGCGCTCGCGACAGTGCCAAAGAAACGCCGGCGCGACCCGGCTCCGGGAGCAGCAGGGCCATCGTCTGATGCCAGAGCGCGTTCAGGTGTGAACAGGGCGATTCGGATCTTCACGTTGTCTTCCTCCTTGGCAGGGCGGGGTCCACTACATCGGTCTGCTGTGGCGGGCCGCTCGCTATCTTTGCAGCGATCGAGTCAGCCTTTCGGCAATCCTTTGCGACCGTGCAGACCTCCCTCGAGGTTAGGCTACGCGGACCGTTCGGACATGTATATTCGACCAACGTCTACGCGACGGAAGCGAGGGAAGTCACTTCCTCGCTCGCGCTGCGACTTGCTGCAGAGTGGTTCAGAAGCAGGGCGTCGCTCGAATTGCCCGCTCCTAATGTCGTAGGCGACCACGCCTCGGAGGCCTTTCTGTCCGTCAGGTACGTTCCGCCCCCGCTTTCGGAGACTCGACTCAGCGCTTGCGTTTCGGGATCGCGATTTTCTTCGTGTCCCGGACAGGATTTGAGCCCGCGACGCTACGCTCGATTGCAAAGTGGTCCCGTCAATCAGGCCGGATGGGGTCGGTACGCAGGTGGCGCTCGACCCGCACCGGCTGGATGCCGTGGCGGAAGAGGCCCTGACAGAGATGCTCGCGGAGGGCGAGTCCACCAACACCGTGGCGAGCTTGGCGACCTGGCTTGCGGCGAGCCGGGTGCGAGAGGGGCAATTTTCCGGCGCGTGCGCAAGGGAACGACCGTTGCCGAACCGCTGACTGCGAGCGCTGTGCGTTCGATCGAGACAACGCCTACTGTTAGCGTGGTGGCTGCGCCGATCGCTTTGACGCAACGCGGGCATTGGACTTCCAGGTTTCGTATTTGAACGCGCGCCCGCACCTGGTGCACTTCCAAATGGCGAAGTCAGCCTCCCTCACCGCGGGTGCCATTTCGAAGTCGTGATCGCAGTTGGGGTCGCCGCCGCTCGCTCGGACCGAGTGCGGGCAATAGAGATCGCGGTCGAGTCGAATCTTGCGTGGCCGCCGCGGCCGTTCCTCGGAGGCCACATAACCCGTCGTGCGGGTTGTATGCGTCGCGTCTAGCATGGCGTGCTCCATAACAATTTGACCGTGCAAAAGCGGAAAAGTTGAGTATTCCGCAGCGCTGGGAGACGGCCGCCGGTCCGAGCGATCGGGAGCAGGTCGGAGAAGCTTGCCTCGCTTTATTTCTGGAAGGATCGGCCGCTATCTCGGCCACAACGAGCGGCCCCCGACTGCAAAGGGAGACGATTCCTGGGCTGCGAGAACCGGCCAAGCGAGAGCCAGTGGCCGTCACGAACCTGCTTTTGTGCGAACGGCCCGAAAGCCGGCCGCACTCGGCCGGCTGCGGGCTGCGGTCCCACCCGATTAACTGGCATCAACGAACCACGAGTACCGGAATCTTGCTGTGCGTAAGCACCTTGACGGTCTCACTGCCGATCAGCACCGCCCCGATGCCTCTGCGGCCGTGGGATGCCATGCATATTGCATCGCACCCAAACTTCTCGGCGGCCATGATGATTTCCTGCCAGACATGTTCGCCGCTGTGCGAGTGGCAAGTGCAGGCGACGCCGGCCTCGCGCGCCATGCCAGCAATTACATCGAAGATCCGTTTGCTGAACTCGGCTGCTCCTTTTTCGCTCTGCTCGCGGGTCTCGGTCAGGGCGGCGGCACTCGCCGCCAACACGTGGAACGGAGCCGTCACGTGCAGCGCAACAACTTTGGCGCCCAGGGATTTTGCGAGCTGCAGGCCCTGGCGCACCGCTTGATCGGAAAGTTTCGATCCGTCGGTTGGGATCAATATCGATTTGAACATACGGCCTCCCTTGATCGTCCGCACGCACGGAAT
>VBCK01000052.1 GCA_005882215.1 Betaproteobacteria bacterium | reverse complement strand
GCGGCGCGAGGACTGCGATGCGTTTGATCGAAAAGGCGCTGACGTTCGACGATGTGTTGCTGTTACCGGCCTATACGGCCGTGTTGCCCCGGGAAACGGATCTTTCCTCCCGGTTTTCCCGCCGGATCGAGCTGAAATTGCCGTTGGTGTCCGCCGCGATGGACACCGTGACGGACTCCCGCCTGGCAATCGCCCTGGCGCAGGAAGGCGGACTCGGCATCCTCCATAAGAACCTGTCGCCGCGCCAGCAGGCGGCCGAAGTCCTGAAAGTCAAGCGCCACGAGGCCGGCGTGCTGCGCGACCCGATCACGATCGGACCGGACATGAAGATCCGCGACGTGATCGAATTAACGCGCCAGCACCGCATCTCCGGCTTGCCGGTGGTCGAAGGGCCGAAGGTGATCGGCATCATCACCAACCGCGACCTGCGCTTCGAGACGCGGCTGGACGCGCCCGTGCGAGAGATCATGACCCAGCGCGATCAGCTGGTCACGGTGCGGGAAGGCGCCAGCCTGGAAGAGGCCAAATCGTTGATGCACCGGCATCGGCTCGAGCGGGTCGTGGTGGTCAACGGCGATTTCGAGCTGCGCGGACTGATCACGGTCAAGGACATCACCAAGGCGACGGAGCACCCGAGTGCCGCCAAGGACGAGCTGGGCAAGCTGCGGGTGGGTGCCGCGGTGGGCGTGGGCGAGGCCGACGATGAGCGCTGCGAGCTGCTGGTGAAGGCCGGTGTCGACGTGCTGGTGGTGGATACGGCCCATGGTCACTCGCAGGGGGTTCTGGATCGGGTTCGCTGGATCAAGCGCAATTACCCGCAAATCGACGTGGTGGGCGGCAACATCGCGACCGCCGCTGCCGCCGTCGCGCTGGCCGAGCAGGGTGTCGACGCGGTCAAGGTGGGGATAGGACCGGGTTCGATCTGCACGACCCGTGTCGTGGCAGGGGTCGGGGTGCCGCAGGTCACCGCGATCTCCAACGTGGCCCGGGCTCTGGCCGGCCAGCAGATTCCGGTGATCGCCGACGGCGGCGTTCGATATTCGGGCGACGTGGCCAAGGCGCTGGCCGCGGGCGCCTGGAGCGTGATGATGGGGAGCATGTTCGCGGGCACCGAAGAGGCGCCCGGCGAGACGATCCTGTATGAAGGCCGCTCGTACAAGTCCTACCGCGGCATGGGCAGTCTGGGGGCGATGCAACAGGGAGCGGCCGACCGCTATTTCCAGGATTACGAGGCCAACGCCGACAAGCTGGTGCCCGAGGGAATCGAGGGGATGGTTCCTTACAAGGGCAGCGTGTTGACCATCGTGTATCAGCTGGCCGGCGGCGTGCGGTCCAGCATGGGCTATTGCGGCTGCCGGACCATCGAGGAGATGCGCACGCGGGCCGAATTCGTCGAGATCACCAGCGCCGGCATGCGTGAGTCGCATGTTCACGACGTCCGGATCACCAAGGAAGCGCCGAATTACCGGGTCGAATAGTTGTCGCACGAGCGCATCCTGATCCTGGACTTCGGCGCGCAGTACACGCAACTGATCGCGCGCCGCATACGCCAGGCGGGCGTGTATTGCGAGATCCACCCGTGTGACGTGGGGGACGATTTCATACGGTCGTTCGGCGCGCGCGGGATCATTTTGTCGGGCAGTCATCTGTCGGCGCACGAGGAATGCACCGAACGGGCGCCCGCCGCCATCTTCTCGCTGGGCGTTCCGGTGCTCGGCATCTGCTACGGGATGCAGACGATGGCGCAGCAGCTCGGCGGTCGCGTCGCGGGCGGACATACGCGCGAATTCGGCTACGCAGAGGTCCGCGCTCACGGGCACACGCGGCTGCTAAGCGGCATCCAGGACTTCCAGACGCCGGAAGGGCACGGCAAGCTGAAGGTCTGGATGAGTCACGGCGATCGGGTGGTCGAGATGCCGCCCGGCTTTGCGTTGATGGCGTCGACCGAGACCTGTCCGATCGCAGGCATGGCGGACGAACGCCGCGGCCTGTACGGCGTGCAGTTCCATCCCGAGGTCACGCACACGCTGCAGGGGCAGGCGATCCTGACACGCTTCGTGCGCGAAATATGCGGATGCCGCGGCGACTGGAGCATGCCGAACTACCTGGAGGAGGCGGTCCGCGCGATCCGCGAGCAGGTCGGCCGCGAGGAGGTGATCCTGGGCCTGTCCGGCGGGGTCGATTCGTCGGTGGCCGCTTTGCTGATCCATCGCGCGATCGGCGAGCAGCTGACCTGCGTGTTCGTCGACACCGGGCTGCTGCGGCTGAACGAGGCGCGCCAGGTGACCGAAACTTTCAAGAATCACCTGGGTTTGCGGCTCGTGACGGTGGATGCGTCGGAGCGCTTCATGAAAGAGCTGGCCGGGGAGCACAATCCCGAGGCCAAGCGCAAGATCATCGGTGCCGAGTTCATCGAGGTATTCCAGCAGGAGGCCGCGCGACGCCCGAACGCGCGCTGGCTGGCGCAGGGAACGATCTATCCGGACGTGATCGAGTCGGCCGGTGCCAAATCCAAGAAGGCGACCAACATCAAATCGCACCACAACGTCGGCGGGCTGCCGCACACGCTGCACCTGAAGCTGCTCGAGCCGCTGCGGGAGCTGTTCAAGGACGAGGTGCGCGAGCTCGGCCTGGCGCTTGGCCTGCCGCGCGAGATCGTATTTCGCCACCCGTTTCCGGGACCTGGACTTGGGGTTCGGATCCTGGGCGAAGTGCGGCCCGAGTACGCCGATCTGCTCAGGCGCGCCGACGCGATCTTCATCGAGGAGCTGCAGGCGAGCGGCTGGTATGAGCGCACCAGCCAGGCCTTCGCGGTGTTCCTGCCGGTGCGCAGCGTCGGCGTGATGGGCGACGGTCGCACCTACGAATGGGTGGTCGCGCTGCGTGCGGTGCAGACGCAGGATTTCATGACCGCGATTTGGGCCCCGCTGCCGCATGAGCTGCTGGGCCGGGTATCGAGCCGGATCATCAACGAGGTGCGCGGTATCAATCGGGTGGTCTACGACATCTGCGGCAAACCGCCGGCGACGATCGAGTGGGAGTGACCCGGACGGCCGACCATCTCGAGGCTTGACATAGATGTCTTTCTTGGTACACTAAATGTACCATTAATGACAAGAGTCCGAAGGAAGACGTGATGTCGAGCGTAGCGGCAAAGCACGCTGCCGTCGTAGATACCGGCTCCCGCGAGGCCCGCGGCCGGCTCGCCGCGATGGTGACGCAACTGCTGGAACACTGGCAACTGCCCGCGACGGAGCAAGCGGTACTGCTCGGCCTGTCGACCGGCAGCCGAAGCACGCTGGCCCGTTATCGCAGCGGAGAGCCGCTGGCCGACAATCGCGATCTGCTGGAGCGGGCCGGGCATTTGCTCGGCATCCACAAGTCGTTGCGGATGCTGTTCCCACATGACCTGGACCTCGCCCACCGCTGGATGACGCAACCGAACCGCCAGCTCGGCGCCCGTCCGGTGGACCTGGTCATCGAGCACGGCTTCGAGGGCCTGTTAGCGGTGCGCCGCTATCTCGACTTTCAGCGCGGCCAGTAGATGCAGGCGGATCTGCTTTCCGCCAATATCGACTTCCACGACGACCTGGTGCGCAACATCCCAGGCATCCGCGAATCGCAGAATCTGTTTGACGACCTGTCGGCCGATCGCGTTGACTGGGAGATCGCCATCGCGGCAGAGAGCGCAGGCCGCATCCTGAGCGCGGCGGCGCTGATCACACGGCCGTTCGACTACGGCACCGTGATCAGCTACTCGTTCGATTCATCAAACTGGCAGGCGTCGCGCTTTTCGGACGCGTCGCTGTACGGCGTGTGGTACGGCGCGCCGGATCTGGAGACGACCGTTTACGAGACCGCGTGGCATTGGTATCGATTCGTGCGCGACAGCTTCGGCGGGGAGGATCGGGACATCACCACCGAGCGCCGTGTGTTCAACGTACGCTGCGACGCGCTGCTCGTGGACCTGCGCGGCAAGGAGTCGGCCTATCCCGACCTCGTGAGCCGCAGAAGTTACGCGTTCACGCATCAGGTGGGGCGCTATGTGCACGAGCAGGCGCTGAACGGTCTGCTGTACCCGTCGGCACGCTGCAACGGCACCAACGCGGCGATCTTCAACGCCGAGCGGCTGTCGAACGTTCGCGACCGGGTCTTTCTGACCTATCGGCTTAACGTGGTGCGGGACGCGTTCGTCGCGGAACGGACGGCGGGAAGAGGGTGGCTGGAGTGCTCGCCGAGTACGCTGGGCTGATGACCGGGCTGGAATTCCTCACTGCCGCGCGTATATGCCGGTCCGGCAAGAGGACGGCAGGGCGGTGCTCCCGCCCTTTCACTTCGCGAGGAAGTCGAGGACGAGCTTGGTCGTAGCGGCCGGGTTCTCCTCCATCACCCAGTGGCCGGAGGCAGGCACGATCCCCTCCGTAACGTTCGTCGCAACGAACCGCACTTCTTCCGCCATGGCGGTGTTGAAGGACTTCTCCGCGCCAACGGCCAGCACCGGCATCGTCAGTTTGCCGCCCGCCGCCAGCAGGGCCTTGTTGTCGGCCGCGTCCTGCGCGAATGCACCAAACTGCTCGAACGCGTCGTGCATGGCCTTGGGGCGCGCGTAGAGTGCGGAATAGTGCCGGCGCGTCGCTTCGTCGATCGCCTTTGGATTGGCCGACAGCTCGTTCCAGAAGCGGTCCAGATAGATGCGTTCGCGCCCCGCGACCAGCCGTTCCACGTCGGGCCCGCGGAAATTGAAGTGCCACAGTTGCGGGCTACGGACGATGTTGTCCCAGTTGCCGATGCCGGGCAGCGGTGCATCGATCACGACCCAGCGCGTGACGCGGTCGGGATATTGCGCGGCGAAGGCGTAACCAACCATGTTGCCGATGTCGTGTGTGACGAGGTCGGCTTTGCGGATCTGCAGATGGTCGAGCAGGCCCGCGATGTCAACGCCCTGGTTCTTCTTCGTGTAACCGGACTCCGGATGCGCAGACCACCCCATGCCGCGCAGATCGGGCACGACCACGGTGTGATCCTTCATCAGCTGCGCGGCGATCGGCGCCCACATGTCGCCCGTGTCGCCGAAGCCGTGCAGCATCACGACGGCCGGGCCCGTGCCGCCCACGCGCACGTACAAGCTCGTCCCGTTGGTTTCGACCCTCTGGGCGTGGAAGCCCGGCGGGAACGGCCGAACCGCCGCCCACCCGGGCGACGCCAGAACGAGGACGCTCAGACCGAATGCCAGAAAACGAAGCACGTCGCACCCCCGAACTTGTCTCTCGCCGCCCCTGTGTCGCGGCGTCCGCGACTATGGCATAAGCTCGAATCCGTCGCCGTCTTCGTTTGCGGTTGCCGAAGCCGGTCAGCGCGGCTGCACGCGCACTGGCGCGGCGCGGGTTTTGTGCCGTGGAAATGTCGGTGAATGAGCGATCCGATCGCAGAAATCTCAATGTTTACAACGGGTTAAGTATGTTGGGCTGCATCGAATGGGAATGAGAGGCGAGGGCGCATCGGCCGCCTGGCTGAAGCGGGCCGCGCAGGCGATCGAGGTCAGCGAGGGTGGCGAGGTGCCGACCGATCCGGACCAGACGTTCATGCGGCTGGCACTGGATCAGGCCCACAACGCCTGGGCGCTGGGCGAGGTTCCGGTCGGAGCAGTGGTGATCAAAAGCGGCGTGCTGATCGCAACCGGATTCAACCAGCCCATCGGCCACAGCGATCCGACAGCTCACGCCGAAATCCAGGCCCTCCGCGCCGCGGCCGACTGGTTGGGCAACTACCGGCTGACCGGGTGCACGCTGTACGTGACGCTGGAGCCGTGCGCGATGTGCGCGGGCGCGATCCAGCAGGCACGGATCGCGCGCCTGGTCTACGGGGCGCCGGACCCGAAGACGGGAGCGTGTGGCAGCCTGATCGATCTTTTTTCGGACAGCCGCTTGAACCATCACACGACGGTCCGCTCCGGCGTGTTGCTGCAGGCCTGCTCCTCGACGCTCAGCCGCTTTTTCGCAGAGCGGCGCGCGCAGCAGCAAGGCGGCGGCGCCGGCGACTCTGAAGATGAGTAGCTGACGATCCGTGGGGGCCAGCCCGCTCGAACCGTCCGAAGCTGGGTCTTCACGCAGCGAAGAGGTGTCCGGCATCAGGCCTCGCCGCGTGGGCTTCGTCGCTCCGTCCGGCTTTCTTCCCGATCCTGGCGTGGCCGACCGGGCGGCCTCGTTCTTCGCGGAGCGGGGCTGGAAGGTGTGCGCCGGCGAAACGGTATTCGCGCGCGAGCTGCGCTTTGCCGGCTCCGACGAGCTTCGCGCCGTCGAGCTTCAGCGCTTCGCGACCGATCGGCGGCTGGATGTGGTGGTCGCGGCACGCGGCGGCTACGGGATGTCCCGGTTGCTGGAGCGGCTGGATTTCGCCGCGATTCGCGATGCCGGCCGGATCCTGGTCGGCTATAGCGATTTCACCGCCTTCGGACTGGCGCTGCTGGCGCGTGCGGGCGGGGTCAGTTTCCAGGGGCCGTCGGCGGCTGACTTCGGATCGCGAGGCGACAGCGAGTTCACGATCCAGAGTTTTTTCGAGGCGATCGAGCAGCCCGAAGTCTGGATCGAGTTCGAGACCGACGGTCCTGACCTGGACGTGCGAGGCCGGCTATGGGGCGGGAATCTGTCGATGCTGTGCGCCGTGATGGGGACACCGTATCTGCCGCGCGTACAGGGGGGGATCCTGTTCCTGGAAGACGTCAATGAAGCCGCGTATCGGATCGAGCGGATGCTGCTGCAGCTGCTGCACGCAGGGATTCTGCAGCGCCAGCGTGCCGTTGTGCTGGGCGATTTCACGCCGACGCCCAGCATGCCGAACGACAATGGCTTCGACCTTTCTGTTGTGGTCGGGCACCTGCGCTCCGTGCTGGCCACGCCGATCGTGACGGGGTTGCCGTTTGGCCACGGCCGGCGACGCGTGACGCTGCCGATCGGTGCGCCCGGCCGCCTGCAGCTTCGAGCCGGCCAGGCCAGGTTGCACTTTCACCGCCACCCGGTGCTGACTTGAATAACGGCGCCGGGCGGCCTTCCTTCATTATCATCCGGACATGGCCGGACCACTGACGCGACTTGGTCTGGGCGACGAGTCGCCCGAGCAGAGACAGCAGCGAATCACCGCCGGAGTGATGGCTTCCGTTTATCGGCAGGTTCCCCAGTCGGTGCTCGGCAGCATCTTCGGCAGCATGGCGTTGGTCGCCGCCTTCTGGCATACCCACGACCAGAATCAAGTGCTCCAGAATCAGCTGCTGATCTGGTTCATCGGAATGCTGCTCGAGTCGCTGCTGCGTCTGCGAGTCGCCCGGGCGTTCCGGCTGGATCCTGAACCGGCCAAGCGGGCCAAGATGTGGGCTTCGCGCTGGGTGGCCATCGCGGCGGCCGCCGGCCTGCTGTGGGGGGTCGCGGGAACCCTGTTCTTCGCGCCGGATTCGCCCCTGTTGCAGCTGGTGCTGCTGGCCGTCATTCTCGGCGTTGCCTTCGGTTCACTGACCCTTTATGCAGGATATCGGCGCGCGCTGTTCCTTTTCCTCCCGCTGGCCGTGCTGCCGCTGCTGGTGCGGATGGTGGAGCAGCACGATGCCGCGTACTACAGCGCCGCGATCGTGCTGTTCGCGGTTTTCCTGTTCACGCTGTTCTTCGGACGCAATTTCGGCGAGACGATGTCGGAAGCGGTCAAGAAGAACTACGAGAACGAGGTCCTGGTCGAGCAGCTGCTGAACGAGAAGCGACTGGCCGAGGAAGCGCGGCGCGCCGCGGAAAGCGCGATCCGGTCCAAGACGCAGTTCTTCGCGGCGGCCAGCCACGACCTGCGGCAGCCGCTGCAGGCGATCGGCATCTACTGCTCGCTGCTGCGCAAGCGGGCTCAGGGGCCGCTGGAGCCGCTGACGAAGAACCTGTCGAGTGCGGTCGAATCGCTGTCCAAGCTGGTCGAGGAGTTGCTGGAGATCTCCCGCCTGGACTCCGGCGCCGTTCAGGCCAGCAAGCAGGTCGTGGATCTGAACGAAATGTTCTCGACCCTTCGGCAGGAGTTCGTTCCGATCGCCGCTGCCAAGGGGCTGCGATTCAGGGAGCGCAGGGCCGGTCTGTACGTGGAGACCGACCCGTTGCTGCTGCAGCGGATCCTGCGAAATCTGATCTCCAACGCAGTCCGCTATACGACCGAAGGCGGCGTGCTGCTGGCAGCGCGCCGCCGCTCCAGCCGCGTCAGTCTCGAAGTCTGGGATACCGGACCCGGCATCCGGCGCGACGAGTTCGACCGGATATTCGAGGAGTTCTATCGGGGGGAAAGCTCCAAGACGGAAACGTCCGGCGGATATGGCCTGGGCCTGTCGATCGTTCGCAGGATTTGCACCGTGCTGGGCCATTCGCTGTTCGTGACCAGCCGCCCGGGAGCGGGGACCGTGTTCCGGGTCGAAATTCCATTGGCTCCACGGCCGCCTCGAGCGCGTGCAAAGAAGGCCGCGTTGGCTTCCGCCACGCTGATCCCGCTGACGGATCACCTGATCGTGGTGCTGGAAGACAATACCGAGATATTGGCCAGCCTCACTCGCCTGCTCACGTCGTGGGGGGCGCGCGTGCTGCCCTCTCCGAAGTTCGACACCGTGTTGCTGCAGCGTCTGGCGAACGAATCGAAAGTCGACCTGATCGTGGCCGATCACAATCTGGGCGGGCCGATCAACGGAGCCGAGGCCGTGTTCCGGATCCGCGAGCTGATCCGCAGCCCGATCCCGGTCGTGATGCTGACCGCGGTGCAGGCGCAGGAGGTCGTGGGCGAATTCAAGCGACAGCTGCAGGCCAGGACCAGCGCGGATCCTTCAATCGCGTCGAACATCGCCCTGCGTCGCGGTGAGGAGCCGGTCGTGCTGCAGAAACCGGCCGATGCGCTGCTGCTGAACTCGACGATCGCGCAAGCACTCGGGCTGGCGCCTTCGGCGGGAGCAGACCGGCCCGCGACGTCAGCGGCATGACGGCGGCCGCATGACGGGCCGTCAGCCGACGTCGTAGCCGTTGCGACGCGCCGCCAGCAGAGCCTCGGTGCGGTTGGACGCCCCGAAGGCGCGGTAGATCGCGGTTACGTGCGTCTTGACCGTTCCTTCGGACAACCCAAGCTCTCGGCAGATGATCTTGATCGGGGCTCCCCGCGCCAGCAGCTGCAGAACCTGCTCCTGCCGTTCGGTCAGCGCGATCCGGGCGGCACCGATCGCCGCGTTCTGAACACGCGGCGGCGGCCCCGAAAGCGGCCCCAGCCGTTGCGCTTCTTCCAACAGGTCGGCCGGTATGTAGAAGCCCCCGGACATCACGAACTTGATCGCCGCCAGCAGCTTGTCGGTTGCCATCGATTTGGGAACGAATCCGGCCGCACCGAGCTGCAGGGTGCGCATTACGCTGCGCTGGTCCTGCATCCCGGACAGCACCAGGATCTTCAGATCGGGGACCTGCGCCACGATCGCCTCGAGCAGCGAAGTGCCGGTCGCTCCGGGCACGCCCAGGTCGAGCAGCAGCAGGTCCGAGTCGGGGTGCTGCTCGACCAGCTTCATCGCCTCGGGCGCCGTGGCCGCAGTATGGATCTCGACATCCGGATCGATGTCCTGCAGCAGCGCGCTGACCGCGTCAGTAATCAGAGAATGGTCGTCGACCAGCAGGACTTTCATCGCATCCCCGGATCCGGCTTGGCGGGCATTCTAGCCCGGATATTTTACGGCCGCGTGCGTCTCATATGCCGATAATCGCTACCGTCGCAACGGACTTCGATGGGCGGCCCGGGCGGGTCATCTGATTGGCTAGACTCCTGACGTCGTGCTCAGTCAACGTGTCGCCATCGGTTCTGCCTGGTCGCCGCTGCGCCATCCGACGTTCAGCCGGCTCTGGCTCGCCTCGTTGACGAGCTATCTGGCGGTCTGGATGCAGAGCGTTGCTGGCGCCTGGTTGATGACCTCGCTGACCCGCAGTGCGCTGCTGGTGGCGCTGATGCAGACCGCCATCAGTTTGCCGATGTGCCTGCTGTCGCTGCCCGCCGGCGTGCTGGGTGACCTGCTGGATCGGCGCCGGCTGATCCTGTCCACCCAGGCGCTGATGTTGCTCGCAAGCTGCCTGCTGGCCGCCCTGACGCTTTTCGGGGCCATCGGGCCGGCGGGACTGCTGGCGCTGACCTTTGTGCTGGGCACCGGAATGGCGCTCAATGGACCCGCCTGGCAGTCGTCGATGTGCGAAGCGATCGACCGCACCGAGCTCGCGCAGGCGCTCACGCTGATCGGGATCGCCTACAACATCGCGCGCGCGGTTGGTCCTGCCCTGGCAGGGGGCATACAGACGGCAAGCGGGCCGTGGCTCGTATTCGTCGTCAATGCGGCCGCCTACGCGTGGGTCGTCGTGGTCGCCTGGCGCTGGCAGCCGGCTTCGATCCGCTCGCACCTGCCGCCGGAACGCCTGCTCAGCGCGATACGGGTCGGACTGAGCTACGCAGCCCACGCTAGCGGGGTGCGGGCCCCCCTGATTCGTACGGCAACGTTCATGTTGCCGGCAAGCTCGCTGTGGGCTCTGATTCCGGTCGTGGGCCAGGGGCGACTAGGAACCTCGGCCGCGGGCTTCGGGTTCCTGATCGGAAGCCTGGGCGTCGGAGCGATCCTGGGCGGCCTTGCGTTGCACTGGTTGCGCGAGCGCGTTGCACTCGAGACGCAAGTCAGAACCGCGACGGTCGCCTACGCATTGACGCTGGCGTCGAGCGCAGTGCTGTCCGACGTGTGGACCTTGTGTCCGGCCCTGGTGCTGGGCGGAGCGGCGTGGAGCATCGCCCTGACATCGCTGAGCTCCGCGCTTCTTACTTCGGTCCCGATGTGGGTGCGGTCGCGCACGATCGCGCTCTCGATGCTGGCCTCCCAGGGCTTCATGGCCGGCGGCGCGGCCCTGTGGGGCGTAGTCGCCAGCCACGGCAGCAGCGAGCTGGCCCTGGCCCTGGCGAGCGGGCTGATGGTCATTCTGATGATCTGGGTGCGCCGTTATCCGGTCGAGTTCGGCGCGGAAAGCGACGTGACGCTGTCGCCGGCCGAAGTTCAGCCGCAGTTGTCCGGATCGGTGCCGCCGGAAGCCGGCCCGGTGGCGGTCGAGATCTGCTATCGGATCGATCCGCGCCGGCGCGACGAATTCCTGCGGGCCTCGGAACCGGTCGGCAGGCTCAGGCGGCGCAACGGGGCTCGCATCTGGCGGCTGTATCGCGACCTGGCCGATGAAAGCGTGTACGTCGAGCGCTTCATCGTCGATTCCTGGGTCGACTACCAGCGGCAGCTTGCTCGCAGCACCGTGGCCGACCATGAGCACGAGGAAAGGATCAGATCCTTTCTGCAGGCCGGGGACCAGATCGAAGTGTCTCACTACCTGGCCGAGCGCTGACCCTCCTTCGCCCTGCGCGCTTCGGAGGGCTGGCCCTCCTCCGTGCTGCGCTCTGGCGAGCTCGCCCGCCGAAGCGCCTCGCGCGAAGGCGGGCCGCAGCGCCCGTTCGATGTCCGGTTTGGTCCAGGTTTCCCGTCTGAACAGACTGAAGACCGGCACTCGGCCGTGCCGGCATGCCGTACCGACAAACGAGCCCGCAAAGGGCAGGGAGAACGTGCATGAAAAGAACACTTACGATCCTCACGATCGGAATGGCCACTGCGGTTGCGGCGTCGCCCGTACTTGCCGAGGATCCCTGCGCACTGTTGCCGGGGCACGGCAGCCTGCTGACCGCTCTGACGAGTGCGCGCAATGGCACCAACGGAGGATTCAATCTCGACATGTGGGGAACCGTCGTCAATCGCGACGGCATCGTCTGTGCGGTCGCATTCACCGGCGCCGACCGCGGCTCCCAGTGGCCCGGCAGCCGCGTCATATCGGCGCAGAAGGCCAATACAGCCAATGCATTCAGCTTGCCGGGGCTGGCGCTGTCCACCGCCGATCTGTACTCGGCCGTGCAGCCTGGTGGCAGCCTGTATGGCCTGCAACACAGCAACCCGGTGGACACCGAGGTCGCGTACGGCGGAGAGGCGGCCGACTTCGGACAGAGCGACGATCCGATGGTGGGTCACCGGTTGGGCGGCGTCAACGTGTTTGGCGGGGGACTCGCGCTATACGCCCGCATCGGCGGCAAGAAAGTCCTGGTGGGGGCCATCGGCGTGAGCGGCGACTCCTCGTGCGCGGACCACAACATTGCGTGGCTCACGCGACACAACCTGGGGCTGGACTATGTTCCTGCGGGCGTGGGCCCAGACCGTTTGCGCCCGGACAACATCGTGTATGACATCGGCTACGCGAGCAGCGCGGAATCCAGCGGCGCGAGCACTTCGGGCTGGGGCCACCCTGCCTGTAACGGCGTGGTCGCAGGCATCGCGGCGAATCTGCCGGCGGTGAAGCCGTAACGACCCGTCAATCGACCTTCATTCCCCCCGTTTCCGGCAGCCGCGCAGTGTTTCGCGCGCCTGCCGGATCATTTTCTCGGTGGTCGTCCAGTCCACGCACGGATCGGTCACCGAGCATCCGTACTTCAGCTTCGACGGGTCGGTCGGGATCGGCTGGTTGCCCCATTCCAGGTTGCTTTCGACCATCCAGCCGATGATCGAACGGTTGCCCTGGGCCACCTGGGCCAGCCCGTCGTTCAGAACCAGCGGCTGCAGCTCCGGCTTCTTGTACGAGTTCGAATGCGCGCAGTCGATCACCAGGTTGCGCGCCAGCCCGGCCTGCTGCAGAGCCGCCTCGGCCAGCGCGACGCTGACCGTGTCGTAGTTGGGACGCCCGCCACCGCCGCGCAGCACCAGGTGGCCGTGTGGGTTGCCGCGCGTGCGGATGACCGCGGTGACACCGTCGGCGTTGATGCCCAGAAAGCTGTGCGGCCGCGAGGCCGATATGATCGCGTTGATGGCACCGCTCAGGTCGCCGTCGGTGCCGTTCTTGAATCCGACCGGCGTCGACAGTCCGCTCGCCATTTCGCGATGGGTCTGCGACTCCGATGTGCGCGCGCCAATGGCCGTCCACGCGATCAGGTCGCCCAGGTACTGCGGTGCGATCGGGTCGAGCGCTTCGGTCGCGGTGGGCAGACCGAGCTCGGCCACATCGACCAGGAAACGGCGCGCCCGCTGCATCCCCTCCGCGATGTGGAACGAGTCGTCCATCCGGGGATCGTTGATGAAGCCTTTCCATCCGACCGAGGTGCGCGGTTTCTCGAAATACACGCGCATCACGATCAGCAGCGTGTCCGCAACCTCGCGTGCGAGGGCCTGCAAGCGGTTCGCATAATCCAGTCCGGCCTGCGGATCGTGAATCGAGCAGGGCCCGACGATGAGGAACCGCCGGTCGTCTTCGCGCCCGAGGATCCGGCACAGCGCGGCGCGGCCCTCGAGCACGGTGCGCGCGGCCTCGTCCGACAGCGCGATCTGCGCCTTGATGCGTGCCGGTGGCGGCATTACTTCGGAGGCCGCGACATTCAGGTCTTCGGTCGGAGCGTGACTCACAATTGCACCACCACAGAGTCACTGCTTGGAGGTCGCGCCCACGGCCTGCGCATCCGACAGTGCCATCACGCGTTCACGCGCCGAGACCGCCAGGTAGATCTCTCGCAGGAAAAGGCTCAGCGACGTGATCATCGAGACCATCGCGAGAACGAACAGCACCGCCAGCAGCTTGGCCAGATCGACCTCCAGCAGCACGCCGATGAAGGCCATGGCCACGACCAGGCAGATGAACAGTCCGGCGATCCCTGCGGACAGGATGGCCAGGTAGGACAGGTGAACCCGACGCGAGAGCACTGCGAATTCGTGCTCGCGGGTGGCCGCCGCTTCGGAGCGCGCTGCGGCCGGGCCCTGCGCCTGCAGAACCCGAATCCGGTCGACGATCCGGCCGAGCCGGGTGTTCAGCGCGGAGATCAGCGTCGCGATAGCCGTCAGCAGGGACCGCTTCACCGGAGGCGAACCACTGGCGCAGCTTGCGGACCTTCTTGCGTGCGGTCCGTCGGATCGAGATTTCGGACCGGGATGACACCGTGGAAGCCGTCTCGGACCCTCGACCGGCGCCGTTCGACTCGGCGCGAATCGACGCGTCCAGCGCCTGCTGAATCGCCTTGAGTCTCGAATTTACGTTCGCCAACTCAAGTTCGAGCGCCTTTCGGCGAGATTCCAGTTCCGTTACCGCGCTGACGATTGAAGCCATTTGAATCCTCATTGTTCGATATCAAAGTCGCACAACCCGTGGTGTCCGGCCCGCAATCCTAAACGCGGACACACCGGGCGCGAGGATACGCGCTGGCCGGCACGCTGGCAAATCAAGAAACGCTCACGCAAGTACGGTCATGTCGGCCGGGCGGGTGCAGCCGGATGGCGCGCAAGCTCCCCAAGCGCATTCAACAGGCGATCGACGTCCTGATCGCAATGCGCCGCACTGAGCGAGATTCGCAAGCGGGCCGTTCCGGTCGGAACCGTAGGTGGCCTGATCGCCGGCACCCAGATGCCGTTGCGCCGCAGCGACTCCATCAGCGAGATGGCCTCGGCGTTTTCGCCAATGATCAAAGCTTGGATGGCCGTGGTGGAGGGCAGCAGGCGCCATTGAAAGCCCGACAGGCCGGAAGTGATTCGCCCGATCAGGTCCGCAAGATGCCGACGTCGCCACGACTCGGATTCGATCACATCCAACGCGGCCAGCAGGGCGGCGGCGAGCAGCGGCGGGCTGGCCGTCGTGAACATGTAGGTGCGAGCGCGCTGAAGAATCCACTCGACCACATCGGCGTCTGCCGCAACGAACGCGCCGAATACGCCCGCAGCCTTGCCCAGCGTTCCGATGTAAACAATTCTCTCCGAGCTCAACGCCCAATGGGCCAGGCTGCCGGAGCCCGTTTGTCCCAGCACGCCAAAGCCGTGCGCGTCGTCCACCACCAGCCACGCATCGTGGCGCTCGCACAATGCAAGCAACCGCGGCAGGGGCGCCAGGTCGCCGTCCATGCTGAAGACCGCGTCGGTCACGACCACCTTGGAGCGGTGACCGCTGGCCTGCATCTGGCGGTCGAGCGCAGCGACGTCGCAGTGGGGGAAAATCTCGACGTCGGCGCGCGACAGGCGGGCGGCATCGATCAGGCTGGCGTGATTGAGCCGATCCGAGAAAATTACGTCGCCCGGCCCGGCCAGCGAAGGCAGTACTCCAAGGTTGGCCATGTAGCCGGTTGAAAAATGCAAGGCGCGCGGCAGGCCGACGAAGCGCGCCAGGCGCTCCTCAAGCGCCTCGTGCACGCGCGTATGCCCGCAGATGTGACCCGACGCGCCTGCGCCGACCCCGAATTCCTCGAGCGCGCCGCGAACGGCGTCCGCCAGTGCGGGGTGGTTCGCCAATCCCAGGTAGTCGTTGCTGCAGAACGCCAGGTAGACCGCGCCGTCGACCTGGAGACGAGGGCCTTGCGGGCCTTCGACCCGGCGCCGGCGCCGGATCAGGCCGGCCTGATCGAGCTCGCGCAAACGCTGCCCAAGCTCAGCGCGTCGCATCAGACCCGCCTTCGCCCTTCGGGCTTCGGCGGGCAAGCCCGCGTCCGGTCTTTGGGCTTCGGCGGGCAAGCCCGCGTCCGGTCTTTGGGCTTCGGCGGGCAAGCCCGCGTCCGGCCTTTGGGCTTCGGCGGGCAAGCCCGCGTCCGGTCTTTGGGCTTCGGCGGGCAAGCCCGCGTCCGGCCTTTGGGCTTCGGCGGGCAAGCCCGCGTCCGGCCTTCGGGCTTCGGCGGGCAAGCCCGCGTCCGGCCTTCGGGCTTCGGCGGGCAAGCCCGCGTCCGCTCGGGCGGGCGTGCATCAGCCTTGAGTGGCCCTGGCGCGAACCAGCAGCACATGCGCCGGCGCGACGCGCGCCACCGCCTCTGCGACACTGCCCATCAGCAGGTGGTTGATGCCGCGGCGTCCGTGCGTTCCGAGCACGATCAGGTCCGCCTTCCAGCGACGGGCCTCGTCGGCCAGCACCACGGCCACGCGATCGTCAACCGCGTCGTCGCCGATGATCGCGGCCTCGGCCTGCACGCCGTGTTGCCGCGCGATTGTGCGTCCGCGTTCGAGCGCCGCCTGCCCGGACTTGCGCAGCGCGTCGACAATGGCCTCCAGATCGACCGCAACCGGGCCGGCCGCCGCGAAGGCGAGGCGAGACTGCTCGATCACGTGAACGATTCGCAATTGCGCATGTTGATCGACGGCGAGCCGCGCCGCCTGCTCGATCGCCAGTTCCGAAGTTTCGCTGCCGTCGGTCGCGGCCAGGATCCGCGAGTACATGGGAGGGTCTCCTGTTTCGGTTCAGCCTTTGAACCGCGACTAATAACATACACTGCTTTCTTGAACGCGCGGCCGACGATGATGACACCAGACTCCAGGGCACAGGGCAGCGTGCCGGTCAACGAAAGTGGCCGGCTTCACGAAGTGCTCGTGGTGGGAGGAGGGGCGGGTGGGCTGGAGCTGGTGACCCGGCTTGGAGACCGGCTCGGCCGGCGCCGGCGCGCCAGGGTCACGCTGATTGAGAAAACGCGCGCCCACTTCTGGAAGCCTCATCTGCACGAGATTGCCGCCGGCAGCATGGACCTGGGCAGTTATGAGACCAACTACCTTGCGCAGTCGTACTGGCACGGATTTCGGTACTTGATCGGGGAAATGACGGGGCTGGACCGCGCGCGGCGCCTGGTCCAGGTGGCGCCTTTCGTCGACGAGGACGGCGATCAGGTCACTCCGGCCCGCGCCTTCGGCTACGACACGCTGGTGATCGCGGTCGGCAGCCTGACGCATGATTTTGGCGTTCCGGGCGTGGCGCAGAACGCATTCCGGATCGATACGCCGTCGGAAGCTGAGCGCTTTCACCGGCGGCTCGTCAACGCCTTTATAAGGGCGCATGCTCAGAGGACCGCACTGCGTCCGGGTCAGCTGCAGGTTGCCTTGATCGGTGCCGGAGCAACCGGGGTTGAGCTCGCGGCCGAACTGCACCGGACCACGCGCACCCTGGTTTCATACGGGCTGGATCGGATCGATCCGGACAAGGACATCCGCCTGATACTGCTCGAGGCCTCGCCGCGGATTCTGCCTGCGCTGCCGGAACGCCTGGCGAAGGGGGCAATGCGACTGCTCGAGCAGCTCGGCGTGCGGGTCAGGACCTCATCGCGTGTGCAGGAAGTCCTGCCGGATGGAGTTCGACTGGCCAGCGGGGAGATTGTCCCGGCCGAACTGGTTGTATGGGCCGCCGGCATCAAGGCACCTGAGTTTCTGCGCGACCTCGACGGGCTTGAAGCCAACGCCCTCAACCAGCTGGTGGTGACGGCCACCTTGCAGACCACGCGCGACGCGCACGTGTTTGCGATCGGCGATTGCGCCGCCTGTCCCTGGATCGGCGCAGGGCCCGGCCAGCTGGTGCCTCCACGAGCACAGGCGGCGCATCAGCAGGCATCTCACATGGTGGGTCAGATCGATCGCATCTTGCAGGGTCGACCACTGCGTCCATGGCGCTACCGGGATTTCGGATCGCTGGTCTCGCTGGGCGAATACTCGACGGTGGGCAACCTGATGGGTGGCCTGATCGGTGGCAATATCTGGATCGAGGGTTACTTCGCCCGGATGATGTACGTGTCGCTGTACAAGCTGCACGAGCTGGCGCTGCACGGTGCCTGGAAGGTTGCGCTCGATACGCTCGCCAGGATGATCACCCGCCGCACCGAGCCCCGCGTGAAGCTTCACTAATCCGCTGATTCAGTTGTCCGCGGAGTCAGGGAAACCGCACCCCGCTGTGCACGCGATACGATTCAGCGCACCAGCCGGATAATGGAGTATTCGCCATGAGCCGACCACCCCCAGCGTCTCGGGCCATCGGAGCGGCCGCCTATCAAAGCGGCTTCGCCAACGTGTTTTCGAGCGAGGCACTGCCCGGTGCGCTGCCGGTCGGCCAGAATTCTCCGCAGCGCTGCCCGTATGGCCTGTACGCCGAGCAGCTGTCCGGGACGAGTTTCACGGCGCCGCGCGCTTCGAACCGGCGCTCGTGGCTGTACCGGATCCTTCCCAGCACGCTGCACGGCGCGTTCGGTCCGACCGACCCGCATCGCTGGAGCAGCGAGTTCCGTGCCGGCGAGACCCCGCCGGACCCGATGCGGTGGGATCCGCTGCCCGTGCCGTCGGCACCGACCGATTTCGTTCAGGGTCTGGTCACGATGGCCGGGACCGGCGAGGCGGCGACTCAAAGCGGCTGCGGGATACACGTGTATGCAATCAACCGCTCGATGACGGACCGCGTGCTGTACGACGCGGACGGCGAGCTGCTGGTCGCGCTGCAGCAGGGTGCTCTGCGCTTTTGCACCGAGTTCGGGATCATCGAGGCCGAGCCGAACGAAGTCGTCGTCATTCCACGCGGCGTCCGCTTCCGGGTCGAGCTGAGCGAGGCGAGCGCGCGCGGTTATGTGTGCGAGAACTTCGGAGCCGCTTTCAGGCTGCCGGATCTGGGCCCGATCGGGTCCAACGGCCTGGCCAATCCGCGCGACTTCCTGACTCCGGTCGCGTGGTACGAGGACAAGGCCGGGCCGGTCGAGCTGCTGGCGCGGTTCCAGGGAAGGCTGTGGGCGGCGCAACTGGATCACTCGCCGCTGGACGTGGTCGCCTGGCACGGCAACTACGCGCCGTACAAGTACGACCTGCGCCGATTCAACACGATCGGTTCGGTCAGCTTCGATCATCCGGATCCGTCCATCTTCGTCGTGCTGCTGTCGCCCAGCGACACGCCTGGGATCAGCGCCCTCGAATTCGTGATCTTTCCGCCCCGCATCCTGGTGATGGAACACACGTTCCGGCCGCCCTGGTACCACCGCAACGTGGCGTCGGAGTTCATGGGATTGATCAGCGGGGTGTACGACGCCAAGGAAAAGGGCTTCGTACCGGGCGGAGCGAGCCTGCACAACTGCATGACCGGTCATGGGCCCGACGCGAGCGCTTTCGAGCGGGCCAGCCGGGCCGACACGTCGAAGCCGGAGTCGATCCGCGACACGATGGCGCTGATGTTCGAGACCCGGCATCCGCTGCAGGCGACGGCGTATGCGCTGGGTGCGCCGCACCGCCAGTCCGACTGCGCGCAGTGCTGGGCAGGTCTGCGCCGGCATTTCGACCCGGAGCACCGTTGACGCAGCCGCAGTCGGGGATCGGATGTTGCTGAACGAAACGCACGATCCGGCGTTGCGCAGCTGGGTGCAATCGGCCAACGCGCCGGAGGCGGATTTTCCGATCCAGAATCTTCCGTTGGCGGCGTTCCGCACGCGGCAGGAGCGGCAGTTTCGGATCGGCGCCGCGATCGGTGATCAGATCCTCGATCTGTCGCATCCGAACGTGGCTGCGCTGCTGGAGCCGGGCGTCGCGCGCGCTTGCCGGGATCCGGTGCTGAACGAGCTGATGGCGCTGGGACCGGCCGCGTGGTCGCACCTGAGGTTGAACCTTTCGAGGGCGCTCAGGGCGGGAAGCGATCAGCAGGATCGGATCGCAACGGCGTTGATTGCTCAGGACCGGGCTCAATACGGCTTGCCGGCCAGAATCGGCGACTTCACCGACTTCTACACGTCGATCCACCATGCGACCGCGGTCGGGCGGTTGCTGCGTCCCGAGCAGCCGCTGCTGCCCAATTACAAGTGGATCCCGATCGCCTATCACGGCCGGGCCTCGTCGGTCCGCGTTTCGGGCGAAGAGGTGACGCGTCCGGCTGGGCAGATCAAGTTGCCGGGGAGCGAGACGCCGGTCGTGACCGCCAGCCGCAAGCTGGACTACGAAGTCGAGCTCGGCGTATTCGTCGGGGTCGGTAACCCACTGGCCCAGCCGATTCCGATTGAGGAAGCCTGGAACCACGTATTCGGGGTCGTGCTGCTGAACGACTGGTCCGCGCGCGACATCCAGGCCTGGGAATACCAGCCGCTCGGTCCGTTCCTTTCGAAGAGCTTCGCTACCACGATTTCGCCCTGGGTGGTCGGCGAGGAAGCGCTGCGTCCGTTCCGTCGTGCGTGGACTCGACCGCAGCAGGATCCGCAGCCGCTACCTTATCTGCAGGACCCGCAGGACCAGGCCAACGGGGCGCTGGACATCGTGCTGGAGGCGACGATCGTGACCACCGCGATGCGCGCCGAGGGTCAGCCTGCAGCGCTGCTTTCGCGCGCCAGCTGCCGGCACGCGTACTGGACGATCGCGCAGATGGTGGCGCACCACACGGTCAATGGCTGCAACCTGGTAGCCGGAGACCTGCTCGGAACCGGCACCCAGTCGGGTCCCGGCGCCGCGGAAGCGGGCTCGCTGATCGAGTTGACCGCCGGCGGACGCGAACCCTTGATGCTGCCGAACGACGAGCGCCGCGCGTTTTTGGAGGACGGTGACGAGATTTGCCTGCGCGGGTATTGCGAGCGGGAAGGTTTTGTTCGAACCGGTCTGGGAACCGCGACCGGTCGGATCCTGCCAGGTGCGCCACCAATGAATCCCGGTTGATGGACCCTGCGCAAACGATTTGTAATAAGCTCAAAAACATGCATCCCGTAGTGCTGTTGAAAAAGGGGCGCGGTGCCGGCGCGCCGCTGCTGTCATGAAGGCAGCCTCGGCCCGGACCGCCTCCTGGAGCGCCGTTGCGGCCGTCACGTTGCTGCTGGCCGGTATCGGCCTCGTCGTTGGTCGGCACATCGATAGCGCGGTCGAGAACGCGACGCTGTTGGCGCGTCCGCACGAGGTGCAGACGGCGCTCCAGTACATCGGTGCGGGGATCGACGCTCTTGATGATTCGGTGCAGGACTACATCATCGAGGGTACGGAAGGCGCGCGCATTCGGTTTCAGTATGAGGATGCCGCGCGTTCGCTCCGTGCCCGAACGGCCGATCTGGGGGGGTTGGGCAGCCCCGCGATATCGAGAGACGCGCTGTCAGAAATCGGTCACCGCGTCGGGGACGCCCTGAACGCCAGCAGAGCGGTGATCGATGCCGACAGTACGAATCGCGCGGAAACGCTTCGACGCCTGGCCGAAGAGGGCCGGGCCACCAATGCCGCAAATCGCAAGGTCGAGGCGTTGATCGCGGAGCAGCAGCAGCTGCTTCGAACACGTGAGTGGTCCTTGCGCAGAGACGTGTCCGAGATTTCCGGGGGCCTGGTGGCAACGGCCGCGATCGTGTTGTGCCTTCTGGCCGGCACCATAGTGCTGGTTGAGCACGATCAGAAGCGCCAGGCAGCGGTTCGAGACCATCTTCGCTCCGAGAACGAACGCCTCGAAAATGCCGTGCGAGAGCGATCCGAGACACTGGCCCAGGCCAATCGTGAACTGACCTGGTTTGCCAAGCGAGCCCTTCAGATCCAGGAACAGGAGCGACGCAGCCTGGCGCTGGAACTGCACGACCAGATCGGCCAGGAACTGGCGTCGCTGGTCCTGTCCTTGACCCGCTGCCAGCGCGAGATGGCGACCTCAGCCCAGTCGGACGTGCGCAATGCAGTGCAAGACAGCATAGAGATCGCACGCGCTGCTTACGGTGACGTTCACAACCTCGCGTTGGACTTGCGGCCTGCCATGCTGGACCGCCTGGGCTTGATTCCGACGTTGCAGTGGTTTGCGCGTCAGCAAGCGAAGCATTCCGGCTGCGAGATCTCAGTGGAGGCAGACGCTTTTCCCGTCTTGCTTCCGTCCGACATTCCGATCGCCGCATTCCGGATCGTGCAGGAGGCCGTCAGCAACGCGGTGCGTCACGCCGATCCGCATCGGGTCGAGATCCAGGCTCGCTATCGCCCTGGCCAGATCGAGCTGCAGATCCGGGATGACGGGGTTGGTTTCGATCCGTCCGCGGACATCACGCAGCAGGAACCGCGCGGCGGCCTGGGATTGATCGGGATCCGCCAGCGCGCCGCGGACGTAGGCGGCCACATATCGATCCGTTCCAAACCTGGATCGGGCACCCAGGTCATTGCGCTGCTGCCGCTCCCGGAAGCGGACTGACAGCGCGCAAGCGCGGCCGCGCGGCGCACCAGCCAGTTGCCGTCCGCCGTCGGGCAGATAGCGACCGCGGGTTTCGCAGTAGAGGCTTCCGAGCGTCTTGTAGGAAAGGGCGGATACAGCGCCCAAAGGCGGAGAGCGGAGGCGAAGCTGCAATTCCGCCGAAGGTCCGCGGACGCAGCGGGTTCAGTGACCCGCGAGCTTGTGCTCGATCGCGTAGCGCACCAGCTCGCCCTGGTGTTGCAGGCCCATCTTCTTGAGCAGCCGGGTCTTATGCGTGCTGACCGTCTTCACGCTGAGCGACAGCTCGCGTGCGATCTTCGTGGTTGTCTGGCATTGCACGAGCAACTCGAAGATGCGGAACTCGCGATGCGATAGCGTCCTGTGGGGGGGTGTTTCCGAATCACTGCGGGTGAACCTGAGCATCAGACCCTCGGAAACGCTCGGCGACACGAAGCTTCGACCGCTCGCGATTCGACGGATCCCCGAAATCAAATCCTCGGAGGTGGAAGCCTTTGTCATGTACCCCGAGGCGCCCGAGCGCAACGCACGCGCCGCATACTCGCAATCCTCGTGCATCGTCAGCACCAGAATCGATACGACGGGGTTCGAAGCCTTGATATGGGAAATCAGATCGATGCCGTCTCGACCCGGCATCGACAGATCGGCGACGACGACGTTGATGTCGTTGGTTCGCAGCATCTCGATGGCCTGCGCGTAGCTGCCAGCCTCGGCTGCCACCCGGAGGTCAGGGGCCTTAGCCAACAGCTCCCTGAGGCCCTGGCGGAACAGCGCGTGATCGTCGACCAGCAGCACTTTGATCATCGGTTACTCGTACCTATGCAAATGCGTCCAAAGCAAGGCGGCAGTCTACGGGGGTTTGCCCACCATCCTGCTAGTGGTGCTTTCCCTACTATGCCATAACGGACACTTCCCGATCTTCAAAAAGGGCCATGGTTCCGCGCGAGCCGGGTGGGGCTTGCCGAGGTCGCCCAAGCCACCCGCAATCGCCAATAGGATAGTTGCGGAGCGCTTCCCGATAGGTACGCCGGTACCAGGCCCGACATCCTCACGCCGCGAAGACGCACGATTCAGTCAAGGAGCATTCAATAAGATATAGATACGCGAGCGCAATGGCGGCGCGCGGGCGACGGCTTCTATTCGGCGCAAGCGCGGTGTTCCAAGCGGGGGGATGAGGCCCGGAACGCGAATTCAGGAGATGATCATGCGTTCGAAGTCGACGGCTTCGATGGCGGCAGCGGTGTTGCTTGCGGTGGCGCTGCTCGTGGGCGCCGAAGTACCAAGGACCGCCGATGGCGCGAGCGGGGCACGGGGCGACTTGACGTTCGCGTCCGTGGCGGTGCGGGTCGGGCGCGTCCAGGTGAAAGCGGGTGTTTCATTCGACGACGCGGTCGAATCGATGCGACTGCGCGCCAACCTGCGCAACCTGAAATACGTCGGCGTCAATCAGTTGAGCAAGGAGATCGAAGCGCTCGGCGGCAAGCCTTCCCGCCGGATAGAGATCTTCAGTTTTTGCGATGCGCTGGCCGCGCAGAAAATGATCGACGCGGACGCCGCGATGCTCGCCTATATGCCGTGCCGAATCGGCATGCTCGAGGACGCGCAGGGCAGAACCTGGATACTTGCGATGCTGATCGACGAGGCTGTGATAAGGGCGCTGCCGGCGGCGGCGCGCGAGAGCGCACAGCGCGTCACCGCAACGATTCAGGAGGTCATGGTCGCGGCTGCGGCGGGGGACTTGTAGGCGCGTCGCCAGCAGTTAAAGTGTTACTTTAAGTATGGGTCTCAGGAAGTCACGATAAGCAATTGATTTATAGCTATTTCGTGACAGAACAGTTCACCCGAGGGAAACGTCGATTTTCTCGGCGATGCGCTCGATCACGCGCGGGGCGCTAGTGCGCCAGCAGCCGCGTAATCGCCGCGAACATCCCGACCGACGCGAAAATCGAACCAACGGACCAGCGGATCAGTTCGCTCTTGGCCTCGGCGATTTCGGTTCTGACGCTGGCGATGCTCGCCGTCAGCTCGCCTCTGAGCCCGGCGATACTCGCCGTCAGCTCGCCCCTGAGACCGGCGATGCTCGCCGTCAGCTCGCCGGTGACGCGCTCCAGCTCAGCGCGCCCGGATGCGACGTCGCCGCGGGTGGCGAGTTGGTCGGCGTGCAGCGCATAACGGCGGTCGATCAGATCGCTGATGGCGACGACCACGCCGCGCGCCTTGTCGTCGGGCACGCCGGCGGCGCGAAAGGCCTCGAAGATCTCCAGCTCCATGGCGATTCGAAGTGTAAATGCGGTCTTTTTGGCTGTCGTGCGCTTGGACGGTAGTGACCTCTAGCGAACCGCCTGAACAGCCCGGAACTGGAGAGATTTCGATGTGGTGAAGGAGGGCGGTGCCTCAGACGGGGCACGTCGCTGCGCTCAGGGGTACATGTAGATGCAAGTTAACATAATACACATTATGCGCATATATACAGGGAGAGAAGCCGTCCGCGCCAGCGGAATCTTGGCAACTCCGGAGAAAAAATCTCGGTAAACCGCCCGGCCTGGACGTGCGCCAAGCGTCTACTGGCTAGGTTTTTTTCCAAAGGTTCTCGCCAGGCCGATCTGAAACCTGCTGCCCTGAACGGACAGCTGGCCGGGTACGCCCACGCACCTTACGTTCGTCTCGTCGCCCCAGAGCACGCGCATTCGGTCTCTTGTCAAAGCCCACCAAGTAGAACCTCGGGCAGGAGGGGTACTGTCGCTTGGGTCCGCTGGGCACGGGCTTGCCAAGTCAGATGGTGCCGGCGGTGGCGCCATTCCTTCGGGCATGGACCCTTCCTCACGCGCGACAGCTTCATCGCAGTCGGTGTTCAGTGCGGAATCCCCCGGGTCCGCGACCCTTCGCCCTCGAGATTCTTTAAAGCCGCTTTTACGATTTCCTTGGCTTCGCGGTCAATTTACTTGGATCGAATATTCTCGCCATGCCTCTCGTTAGTTGTTAACTAGTACTCATAACACGTTGAATATATTAGCTTCATGTCAGATCGACCTTTAAAAGTCAGGTGAAATAAGCTGTCTAAGCATTTGAGCTTATTGATACTGACTTGGAATTAGGTTGAGCCGTCACCGGCACCGGGGCCGATTGTCATCGTCGCCTGGCCGCAACCACCGCCAGATGGGTTGGCTTCCAAAATTTTCGATTTCATGAAACAATGAATTCGTAAAATCGTAAATTCGCGAAAGCGAGAAAGCATGAAAACCATCGTGGTGGCCTCGCAGAAGGGCGGCAGCGGCAAGACGACGCTGGCCGCCCATCTCGCGGTGACGATCGAGCGCGGTGGCGGCGGTCCAGCGGTGTTGTTCGACCTGGATCCGCAGGCGACTCTGAGTGGGTGGTGGAACCAGCGCCAGGCGGAGACCCCCGCCTGTGCGGCGGCGGCAAGCCTGACCGCCCTGCCCGATAAGCTCGCTGAGCTGGCCGAGGCGGGATTCGCGTGGGCGGTGATCGATACGCCGCCTGCGATCGGGGCTACCAACCGGTTGGCGATCGCAGTGGCCGACCTGGTGGTGATCCCCACTCGAGCCTCACCGCACGACTTGAACGCGCTCGGAAGCACTCTCGAGATCGTCCACGCGGAGTCCAAGCCCTTCGTCTTCGTGCTCAACTCAGCCAAGCCGGGCACGGCGATCGCGACGCAGGCGGCCGCCCTGCTCTCCGAACACGGCCCCGTCTGCCCTGCCCTGATCGGTGACCGCGTGATGTATGCCTCCTCGATGTCCGACGGCCGCTCGATAGCGGAGCTGGATCCGACAGGCAAAGGGGCGACCGAGCTGGATGAGTTGTTTGAATTCGTGAAATCAAGATTTCCAGAATTCAAGAAAGTGAAGGTCAAGCAATATGCGTAAACCCGCTCCCCTTGCCGCCGGCGTGCTGCTGAAAAAGGGCGAGGCCGCGCCGGTGTTCGGCTCTCAGGGCCGCGACGGTCCCTCAATTGCCTCGGCACGCGTTGCCTCTCTGCCCGCCGAGGCCGAAACGCCACCCAGGGCGCGCACGGCCGAGTTAGAGCCTCTAGGCTTCAAGGTGCCCCCGCAGTTCAACCAGGAGTTCCGCCGTTTCGCGTTCGAAAACGGCTACAAGCTCAACGAGCTCCTGTTCGCCGCGTTCGATGCGTTTAAGAAAGCTAGAATTATGGAAAGTGCGAATTCGTGAAGTTTGGAATTCGCTACCGACTCGAATCGGTCCGCTTCAATGTCCGCTGAAAGTTCTACCGGAAGTCTACTAGAATATGTAATTGAAACAACGCTATAGAGAACTTTTGTAAGGTTTTACATAAAGTATTTTTTGGACACTATCAATCCGCTGAATCTTCCGGCGGCGTTGATCGCTCGATTGGCGCCAATCGCGTTGCCGCTATTGATCCGACGGCCAAATTCAACCGCGCGGCTTCCGGACGACTTGTTCCACCGCGAGACCGATCGCAAGGATCTTGCGGTCGGTGTTTTGCGTTCCGGCGATCATCATGCCGACTGGTGCGGTGCCGGACACATGGCAGGGAACCGACAGGGCGCAGCCGTCGAACAGGTTGACGATGGCCGGGTTGCGCAGCATGCGAAGGTTGAATCGGGTATAGGTTTCGTCGTCCTTCCCGGCTTCGGCGATCGTCGGCGCAGTCTCTGGCGTCGTCGGCATCAGCATCGCATCGTAGCCGGCGGCGACGGAGTTGATCGTTCGAACGAACTGCTCGCGCAGCTTAGTCAGTTCGATGTAGTCCGCGGCCGTGATCGTCTCGCCCAGGCGGATGCGGGCAATGACGCGCGGATCATATTTGTCGGCCCCATCTTTCATCCACTTTCGGTGCCACCAGTAGGCTTCGGCGCTGACCAATGCGCCGCGGGGGTTGACGCCAGCGGCT
>VBCK01000015.1 GCA_005882215.1 Betaproteobacteria bacterium | reverse complement strand
GCCTGCCAAATGCCGGAGATTCACAGCGACCGAGAGAAACCGTCCGGGTTGATACAGCCCTCCTTCGCACTTCGCGCTTGGGAGGTGGCGGAGACAGACTCTTACGTCAAGTGGCTCTATTGCTCGCGAAATGCGATGCAGCAATTCCCATTCCGCCCGTTCTTCCCCCTGTCCACAGGTCAGCGAACGGTTGTCTGATCCGGTGACCGCTAGTGCACGCACGTGCACCGACATCCAAACGCACGAGCCCACCTCACGAATTTTCCGGTCACAGGGATTCGGCCGGCTGCGTATTACCTGTAGTCGCGTTTCAACCCTGGTCCGCAAAGGAGGTGATGAATAATGCTGCACAAACGCTGGATGTTGCGCCCGGTCGCTCACTGCGAGTGTGGATCCCGGCTCCAGTCCTGGGCATGACGTGAAACTGCCTCACTGAACCCGGACAGTCGGGCGGCGCGCGAGCCCGACTGCTCTGGCATCGATTCATCCGCCATGCAAAGCAGCTATCAGCGGACAGGAAACCTGGCCGCGACGCCTGTCGCATGCTCGCACGAGCTTTGCAAGCGCCGCCTCCATCCGCGTGAGGTCGGCCAGTCGGGCGCGAACATCGGCCAGCCGGGGGGCGGCGAGTCGGGCCGCCTCGCCGCAATGGGTGCCGTCCTCGAGCTTCAGCAACTCGCCGATCTGATCCAGGCTAAAGCCCAAGCGCTGGGCGGACTTCACGAACTTCAGCCGCGCGATGTCCGGCTCGCCATAGCGGCGAATGCTGCCGTGGGGACGGCGCGGTTCGAGCAGCAAGCCCTTGCGCTGATAGAAACGGACCGTCTCGACATTGACCCCGGCGGCTCTTGCGAAGGCACCAATAGTCAGATTCTCGATTACTTCTTTCACTTCGCTTGACTCCGTACTGGACTACGGCAGTAAGGTTAGCCCCTCCAGCAGGCTGTCGAAAGGTGAACCTGATGTCGCAACCGCAAAATGGACGTGGCGCCCTTGCCGCCGGAGGCCTGGCCGCGATCCTGGCGTCGGCCTGTTGCCTGGGCCCGCTCCTGCTGGTCACGATCGGCGTTTCCGGCGCGTGGATCGCAAACCTGAGCTTGCTGGAGCCGTACCGCCCGATCTTTATCGGCGCGGCACTGGTCGCGCTGTTTTTCGCGGGGCGCAGGATCTTCCGCCCGATCGAAGCCTGCAAGGCGGGCGAGGTTTGCGCGGTTCCGCAGGTTCGTGCCACCTACAGGCTGATTTTCTGGATCGTGGCCGCGCTGGTGCTGGTCGCGCTGAGTTTTCCCTATGTTGTTCCTCTCTTCTACTGACCCGGAGTTCTCCATGAAAGAGTTGCTTGCCGCGCTTTGCCTCGCCGCCGTTGTTGGCCCCGCGTTGGCTGCCACCCAAACCGTGACGCTGTCCGTGCCGGGCATGACCTGTTCCGCCTGCCCGATCACCGTCAAGAAGGCGCTGTCCAAGGTCGAGGGCGTCAGCCAGGTGGACGTGACCTTTGAGAAACGGGAAGCCGTCGTGACCTTCGACGACGCAAAGGCCGACACTCAGAAACTGACCAAGGCAACCGAGGATGCGGGCTATCCGTCCAGCCTCAAACGCTGAGCTGGCAGCAGCGAGCTGACAGAGGCGACGAGATGGCACAGTTGAAGATCGCGGGCATGACCTGCGACTCATGCGCGAGCCACGTCAAGAAGGCGCTGGAAGACGTGCCTGGCGTGCAGTCGGCGGATGTCTCCTATGCCAGGGCAAGCGCCCAAATCGCCATCGAAACCGGCACATCGCGCGATGCCCTCATCGCCGCCATCGCGGGACTCGGCTATCGCGCTGCGCTGGTGGACGCTCCGACCGCGCCGCCGAGACGCGGGCTGCTCGACCGAGTACGGAATTGGGCTGCAAGAGGCGACAAGGCCCACCACAACGGCGGTGGCTCGCATATAGCCGTCGTCGGCAGCGGCGGGGCCGCGATGGCGGCGGCGCTGAAAGCCGTCGAGCAAGGCGCGCGCGTCACGCTGATCGAGCGTGGCACCATCGGCGGCACATGCGTGAATGTCGGCTGCGTGCCCTCGAAGATCATGATTCGCGCAGCCCACGTCGCGCACCTGCGCAGGCATAGTCCGTTCGATGCCGGCATTGCGGCCACCCCGCCGGCAATCCTGCGCGAGCGGCTGTTGGCCCAGCAGCAAGGGCGCGTCGATGAGCTGCGCCATGCCAAGTACGAAAGTGTTCTGGACGGCAATACAGCCATCACCGTGTTGCACGGCGAAGCCCGCTTCAAAGACAAGCGCAGCCTCGCTGTGCGGCTCGCTGAGGGAGGCGAACGCGAGGTAAGGTTCGACGCCTGTCTCGTCGCGACCGGCGCTAGTGCGGCGATACCACCGATTTCCGGGTTGAAAGACACTCCGTACTGGACATCGAGCGAGGCACTGGCGACCGACACGATCCCCCGAAGACTGGTGGTAACCGGCTCCTCGGCCGTGGCCGTGGAGCTGACACAGGCCTTCGCCCGCTTGGGCAGCCGCGTGACGATCCTGGCGCGCGGAACGTTGCTTTCCCGCGAGGACCCTGCCGTCGGCGAGGCGCTCGCCGCCGCGTTTCGGGGCGAGGGGATCGATGTGCTGGAACAGACGCAGGCGAGCCGGGTCGCGCATTCGGATGGTGAATTCGTTCTCACGACCGCGCACGGCGAGTTGCGCGCCGATAGACTGCTGCTAGCCACCGGCCGCACGCCGAATACCCGCAACCTTCAGCTGTCCGCGGCCGGTGTCGCGGTCAATGCGCAGGGGGCCATTGTCATCGACAAGGGCATGCGCACCAGCAACCCACATATCTACGCCGCCGGCGACTGCACGGACCAGCCGCAATTCGTCTATGTCGCAGCAGCCGCCGGCACTCGCGCGGCCCTCAACATGACGGGCGGTGATACCACCCTGGACCTGACCGCTATGCCGGCGGTGGTGTTCACCGACCCGCAGGTCGGCACCGTGGGCTACAGCGAGGCGAAAGCGCACCTCGAGGGCATCCAGACCGATAGCCGCCTCCTCACCCTGGACAACGTGCCGCGCGCGCTCGCCAACTTCGACACACGCGGTTTCATCAAGCTGGTGGTCGAGGAAGGCAGCCGTCGGCTGATCGGCGTGCAGGCCGTAGCGCCGGAAGCAGGCGAACTGATTCAGGCGGCGGCGCTCGCCATCAGGGCGAAGATGACGGCGCAGGAACTGGCCGACCAGTTGTTCCCGTATCTCACGATGGTCGAGGGCCTGAAGCTCGCAGCGCAGACCTTCACAAGGGACGTGAAGCAACTTTCCTGCTGCGCAGGGTAGAAGCAGAAATATCCTTGCTTGCCGACGTTGTTGGATGAGTGTTCCTACGGGAAATATTTGACGCCGCCCGCGGCGGAGGGGTAACGCCATGGAAAAGCGATATGACCTCGTGATCGTCGGAACGGGGACTGCAGCGATGACAGCGGCGATGCGCGTGCGCGCCGCGGGCTGGAGCGTGGCTGTGATCGACTTCCGACCGTTCGGTGGCACTTGCGCGCTGCGCGGGTGCGACCCGAAAAAGATGCTCGTCTCCGGGGCCGAAGTCATCGACTTCGCATCCGCATGCGCACGCACGGCGTCGCTGGAGAGCTGCACGTTGATTGGCCGGCACTGATCGCGTTCAAGCGCAGCTTCACCGAAGCTGTCCCGCGCAAACACGAGCAGATGTACGCGGACAAGGGAATC
>VBCK01000051.1 GCA_005882215.1 Betaproteobacteria bacterium | reverse complement strand
TGTGCGAACGCGCCGGCAACGATGTCGCCAAGTTCGTCGATGTCGCCCATGTGAATGCCACGCACGGACGGATCAATCGGAAGAGCCCAGCCCAGGGATCCGTCTGCCTGCTTTTGCGGAGTCATGGCGCCGACAAGGTTCTGGTAGTAGAAGGGCGCGACGACGAATGTGTGATGCGCAAAACCGCCGTCCCGGACCAGCTGATCGATCTCGGCCTTGCCGGTAAAGTGCGGAACGTGAAATTTGCCGCCACTGATCGCTTCTACATTCGGCAGCGTTGACCAGACGAGGTGTTTGACGCCGGCATCCTTGGCAACGCGGACCACCGCTGTGGCCTGCCTGCGCTCGTCGGTCCCTGCTTCCCAAAAGTTGGTGACGAGGAAAA
Organism: Betaproteobacteria bacterium; assembly: GCA_005882215.1. Classification (GTDB taxonomy): domain Bacteria; phylum Pseudomonadota; class Gammaproteobacteria; order Burkholderiales; family Burkholderiaceae_F; genus VBCK01. The sequence goes on along the minus strand of VBCK01000051.1, from coordinate 13,921 downwards.
CGCCGTGCACCCCTTTGAACGCAGCCACGAGGGTTTCCGGGCGATCCAGATCTGCTTCGACAACTTCATCGGCGAGTTCTCGATGCTTGCCCGGGTTGCGGGTCAGAGCGCGCACCTTGAATTGGCGGGCTTGCAGGGCGCGCGATACTGCGCCGCCCTGGTGCCCCGTTGCGCCGATCACGGCGATCTGTTTTTCACTCATGGGTGATTCCTTGCCTTGCTTGAGGGAAACAGGGGCAGTCGGGTTGCGAGGAGCGGTGGGTGAGAAGCTGCTCATGGGAGACTCCATGGTGGTGGGTTGACGATCGGTGCAACGCGGCAGTGATGAATTTGCCGCAGGCTCTTTTAGAGGCGACCTTCGGCGCGAAGCCGCTCGCCAATCCGGCGGATTTCGGCTTCACCCCGCGCGAGTGCCTGGGGGTTGGTATGGACCGAGTACGTGCCTAGAACCAGCGGATGCGGATGCTTGATCGCGGATCCGAAGACGAATGACGTGACGCCGTCCGCTCGCACCTCGATGGCACCGTCGGATTCCTCGAACACCGCGAGCTGCCCGGCGTGGATCATCTCCGGCGACCGCAGGCGGCCCTTGTCGACGGACAGCCAGGCGACGTTGTGACCCAGGGGCGGCGTGTAGCGCCAGTGCTGTCCGTCTTTGAGGCGGATGTGGAAGTAGTTGACGCCCTCGGGAGCACGGATCGGACTGCGCGCACGACCGTATCGCCCGAGAACCACCCGCACCGGACCTTCTTCCTCTACGGCATCCGGCGAAATGTACTGGCTCTCCGGCGGCGCATTCTCCTCCGACGCCGGCAGCGCGACCCAAAGCTGGAAGACGCGCAGGGGATCACCTTGGAGGGGCGCTCCGTCATGCCATACGCCGTTACCAGCCTTCATCCATTCGAGCCCGCCTTTCGTAACTTCGCCCTTCTTTCCGGTCGTGTCCTCGTAGGCAAATCCGCCTTGCAGCACGACGGTGAGGGTTGCGATGCCCGAGTGCGGGTGAATGCCGAACAGTGGCCGCCCTGTGAAGGCGACTTCGGCATGATCCAGGAACACGAACGGCTTGATCAGTTCGCCGACGTCGGACGGGCTGACGAGCCGCGTGATCGGACCGTGCTGGCGGCCGCTGGTGCGAAACGCGATGCGACGTGCGCTGGTGCTCACGGCGTTCACTTGTAGGGTCGCCACCTCGAAGACCCCATCCCTGAGGTCGGCAACGGCGATTGGCTTGTCCACACGTATCTCCAGAACGGTTGCCTGCAAAGATAGGGACTGGCGCTGTATCTGACAAGCCTATATATTCAGATACAAGATATCGTCCAGGACGATGGATATGCTCGATGGAATCACGTTGGACCAGCTGCGAACCTTCATCGCCGCGGTGGACGAAGGCAGCTTTTCGGCCGCAGGGCGCAAGCTGCGGCGCGCGCAATCCGTGGTCAGTCAGGCGCTGGCCAATCTGGAAGCGCAGCTGGGCGTGAAGCTCTTCGACCGCTCCGCGCGTTATCCGAAGCTCACCGACGAGGGACGCAGCCTGCTCGTCGACGCCCGCTCAGTGGCGGACAACGTCGACGGATTCAAGGCCAGGGCCCGCGCGATGCGGGAGGGCCTGGAGCCCGAGCTGGCGGTCGCCATGGATGTGATGTACCCGATGCAGGCCGTGACCAGGGCGGCCATGTATTCGCGAAAGACCTATCCACACACGCCACTGCGCCTCTATGTGGAGGCGCTCGGCGGAGTCATCCGGCCGGTTCTCGATCGCAGCTGCAGCATCGGCGTCATCGGCTCGCTGCCGCTGGTGCCGGATGACCTTCAGTCCGAGCCTCTGCTGAACGTCCCGTTCGCGACGGTGGTCAGTCCCTCTCATCGCCTGGCAACCATGCGTGGCGTGGTCACGGTATCGGCCGCCGCCAAGCACGTGCAACTGGTTCTCACCGACAGGACCGCGCTGAGCGACGGCCGAGACTTTGGCGTAGTGTCTCCGCTGAACTGGCGCCTGGCGGACCTGGGAGCCAAGCACGCATTTCTCAGGGCCGGCCTGGGATGGGGGCACATGCCCTTGCACATGGTGAAGGCGGACCTCGATAGTGGAGCGTTGGTCAAGATCCGCCTCGAGGGCGTTCCGCGCGATTTTGCCCTTCCGATGAGAGCTGTTTTTCGCAAGGACGCACCGCCGGGGCCAGCGGGCCGGGCCTTCATTGCGCAACTCAAGCAGTAGTCGGTGCACGCGCGCCTGCACGAGACCGTGAAGAGCTTGGCCCGCCCCCGAGTCGGTGGTTTCACGGGCGCCAGGCCGCTGCTGGCCACGCTTTGCCCGTCTGTCCTATGCGTCGTGCTGGCGACGGCATGCACGAGTCTGCCACGCGAGGATGCCCCTCTTGTGCCGTACGCGGACGCCGTGCCGCCCGGATTTCCGAACACCGTTCGATGGACCGGAGAGCCGACTCGGCGCGAATTCAAGCTCCAGTTGGCATCCGTGGGGGACCGTATCCAGAAGGCGGCCAATGGGTCGCCGGTGGACTTTCTTGCACTGTCGGGAGGCGGCGTCGGAGGATCTTTCGGAGCCGGCGTGCTGGTCGGGTGGAGTCGCCTGGGCACACGCCCTCAATTTCACATTGTCACCGGTGTCAGCGCCGGTGCCCTGATCGCTCCTTTGGCGTTTCTTGGTCCCGGCTGGGATCGACAGTTGACGGAGGCGTTCTCGGGGACAGCCGCCGTCGCGCTTCTCCAATCTCACTGGCTGGGTGCGCTTTTCGGCGCGAGTGTCTTCCAAGGCGGACCGCTCAGGGAGCTTGTCGATCGATTTGTCACGGATGACCTGTTGCAGGCGGTTGCGGCCGAGACCGAAAAAGGGCGCCTGTTGCTGGTTGCGACCACCGACCTGGATCGACAGCGGGTCGTCATCTGGAACATGGGTGTCATCGCTGCGCACGGCGGGGAAGACGCACGGAAGCTATTTCGCGACGTCTTGATCGCCTCCGCCAGCGTTCCCGGAGTCTTTCCTCCCGTGCTGATCCGTGTCGAAGCGTCCGGCAACACCTTCGAAGAGATGCACGTCGATGGCTCGACCACCGCGCCGTTGCTGGTGGCCACAGGGATCGTGGCAATTCTGCCGGACGAACTTGAGCCACTGCGCGGTGGGAATATGTACGTCGTGGTCAACGGCAAGCTCCGCGCGGTTGAAGAGACGACGCCGGTGAACACCGTGTCAATCTTGAAGCGCAGCGTCGTAGCGGCGCTGGAAAGCAACACGCGACACGCGGTAGAACTCGCGTACTCGTTTGCGCAGCGCAACGAGATGAAGCTCAAGGTCACCGAGATTCCCAACAACTACGCGTTTCGCGGGCTTCTGGATCTTGGGCCGTCCACCATGAAGGCGCTGTTCGAGTACGGCGTACGCTGTGCAACCGAGGATCGCCTGTGGGCCGATCCGCTCGATGTCCTGGATGACGTCGCCCGACCCAGTACAGCTTCACCGGATGGTGCGGCTCAGTGCCCAGCCCCCATTGCCTCTGGTCCCAAGGCTCAAGTAGAGCAGGCGCGTTAGCGCTCTTGCCCCCGCGGACCGTTCAGGTTACCGCCTGGCGCTGCTTGAACTCGGGGCGATCCCAGGCCGCCGTGTGCAGCACGTCACGCAAAGTCTCGACGGCGTGCCAGCTGTCTGCGTAGCGGTTGTACAGGGGCGCGAAGCCGAAGCGCATCGCATCGGGTGCCCTGAAGTCGCCGATCACGCCACGTACGATCAGGGCCTGCATCACGGCATAGGCCTGCGCGTGCCGAAGGGCGACATGGCAGCCCCTGGCTTCCGGGCTGCGCGGCGATGCCAGTTCCAGCCCCTGTCCCGCGCAGCGCGACTCGACCAGCGCCACGAACAGCTCGGACAGCGCGCGCGACTTGTCGACACGGCATTGCGGATCGGCCCGCAGCATCAGGTCAACCCCGACTTCGAGGGCCGTGATACCGAGTATGGGGTGTGAACCGGCAAGAAAGCGCCCGATGCCCGGGGCCGGGGTGTAGTCGTCGATGAAGTCGAACGGCCGTGCATGCCCCAGCCAGCCGGTGATGGGTGAGGCCGTCGTGGCTTGGTGGCGCTGCGCCACGAAGAGGTAGGCCGGCGCGCCCGGCCCGCCGTTGAGGTACTTGTATCCGCAGCCCACGGCGAAGTCGGCTTGCGCCGCGTTCAGGTTGACTGGCACGGCGCCCGCACTGTGGCTCAGGTCCCACAACGCCAACGCACCTTGCGCGTGCGCGCGCGCCGTGATGCGCGCCATATCGTGCACGGCGGCCGACTTGTAGTGCACATGGGTGAGCAGCACGACTGCCACATGCTCGTCGATGGCGGCCTCGATCTGGTCGGCCGACACCAGGCGAAGTCCGATGCGGCCGTCGCTCAGGCCCTGAAAGCCCTGCGCGACGTACAGGTCGTTGGGAAAGTTGCCCGGCTCGGACAGGATCAGCGAGCGATCCGGTCGCAGCCGGCACGCCGCCGCCAGCAGCTTGAAGAGGTTGACCGATGTGGAATCCGAAACCACCACCTCGCCCCGTCCGGCGCCGATCAGGCGCGCGATCTTGTCGCCCACGCGCTGCGGCGCGCCGATCCAGTCGTGCACGGTCCAGCTTCGGATCAGGTCCTGGCCCCATTGCCGCGCGGCTACCTCGTGCAGCCGCGTCGGCGTCTCGCGCGGCAGCGCGCCGAGCGAGACGCCGTCCAGGTACACGACGCCATCCGGCAGCATGAAGGCATCGCGCAGCGTTCGCAACGGGTCGTCGCGGTCCAGCGCTTCGAGGTCCGCCAACGTCACACTGGCAGGGCGGTGCCGGATCACAGCAGGGTCCTCACCTTCCAAGCATCGATGACCTTCGGCACTTTCGTCAAGCGCCGAGGCCGCATAACGTTCGTTCAACGCATTCCGGCGTGGTCTGCGAAACCCTTGTCAACATACCTGAGTAGAGACTGTCATGAACTGGACGAGACGACTCAACATAAAGACATCCGAGCCTTCCAAGGCCGAACGCTCCGACTGCAGCGAATCGGGCTTCACCCTGGTGATCGAACTGGGTGAAGCCGAGCTCTGCCAGGTCGCTGGCGGTGCAGCCGAGGCAGGTATTGTCCATCGTTTTTGACCACCGAGCGGGATGTCAGCGAGTGAAGCTTGACGAATCCGAGCCGACTCGGATTGAAACTCGGGTCCGGCGCGAAGCCAAAGGGCTGATCGGTTGCGACGCTGAGCCTTGGCTCGAATCGCCGCGGGTTTGAATCGTCGAATTCGCTACCGATGGGTAGCCGAACAGGCGCTTTCCGAACGATCGACCGGCACGCTTTTGGTCTACCTTTTCAGCTGTTCCTCTTTGTGACCCCGAAAGATCGTGACCGTCCCAATCCTGGTCCACGCCACCGGCATTGTCGCCCTGGGCCTGAGCGTGCGCAGCACCATGCATCGCTGCGATCGCGGCCTGCACCGCGGCTACTTCCTGGCGGGCATCCTGTGGGCGCTGAACAACTTCTTGCTGGGAGCATCCACCGGAGCCGCGCTGTCGTGCGTGTCGGTCGCGCGCACGGGCACCGCAAGCCTGGTGCACAAGGGCGACAGCCGAATCCGGCTTGGGGCATGCGCACTGTTCATGCTGATTTCGCTGGCAGCGGCCGCGCTCACCTGGCGGGGCTGGCTCACGTTGCTGCCGGTCGGCGCTTCCATTCTCGTCACGTATGCCGCATTTTTCCTGTCGGGTGCCCGGCTACGCTTGGCGCTGCTGGTCAGCGCCTTGCTGTGGACGCAAAACGTCCTTTCCCTGCATTCTCCTGAACAGATAGGCGGCAATCTGCTGGGGATCGCGGGCGCCGCCATAGGCGTCTGGCGTACGCGCACGACCGCAAGTCTTTGATTTTTCAGGGTGTACTGGGCGAACCGCGGCTTTGTGATTGCGGTTGTTGCGGGTTCGAATCGCGCCGTTCACGTCGGCGGGCTTAGCCGGCAAAAAGGCGAGCCCACGTAGACTGCGACTGGACTCCGACCCAGCGCGGTTCCGTCGCGCTCATTCCGCAACCGCGTCGCCCGATGGAGATCTCGACCCCGTTCATCCAGCGCCCGATCGCCACCTCGCTGCTGATGCTGCTGGTGTTGCTGCTCGGTGTGGCGGGCTATCTGTTGATGCCCATCGCGGCCTTGCCGCAGGTCGAGCTGCCGACGATCCAGGTTTCCGCCGATCTGCCCGGCGCCAGTGCGGAAGTGATGGCGACCTCGGTCGCCGCGCCGCTGGAGCGGCAGCTGGCGTTGATTTCCAATGTGACCGAACTGTCTTCGACCAGCGCCCAGGGCAGTTCCTCGATCACGATCCAGTTCGATCTGAGCCGCAACATCGACGCTGCTGCCCAGGATGTGCAGGCCGCGATCAATGCGGCGGCCGGCCTGTTGCCGAAGAGCCTGCCGAATCCGCCGACCTACGAGAAGGCGAACCCGGCCGATTTCCAGATCATGTCGCTCGCGGTCACATCGAAGACGCTTCCCCTGGCGCAGCTGAACATCTACGCCGACACGTACATCGCCCAGCGACTGTCCCGGATAAAAGGCGTCGGACTGATCGATTTGCACGGAGAGCAGAAGCCCGCGGTGCGGGTCCAGATCGACCCGAACAAGCTCGCGGCGCTGCAGCTCGGCCTGGAGCAGGTCCGTTCCGCGCTGGCAGCGGCAACCGTGAACGCGCCGAAGGGAACACTCGATGGGGCGCGGCGCTCGGTAACGGTCGACTCCACCGATCAGATCACGCGAGCCAGTGAATACGATGCGCTGATCCTGGCCTACCGCAACGGCGCGCCGATCAGGGTGCGTGACGTCGGCCAGGCGATCGACGGCGTGGAAGACGTCAGGCAGGCCGCGTGGGTGCGCGACCAGCGCGCCATCATCGTCGATATCCACAAGCAACCCGGTTACAACGTGGTCGAGACGGTCGACCAGATCAAGAGGGCTTTGCCCGAGCTGGAGCGCTCCCTGCCGGCTGCGGTCGACGTCGAAGTGGTCAACGATCGCACCCAGACCATTCGTGCCGCGCTGCGCGAGATCCAGCGAACTCTCGCGTTGACCGTGGCGCTGGTGGTGCTGGTGGTGTTCGTGTTCCTGCGCGGGCTATGGGTGACGTTGATCCCCGCCAGTGCCATCCCACTGTCGATACTCGGCACCTTCGCGGTGATGCATGCACTCGGCTACAGCGTCGACAATCTCTCGCTGATGGGCATCACGATCGCGGTGGGCTTTGTCGTCGACGACGCGATTGTCGTGATCGAAAACATCGTGCGCCACGTCGAGAGCGGCGAGTCGCCGTTGCACGCCGCCATCAATGGCGCGCGGCAGGTTGCGTTCACGGTCGTATCCATGACGCTGTCGTTGATCGCGGCCTTGATCCCGCTCCTGTTCATGGGCGGTGTTACCGGGCGCCTGTTCCGGGAGTTCTCCGTCACCGTCAGTGTGGCGTTGCTGGTCTCGGCGGTGGTATCGCTGACGGTCACGCCGATGCTGTGCCGCATCTTCCTTCCGCTGGACCGTCGCCGCGTACCGGGCCGTGTATCAATGGCCGCCGAGCGGGCCTTTCAGTCCACGCTCGCTCTGTACGATCGAACCCTGGCCTGGGTGCTGGAGCGACCGCGAGCCACCCTGACCCTGACGATCGCCATCCTGCTGTTGACGGTCGCGCTGTATGGCGTGATTCCAAAAGGATTCTTTCCGCAACAGGATACCGGGCAGATCATCGGTACGAGCGAGGCGCCGCTCGATATTTCCGTTCCCGAGATGTCGAAGCGCCAGCTCGCACTGGTGCGTGCGGTCCAGGACGATCCGGACGTCGCGAGCGTATACAGCTGGATCGGGCCGCCAGCCATCGGCAATGGTCGGCTGGTGATCAATCTCAGACCGTTCCGGGAGCGCCATCGGACCGCCGCCGAGATCATGGCTCGACTGAAGTCCACTGTGGCCGAGGTACAGGGCATCCAGCTGCGGATGCGGACCCGGCAGGAGCTGCAGATCGGCGGACGAGCCAGCTCGACGCAATTCCAGTACACCCTGCAGGACGTCGACTTGAAGGAGCTCTACGCGTTCACGCCGAAGCTGATCGCTCGTCTGAGCTTGCTGCCTGAACTGGCCGACGTGACCTCGGATCTGCAAGACGGCGCACCGCGAACGATGGTGATCATCGACCGCGATCGCGCGGCCACGCTCGGAATCACTCCCCAGGCGGTCGACGACACGCTGTATGACGCGCTCGGTCAGCGGCAGGTCGCCACCATTTATACGCAGATCGATCAGTACCGGGTCGTGCTCGAGGTCGAACCGGATCGCAAGCTGGATGCGGGCGTCTTGCAGGATATGTACGTGCCGTCCTCCTTCGGACACCTGGTGCCGATGGCGGCCTTTACCCGTCTGGAGGATTCCCGGATCCCGCTCACGATCAGTCACCAGGACCAGTTTCCCGCGGTGACGCTGTCGTTCAATCTCGCCGCCGGTGTTGCGCTGGGCGACGCCGTCAACGCGGTCGAGAGGGCACTCGCACGCATGACCGACTTGCCGGCCACGCTGCGCGGCAGTTTCGAGGGAACCGCGCAGGCCTTCAAATCGTCCCTGGGAAGCCAGATCTACTTGATCGCGGCCGCGATCCTCGCCGTCTATATCGTGCTCGGGGTGCTGTACGAAAGCTACGTCCATCCGATCACCATACTGTCGACAATCCCCTCGGCGGGGATCGGCGCTCTGCTGGCGCTGATGTTGTTTGGCTACGATCTGGGCGTGATCTCCCTGATCGGAATCATCCTGTTGATCGGCATCGTGAAGAAAAACGCGATCATGATGGTCGACGTGGCGTTGGACTCGGAGCGCCGCGAACGCATGTCGAGCGAAGCGGCGATCCGCTATGCCTGTCATCTGCGCTTCCGCCCGATCATGATGACCACGGGGGCGGCGATTCTCGGTGCGTTGCCGCTCGCGCTCGGCACCGGTGCCGGATCGGAAGTGCGGGCGCCGCTCGGGGTGGCGATCGTCGGAGGACTGTTGTTTTCGCAGTTCCTGACTTTGTATACGACTCCGGTGGTTTATCTGTACATCGACCGCGTCAACCGCTTCAAGGCACGCCAGCCCGCTCGCGAACCGTCGCCCGAGCCGTCGCCCAAGTCCTCACCAGCGCAATAGGCGCGGACCGGCCCAGGCTCCGACTGCGGTCGGGATCGCTATGCCCAGCACGTACCAGATGCCCAGAAACGGCGCTGCGAGCTCGGGACAGTGCAGCGAATACACCAGGGCGCCCAGGGATCCGGCGGCGAAACCGCCCGCCGCGCCGGCCAGTCGCAGGCGCGTCGGCGCCAGTCCCCGGATCGCCCAGAAAATACCGACGAACAACGGAGTCGATATCAACGCGATGCGGAACGGGCAAACGCCCGCGGTTTGCCCGAAGATCAAGACGGAACGATCCCGTGGGTCGGCCGTGAGCAATGCCACCGCCGCCAGCAGCCACATCGCGACGACCGGCGCGGCAACCGCCATCGGGACCCAACCGGGGCGGCGGCCCGGTCGCGCAAGCCGGGCGACCGCGAGCAGGCCAGCGGCGCCGAGCGCGGCGCAAAAGGCTTCCTTGGCCCAGAACATCGGCACCGACAAGTCGCGCAGCAGCGTCGGCCTGACTCCGAGCCACGCGGACATCAAGAGCGTCGCGATGGCCGTCCCCGCCGACAGCGCGATCAGGTAGCGGCGCGCCAGCCAGCGGGGGTCGACCGCTTCGGTTCCGCGGGCAAGCAGGGACACCAGCTCTTCGGTCCTCACGACTCGCTCCTGATTTTCGCTGCCAGCGCCTTCAGTCCCCGGTGCACGCCGACCTTGACGGCCGATTGCGACATGCCGGTAAGGCGTGCGGTCTCGGCAACCGACAGGCCCTCGATTTTCATGTGAATGATCGGCGCACGCTGCCGCTCTGGAAGATCGGCCAGCAGCTTGGCCAGATCGCGGCGCGCCTCGGCTGCCTCGCCGTCCGATGTGGCCAGCAAATCGTCCTCCTCGTCCAACGGGTCGTTCAGCGACTCCTTGCGAGAGCGCCGGCGCAGCAGGTCGACCAGCTTGTAGCGCGCGATCGCATAGACCCAGGCGGTGATCGGCTGCCTCGGGTCATACGTATGCCGCTGATTGTGAACGGCCAAAAGCAGCTCCTGCACCAGGTCCTCGACCTCTTCGGGCAGATTCACGAGCCGCTTTCTCAGAAACGCCCGCAAATGCGCGCTCAGATCCTTCAGGAAGGCATGGTAAGCGGATGAGTCGCCGGCGAGACCGCCGAGCAACAGACCCCTGAGACGCGCCTCGACCAATCTCGCCCCTTTCCTTGTATTCGTCACGTCACCGCATTCGGTTACCGCCACATGACTCGAAATCGGCGGTGGCCCCGAAGATCCGGCGTGCTGCGCCATGTAACCGGCCGCTGATCGCCGGCGAATTAACCAGCACTCGACAACCCAAGGGGAAGCGGGGTCCGATCCGGACACCGGTACGTAGTCGTTAGTCGGATCTGAGCAGGAAAGCTTTCAGCCTGCGCTTTATCGGCCGGCCGGGGGTGCACTCGCGCCGCGATGCCGGAATCGGGGTCAACCTCACGACAGGAGCAAGACGATGGATCACATTTCATTGATCAGGTATCGAGCGAGCGCGTTTCGCCTCGCGTTGTCCGGGATCGCTGCTGTGGCAGCCATGGGTATGCAGCCCGCCTCGGCCGAAAGCGGCACGCTGACCGTCTACACGGAGAGCAACGCCGCGGCGGGCAATCAGCTGCTGGTCTTCGCTCAGGGCGAGGACGGCTCACTGGCCTTGAAGTTCGCCATTCCTACCCATGGAATCGGATCCGGGGGTGGTCTTTCCAACGAAGGGGCGGTGGCCATTGCGCCCGGGGGATCGCTGCTGTTCGCGGTCAACGCGGCCAGCAACAGCATTTCGGCGTTCCGCATCGGCGGCGGAACGGTCGAATTCCTCGCCACCGCGCCGTCCGGCGGGCTGACACCAGTCAGTCTCGCCGTATACGACGACTTGCTGTACGTGCTGAACCAGGGCTCCGATAGCATCACCGGATTCCGGATCCAGGACGATGGCCACCTGCAGGCGCTACCGGGTTCGGCGCAGAAGCTGAGCGGCGCTGCGGTCGGAGGCGCGCAGCTGTCGTTCTCCCGTGGTGGAGACTTTCTCGTTGCGACGGAAAAGCTCGGCAGCCAGATCGGCGTGTTTGCGCTGGTCGACGACATCGCCCAGCCCGGTCAATTCCAGCAGTCCTACGGTCCGGTGCCGTTCGGCTTTGCCGTCGACCGGCGCGATCGCCTCGTGGTCTCCGAAGCAGGAGGCAGCGCCGTGACGTCCTACGATCTGGACACCGATACGGGCGGCCTGTCGGTGATCAGCGGCTCGGTGCCGACCCACCAGGCCGCGGCCTGCTGGGTTGCCGAGACTCCGAACGGTCACTTCGCTTTCACCGGCAACGCTGGAAGCGGTTCGGTATCGGCGTTCTCGATCGACCATGCCGGTCGGCTCGCTGAACTGGGCTCGACGCAGATCAGCGCAGGCGCTCATACCACCGACCTCGCGGTGAGCGCGAACGGCAGGTATCTGTTCGCATTGGACGCCGGGATCGGGACCATCAACGGCTTCCGGATCGGCGCGGACGGTCATCTCGAAGCGCTGCCGGCGACGTCGCCGTCAAATCTGCTGGCGGCGGCCACCGGGCTGGCCGTTCAGTGATGCGGGTCGGGACGGTGCGTGATCGCACCGTCTCGATCGGGCCTACGATTGAGGACTCGCCCTCTTGTCAGCTCTGCCGATCGAGCCCGCAGACGGGGTCGGCGGATTCTGATCCGGCTGGTTCAAGTCGCACCGGTAATCGTGCAGCACGAGCGTGAACTCGTAGCCCATGCCTTCCGTTGTGCGCGCGCGCAGATCTCCACCCAACAGAGCCGCGATCTCCCGCGACAGGGCGAGTCCAAGCCCGACGCCTTTGGCGACCGGGCCAGGTCCCGGCGCTCGCGCGGAAGGGGCGAACAGGGCGGAGAGCTGCTCCAGAGGAATCCCCGTGCCGCTGTCGATGACCTCGATGCGGACCTCCTCTTCGCTGATCCGGAATGCTCGCAACCGGACGCTACCTTCGCGGGCGTACTTGATGGCGTTGGCCACCAGGTTGCGAATGACCTGGCCGACACGCACCTCGTCGGTCGTCAAGAACAGCGGTGCCGCGCTCGGCTCGGCCCGTAGCGTCAAACGCTTGTGCCAGGCCAGCGGCTCGAATTCGGCCGCGATGCGCCCGATGAGGCTTTGCACGTCCAAAGGGCGCAGGTGTGGTTCGAATTTCCCAGCCGAGGCTCGCGCGCTGTCCATCGTCACATCCAAAAGCGCCGACAGCGCCTTGGCGGAACTGCTGATCGATTCCGTGACGCGCTTTTCGGCCGCCCGCTTGGCGTCCATCGTCAAAAGCGTCAACGATCCCTGTACCGCCATGATCAGGTTGCCGGTCTCGTGCGCCAGGTAGGCGGTCAAATGCCTCTTTCGCTCCGCATCGCGCGTGACATCGTAGAGTTGACTGCGAAAATCCGCCGTTTCGCGTTCTGCCGTCTCTCGGGCGGCCGCGAGCTCCCTGGCCAGATGGCGGATGCGCCAGACGGCGACCAGCGAGATCAGCAGCGCCGCCGCAGCCGTGAGCCAGCCCAGCGGTGCCACGTAGTCGGAGAGGAACGTTTGCATGCTTGCGGGCCTTGGTGAGCGGGTGCGAGTGTCCGGCGGCAATGGTAGCGGCGCAGGCGTTCGTTGGAGAGCCGACAGTGGGCTCGGTTTGATATTTAACAAATCGAATCGGCCTAACGCATGCGCGAACGTTTCCGAAATACGCTAGGTGACACATCGATCCGGTCGGGTTTCGCGCGCGGCTGTCGGCTCCCGCTGACACGCGCTCGAGCGGAGTGAACCGGTCAGTGCGGGTTAGGCCGTTTGATTGCCACCTGCGGGGCGGTCGCATCGGAGCGCAGAGGGTTTGCGGTTCCCTTGCGCAGCAGGAGGTTTTCGGCGCGGCGTCGAACCGTCGCCACGTGAGGATCGAGCGAGTCGCGGGTCGCGTGGACGAGCCGGCGCAGCATCATCTCGAAATCGCGTTCTGCGCCATCCTCACGAGTCAGGCCGCTGTCGACCAGGTCGATGAGCTCGCACTGCCGGCGGCGCGGACGCGGCGGCGGCATTACCGGACGCTGAGTCAAGTCGTCACCGACGATGTCCAGACAAATGCGGGCGGCATGCGTGTCGAAGCGGTCGTGCGCGTCGCGCAGCCGGCCTTCCATGGCGATCCAGAAGTCGGCATTGCCGGCCGCCTCGTAAATGCGTGGCAGCGCGCGCGGGAGCTCTTCGGGCCCCAGGCTGCCGGCGTAGCCGCACTGCACCGAAGGCAGCGCGGCCGGCCAGACGTCGGGCGCATGGCCGCGGCCCAGCGAGGCGTCGAACAGCACTGCGCGATTCGGCACGTCGGCAAGCGCCGCCGCGACGGGTGCGTTCGTGTCGCTGTGCTGAGTGATGAATGTCACGTCGGGGCGACTGAGCATGAAAGCCTGCAGTCTGGCCACGTCGACCTCACCCTCAGTCGCATCGAAATTCAACTGTACCCGGCCGCCGCGGGTGCGGACCTGCTCAAAAAGCCCGGACACGACCGGCTCGCCGTCGAGCAACTGGGGAACGCCGTTGCCACAGACATGCAATGCGACCTTCACCATGGACGGCAGGTCCTTGAAAGCGCGCCGCAGCCGGGCGACCGACGGATACCGACCGCGGGTTCCCTGCCGGTCCGGGGAGTACAGAAAGCTCCATTCGACGAATGGGTACAAGTCGGACACGGCGACGAGCTCGACAAGAGGTGTCGTTTCGTCGACTCCGGTAAGGCT
>VBCK01000050.1 GCA_005882215.1 Betaproteobacteria bacterium | reverse complement strand
CGCTATGGACCACCGCGAGCGGTACCTGGAGCACGCGGGTTCTGTACGACCCCGGCCTCGTTAACGGCGTTGGTAACGAAGCCTTCAACAACGAGATCGTCATTTTGCCCACAGGGGTCGTCTTGGATTTTTTCACGTTGCTGACCCTCTCGACTTCGACGGCCTCGCTGCAGGTGATCCGTTCGACGGATCAGGGCGCCACCTGGTCGACGCCACCGGTCACGGTCGCAAGTGTCCAGTCGGTCGGTACCGCCAATCCCATCCCGAACGGATTATTGATCCGGGACAGCCCGAACATGGCGCAGGTGGCAGCCGACCCGAACAGCTCCGCGGTCGCCGCGGTCTGGCAGCAGTCGTTCGGAAGCACCACGTTCGACGGCATCGCACTGTCGGTCTCCAAGGATGGCGGCGCCACGTGGAGCGTGCCGAAACAGGTCAACGGCGTCAAGACGGTGGCGGCATTCAGCCCGACGGTCCGTTACCTTCCCAACAGCGTACTGGCGATCACCTATTACGACCTGCGCGACTACATGACAGGCTCCTCGATGCTGAGCACCAGCGCCTGGTTGTCCGAGTCGTCGGACGGCACGACCTGGCGTGCATTTTTGCCGCCGGGGCGGCCGTAAGCGCTTCGAAACGCTCGATCGAGCTCCCTGGATGAACCAGACGCCTTCGTTGGGGCGCGCCATCGTGCTTGCGGCCTTGGTCGGCTGCTGCGCCCATGCCGCGACGGCCCAGGTGACCGTGCTCGATCCCTGGGTGCGCGGTACGGTCGAGGGGCAGCCCTCGACCGCGGCTTACCTCACGCTGCGAAGCGACAGCGCCGTCCGGCTGGTCTCGGTGACGTCGCCTGTGGCCGCGCGCTGCAGCGTGCATGAAATGTCGATCAGCGGAACCCTGATGAGGATGCGCACGATCGAATCGCTGGCGATCCCGGCCGGCGGCGCCGTCGAGCTGCGCGAAGGTCACGACCACCTGATGCTGGAAGGCCTGACGCACGCGCTGAAAGAGGGCGACACGGTCCAGCTGACTCTGACCTTTGTCGATCCCGGCGGCAAGCGCCAGGCGATCGATGTGCGGGCCCCGGTCGTTGCGCTCGGAGCGACCCGCCCCGGTGCCCCGCTTCGTACGACGCCGATGACACGCTAGACGGGCCGCGGCCCGCTCCGGGCGACGTCGGAGCTTGACGCTAACTAAGTAGTTAATTAGCATTCGAGCGTGCCGAACAAACGCCGTTCCACCGCCGGGCGCCGCGCCCGCCAGCCCGACTCCGACGCCCGCGGACATTTGCTCGACGCGGCGATCGCGCTGTTCGCCGAGCGCGGCATCGCCAATACGACCGTCGCGCAGATCGCGGCCGCCGGCCAGGTCACTTCCGCGATGGTCCACTACTGGTTCGACACCCGCGAGCGCCTGTTGGACGCCGTCGTCGAGGAGCACATAGCGCCGCGCTTCCGTGCCGTCTGGGAGCCGGCCGACGTGGGGCACGGCGAGCCGCTCGAGGTGGTGCAGGGGATCGTGCACCGGATGTTCGACGTCACGGAGCAGGCGCCGTGGCTGCCTTCGTTGTGGCTGCGCGAGATCGTCAACGAAGGGGGCCTGCTGCGCGAGCGGGCTTTGCGTCACATTCCGGTGGTGAAGAAGCTCGCTCCCTTCGGACAGAACATCGCGCGCGGACAGCAGCGCGGCGAAGTCAACGGGGCGATCGAGCCGCTTCTGCTGTTCAATTCGATACTGGCCCTCGTGATGCTGCCGCAGGCGACCGCGAAGATCTGGCGCAGGGTCAATCCGTCGCTGACGCTCGATCGCGCCACGCTGGAACGGCACGTGATCGCGCTGCTGATGCACGGAATCGCCGACGGCAAGGCAGCTGCCGCCGGTCGCCAACGCGGAAGATCCAGGAGCACCGCATGAGGTTGAAATGGCGTTCGCGCCTGCTGATCGCCCCGCGGGTTCGGGCGCTGGCCTGCGCCTGCACCGCTGCACTCGCCAGCGGCGGCTGCTCGCGGGATCCGCGCGACACATACCAGGGATACGTCGAAGGCGAGTTCGTCTATCTCGCCTCGTCGCAGTCGGGGCAGTTGACGCAGCTTGCGGTCGCACGCGGGCAGACGGTGGCAGCCGATGTGCCGGTGTTCGCGCTCGAGTCGCAGAACGAAGCCGACGCGGTGGCTCAGGCGCGCCAGCAGCTGCAGGCCGCGCGCGCACAACAGGCCGATCTGCTGACCGGCAAGCGGCGTGCCGAAATCAATGTGATCGAAGCGCAACTTGCGCAGGCGCGGGCCGACGCCACCCGTGCCGAGACGCAATTGAGACGCGATGAGGAGCAGTACCAGGCGGGCGGAATTCCGAAGAGCCAGCTCGACGACTCGCGTGCCGCCGCACTGTCGGCCGCCGCGCACGTGCGTGAGCTGGAAGGCCAGCTGGAGGTCGCGCGCCTGCCGGGACGGGAGGCGCAGATCCGGGCGCAGGCGGCACAGGTCCGCGCCGCGGAGGCCGCGCTGGCCCAGGCGCAATGGAGGCTCGACCAGAAGAGCGTGCGGGCGCCGCACGCGGGCCTGGTGTTCGACACGATGTACCGCAGCGGCGAATGGGTGCCGGCCGGCAGTCCGGTCGTGCGGATGCTGCCGCCGGAAAACGTCAAGGTGCGCTTCTTCGTGCCCGAGACCGTCGTTGGCGCGCTCGCGCCCGGCCACCCGGTGCGCATCCATTGCGACGGCTGCGGCGCCGACGTGCCGGCCGTGCTCAGTTTCGTGTCGGACCAGGCCGAGTACACGCCGCCGGTGATCTACAGCAACGAGACGCGCGCCAAGCTGGTGTTCCTGGTCGAGGCGCGCCCGCAGGCGGCCGACGCGCCCAGGCTGCATCCGGGCCAGCCGGTGGAGGTTGCGCTGCGATGAACGCGCGCGACGTGGCCGCGACAGCCGGGCCGGCGATCGACGTCGACCGTTTGAACAAGCACTTCGGGGACCACCACGTCGTGAAGGACGTCTCGCTGCGCGTGCAGCGCGGCGAGATCTTCGGCTTTCTCGGCCCCAACGGGAGCGGCAAGACGACCTGCATCCGGATGCTGTGCGGGCTGCTGACGCCCGATTCGGGCACTGGCACGTGCCTGGGCGCCGACATCGTGAAGGAAAGCGCCCGGATCAAGCGGCAGGTCGGCTACATGACGCAGAGATTTTCGTACTGGGAGGACCTGACGATCCGGGAGAACCTCGATTTCGTCGGGCGCCTCTATCAGATGCGCAACCGCGCCGAGGCCGTCGATCGCGCACTGGAGGACCTGGGCCTGGCCGCACGTGCGAACCAGCTCGCCGGCACGCTGTCGGGCGGCTGGAAGCAGCGTCTGGCGCTGGCGGCCTGCCTGCTGCACGAGCCGCAGCTGCTGCTGCTGGACGAGCCGACGGCCGGCGTCGATCCGAGCGCGCGGCGCGATTTCTGGGAGGAGCTGCACCGGCTCGCCGCGCGCGGCATTGCGGTGCTCGTCAGCACGCATTACATGGACGAGGCCGAGCGCTGTCACAAGCTGGCCTACATCGCGTGGGGCGAGCTGCTCGCTCAGGGCACCGCGCGCGAGATCGTCGAATCGGTCGGCCTGTCGACCTGGGCCCTGTACGGGGGCAACCTGGTCGAGCTGGGCGAGCGCCTGCGCGGCGCGCCGGGCCTCGCGCAGACGGTCGCGTTCGGAACGGCGCTGCACGTCAGCGGACCGGACCAGGCGGTGCTGAGCGCCACGCTCGCGCGGCTGGCGCAGGCCGAGCCGGCTTTGCGCGTCGAGCGCATCGACACCAAGCTCGAGCATGCGTTCATTTACCTGATGAACCGCGCTTCCGCCAATGAGGCCGCGCCGTCCCGCGCGCCCATCTCGCGATGAACGAACGGTTCTCGATCGCGCGCTGGTGGGGCGTCGTCCTGAAGGAATTCCTGCAGCTGCGGCGCGACCGCATCACGTTCGCGATGATCATCGGGATTCCGATCATCCAGATGACGCTGTTCGGCTTCGCGATCAACAGCGACCCGAAGCACCTGCCGACCGCGGTGATCGCCGCGGACCAAAGCGAATTCACCCGCAGCTTCATCGCCGCATTGCGCAACTCCGACTACTTCGACATCGTGGCCACGCTGCCTGATGAGGAATCGGGCCGGCGCGCGCTGGTTCAGGGCAAAGTGCTGTTCGTGGTGGATATTCCGCCCGGTTTCACGCGTGAGCTGGTCAAGGGCGCGCATCCTTCGCTGCTGGTCGAGGCCGACGCGACCGACTCGACCGCCGTCGGAACCTCGCTCGGCGCGCTGCCGTCGATCGTGCAGTCCGTGCTGCAGAAGGACCTGACCGGCCCGCTGTCCAGTCTCGCGGCCGGCCCCGCCGCGTTCGATGTCCGGATCCATCGCCTGTACAACCCGGAGGGCATCACGCAATACAACGTCGTGCCGGGGCTGATGGGGGTGATCCTGACGATGACGATGGTGATGATGACCGGGCTTGCGATCACCCGCGAGCGCGAACGCGGCACGATGGAGAACCTGCTGGCCACTCCGGTGCTGCCGATCGAGGTGACCACCGGCAAGATCGTGCCGTACGTGGCGATCGGCCTGTTGCAGGTGAGCATCATCCTGCTGGCGGCCCGCTTCGTGTTCGGCGTGCCGTTCGTGGGCAACGTGGCGACGCTGTACCTGTCGGCGCTGCTGTTCGTCGCGGCCAACCTTTCGGTCGGGATCATGCTGTCTTCGCTCGCGCAGAACCAGCTGCAGGGCGTGCAGCTGACCTTTTTCTACTTCCTGCCGAACATCCTGCTGTCGGGCTTCATGTTCCCGTTCGCCGGCATGCCACGGTGGGCGCAGGCCATCGGCAACGCGCTGCCGCTGACCTATTTCAACCGCCTGGTGCGCGGGATCCTGCTGAAGGGCGCCGGCTGGGCGGACCTGTGGCCGCACGTGTGGCCGATGCTGATTTTCATGTTCGTGGTGATGGCGATCGCCGTGCGCTTCTATCGGCGTACGCTCGACTGAGGAGGCTGGCCCATGCGAAGCGCAAGGCTCGAGTTTTCCCGGGGCGCGCGCGCCGCGATTGCGCTCGGTGCGAGCTCGGCGCTGTGCGGCTGTGCGCTGGGCCCGGACTTCCGCCCGCCCGAGCCGCCCGCGGTCGCGACCTACACGGCCGCGCCGCAACCCGCCGAGACCGGGGCTGCGTCCGGCCCCGGGGGCAACGCGCAGCATTTCGTGGAGGCCGACGCGATCGGGGGCGCCTGGTGGCGGATGTTCGGCTCGCCCGCGCTGGACAAGCTGGTCCAGCAGGCGCTCGACGACAGCCCGACCCTCGCGCAAGCGCGGATGAAGCTGGTTCAGGCGCAGCAGGACTATCTGGCCCAAGCCGGCGCGACCGAGTGGCCGCAGGTCGATGCGAGCCTGAACGCGACCCGTGAAAAATCCGACCCGGCAGCCTTCGGCATCGGCAGCCTGGCCGGTGGTCGCAGCTTCCCGCCGTTCACGTTGTACAGCGCCAAGGTCAGCGTGTCCTACACGCTGGACCTGTTCGGCGCCAACCGGCGCGCGCTGGAGGCGCTGGCGGCGCAGGTCGACTACCAGCAGTTCGAGCTGGACGCGGCACGCCTGTCGCTGGCGGGCAACGTCGTGACGGCCACAGTGCGGCGCGCATCGCTCGCCAAGCAGATCGCTCTGACGCAGGAGCTTCTGACCGAGCAGAGCCGGCAGCTCGACATCACGGACGAGCGCTACCGCGCCGGCGGGGTGTCCCGGATGGACCTGCTGAGCCAGCGCTCGCAGGTCGAGCAGACGCGAGCGAGCCTGGCGCCGCTTCGGACGCAACTGGCGCAGGCCGACCACCAACTCGCGGTCTACCTTGGGCGCGCGCCCGGTCAACTCGCCTCCGGCGGAGAACGCGATACCGGCGCGCTCGACCTCGACGCGCTCGTACTGCCGGCCGAAGTGCCGTTGACGCTGCCCTCGAGTCTGGCTCGGCAGCGCCCGGACATCCGCGCCTCCGAAGCGCTGCTGCACCAGGCCAGCGCGAACGTGGGCGTGGCGGTCGCCGATCTGTACCCGCAGCTCACGCTGGCGGGCAGCACCGGAGCCGAAGGCATCCATGTCACCGACCTGCTGAACGTGTGGAGCGTGGGCGCGGGCTTGACGCAACCGCTTTTTCACGGCGGACAATTGCAGGCGCGCAAGCGCTCGGCCGAAGCGGCCTACGAAGCCGCGCTGGCCGCCTACCGGCAGACGGTGCTGCAGGGGCTTCAGCAGGTGGCCGACGCCTTGCGCGCCCTGCAGCAGGACGCGATCGAATTGGAGTCGCGCGACGAGGCCCAGCGCGACGCCCGCGCGAGCGCAGAAATCGCGAGCCTGCGCTATGCCGCAGGAGGCCTGAGCCAGCTCGCGCTTCTGGATACCCAGCGCCAGCAGCTGCAAACGACGCTGGACCGGGCCAAGGTGCAGGCCCAGCGCCTGGCCGATACGGCGGCGCTGTACCAGGCGCTGGGTGCCCGGCCCTGATCAGCCGCCGGCAACCCCAAGTTCGATACGCCGCATTGCCGGCTCGGCCAGGCGCCGCGCGGTAGCCTGTCGCGATGGACTCCCTGATCGCCGCCGCCGCGCGCGCCCTCGTTGCCGGCGACGCGCTCGGCGCCCTCAAGCGCGTCGCCCTGCGCGACGACCCGCCGGCGCTCGCCCTCCGCGGCATCGCCATGGCCCAGCTCGGCGAGCACCCGCGCGCCCGCGAGCTCCTGCGGCGCGCCGCCCGCGGCTTCGGCGCCCACGAGGAGCTGGCTCGAGCCCGCTGTGTCGTCGCAGAGGCCGAGGTGGCCCTGGCCATGCGCGACCTCCGCGGCTCGCCCCGCACGCTGGCGGCCGCGTCAGCCACGCTCGAGGCGCGCGCCGATCGCGCCAACGCGCTGCAGGCACGTCTGATCGCGGTACGCCGGCTGCTCCTGCTCGGCCGCCTCGACGAGGCCGCATCCGCCCTGGCCTGCCTCGACGCGCGCGGCCTGCCACCGTCGCTGCTGGCGGTGGCCCAGCTGGCCGCGGCCGAGGTGGCGCTGCGCTCGCTGCGCACAGCACCGGCGCGGGCGGCGCTCGCCCGCGCCCACGAGGCGGCCGAACGCGCGCGCGTGCCCGCGCTGCTGGCCGAGGTGGCCGAGGCGCGCGCCGCGCTCGATCATCCCGCCGCCCGGCGCGTCCAGGCCGGCCACGAGCAGCCGCTGCGCCTCGACGAGGTCGAGGCGCTCCTCGCCTCGGGCGCGCTGGTGGTCGACGCCTGCCGTCGCGGCCTGCGCGCCGGCGCCACCTGGCGGCCGCTGGCGCGCCGGCCGGTGCTGTTCGCGTTGGCGCGCGCGCTCGCCGAGGCGTGGCCCGGCGACGTCGATCGGCACACCCTGATCGCGCGCGCGTTCGGCGCCCGCCGCCCCAACGAGTCGCACCGGGCGCGCCTGCGCGTCGAGATCGGCCGTTTGCGCGCGCTCGCCGCGCCGCTGGCGCGCATCCAGGCCAGCGCGCGCGGCTTCGCGCTCACGCCGCGCGACGAGCGCGCCGTCGTCCTCCTGGTGGCGCCCATCGATGGCGATCAGGCGTCGCTCCTGGCGCTGCTCGCCGACGGCGCGGCCTGGTCCACCTCGGCCCTCGCGCTGGCCCTCGGGGCCAGCCAGCGCACGGTCCAGCGCGCGCTCGTCGAGCTGGAGGCCGCCGGACGGGTGCGCTCGATCGGGCGCGCGCGCGCGCAGCGCTGGCTGTCGCCGCCGCTGGCCGGATTCACGACGATCTTGTTACTCCCTGCCGCGCTGTCGCTCGGGTAGATTGGTCTTGCGGCGCCGTTCCGAAGCGCGCCGCAAGGAGCCAGCCGATGACCCGAACTCCAGGCAGGATAAGCAAGACGAAACCGCAAGCACCGGCGCGCGCGGCCGAGATCGTGCGTGAGTATGGCCCCTTCGCCGGCGCCGACCGCATCCACGGCGTCACCTACGACGGCCGCCGCGTCTGGGCCGCCACCGGATCCAAGCTGGTCGCCTTCGATCCCGAGAGCGGCCAGCTCGCGCGCACGCTCGACCGCGCCGGCGACGCCGGCACCGCCTTCGACGGCACGCACCTCTACCAAATCGCCGAAGCGCGCATCGACAAGATCGATCCCGCCACCGGCGACGTAGTGGCGTCGATCCCGGCGCCCGGCCACGGCGGCGACTCGGGCCTCGCCTGGGCCGAGGGCAGCCTGTGGGTAGGGCAGTACCGCGATCGCAAGATCCACCAGATCGATCCCGAGACGGGCGCCATTGTGCGCACCATCGAGTCCAACCGCTTCGTCACCGGCGTGACCTGGGTCGACGGCGAGCTGTGGCACGGCACCTGGGAAGGCGACGAGAGCGATATCCGCCGAATCAACCCGGACAGCGGCGCCGTGCTCGAGCGCCTCGAGATGCCGCGCGGCACCGGCGTCAGCGGGATCGAGTCCGACGGGGCAGATTTGTTCTATTGCGGCGGCGGATCGAGCGGAAAGGTCCGCGCCGTGCGACGTCCGAAAGGCGAGAGGCCATGAACGGCCACAACAGGAGAGAAAACGATGATCGACCACAA
The DNA here is from genome assembly GCA_005882215.1 of Betaproteobacteria bacterium. GTDB lineage: Bacteria > Pseudomonadota > Gammaproteobacteria > Burkholderiales > Burkholderiaceae_F > VBCK01. The sequence goes on along the minus strand of VBCK01000050.1, from coordinate 18,630 downwards.
GACCGGAACACGTGAACAGTGGCTTGCGGCCCGGCTGCAGTTGCTCCAGGCCGAGAAGGAGCTGACGCGGCGTAGCGACGAGGTGGCGCTGCGGCGGCAGGAGCTGCCCTGGGTTCGGATCGACAAGGCGTATCGATTCGAGACCGACGAGGGGCACGCCTCGCTGGCAGACCTGTTCCGAGGGCGCTCGCAGCTCCTCGTCTACCACTACATGTTCGGGCCCGACTACACGGCGGGGTGTGCGACCTGCTCGACGATCGCAGACGGGTTCGACGGCTTCGTCGTCCACCTGGCCAACCACGACGTCACGCTTTCGGCGGTGTCGCGGGCGCCGCTTGCGAAGCTGCAGGCGTACCAGCGGCGGATGGGGTGGACGTTTCCCTGGGCGTCCTCAGTCGGCGGGGACTTCAACTTCGACTTCAACGTCTCGTTCACTTCCGAGCAACAGCGCGAGGGCGGCATCGAATACAACTACCGGCGCGAGGCGGCGTGGTCGGTACGCGGGATCGGCGACTCACTGACCAAACGCGGCGAGGGGCCTGTCGACGAGAACGCGGTCATGACCGGAACCGACGTGGCCACCTACACGCGCGAGAGGCCGGGCATGAGCGCGTTCGTGCTCGAGGACGGCGTCGTCTACCACGCCTACTCCACTTATGCGCGCGGACTGGACGGCCTCTGGGGCATGTACCAGTGGCTCGACCGCGCCCCCAAGGGGCGCAACGAGACGGGCATCTGGTGGCGCCGCCACGACGAGTACCGCCATGACGGGCGCTAGGACAGCCGCGACGAAGATGACCGGTCAACCCACCCAGAAAGAAGAGACGATGAATGCACGCAGAATCGAAGGAGCCGTCGCCCTGGTAACGGGCGCCAACCGCGGCATCGGCAGAGCACTGACGGAAGCGCTCCTGAGTCGGGGCGTGAAGAAGGTCTACGCCACGGCGCGCAATCCGGAGGCGCTGCGCGCCCTGCGTGACGAGCGGCTCGTTTCGCTGCGGCTCGACGTGACCGACGCGGACCAGATCCGCGCGGCCGCAGAAGCGGCTTCGGACGTCGAACTCGTCTTCAACAACGCCGGTGTGGCGCTCGCCAGCGCAATCGCGGATTCGACAGACCTCGGCCAAGCCCGGCGCGAGATGGAGGTGAACTACTTCGGGCCTCTGCAGCTGCTCCAGCGTCTGGCGCCGACGCTGGCCAGGAATGGTGGGGGTGCGGTCGTCAACATCGGCTCGGCGGCCGGCCTGACCAACCTCCCCTTTGTCCCGACCTACAGCGCTTCGAAGGCCGCGCTCCATTCCCTGACCCAGGCCGCGCGGTTCCTGCTCGCGGCGCAGGGCACCTCGGTCTTCGGCGTCTACGCGGGCCCGGTTGACACCGACATGTCCCGTGAGCTTGCGTTCCCGAAGACCTCGCCGCGCGACGTGGCGTTCGCGATCCTCGACGGCATTGAGGCCGGGCAGGAAGACATCTTCCCGGACCCGTTCGCGGTGGATTTTGGCCGACGGTTCCAGTCCTCGCCGAAGGCCTCGGAACGGCAGGTCGCCGCGATGGTATCGGGCGAGGCGGCGCGAGCGAGCCGCGACCAGGAGCGCCCGGAGCGTGCCCGGGCCTAGGTCCGACACGGTCATTGCGTGGAGCAGTCCTGCAGTTTTCACAAGGTGATCTGACGACGCATGTTTTCCGAGCGAGCCTCCCAGCAAGCTTTCCTTGGCGTCTCGGCACTGCTCTTCGCTGCCAGCGCGGCGGGAACGATCGTCTGGTGCGCGTCCATGTCGTCGATGGGCGAGATGCCGATGCCCGGTGGCTGGGCGATGACGATGGCGTGGATGCGGATGCCTGGACAGACGTGGCCCGGCGCCGCGGCGTCGTTCCTTGGCATGTGGGTCGTGATGATGCTGGCGATGATGCTGCCGTCCCTGGTCCCGATGCTGTGGCGCTACCGCGAGGCCGTTGGCAGACCAGGCGAGAAGCGCCTCAATCGGCTGACCGCACTCGTGGGTGTGGGTTACTTCTTCGTCTGGACCGTGTTCGGAACGGCTGCTTTTCCGCTGGGCGTCGCACTGGCGGCGGTCGAGATGCAGCAGTCGGCGCTGGCGCGCGCCGTACCGATCGCGGTCGGTGTGGTCGTCCTGATGGCCGGCTTCCTCCAACTCACGGCGTGGAAGCTGCGTCACCTCGCCTGCTGCCGGGAGATCCCCAGGCGCGGCCGTACGCTGCCGGCCGACGCCGGCGCGGCCTGGCGACACGGCCTGCGCCTCGGCCTGCACTGCAGCCGCTGCTGTGTCGGTCTGATAGTGATCCTCCTGGTCATCGGCGTCATGGACCTTCGCGCGATGGCGGTCGTGGCGGCAGCCATCACCGTCGAGCGTCTCGCACCGGCCGGTGAGCGCGTCGCGCGAGGCACCGGGGCCGTCGCCGTCGGGGCAGGCTTGTTTCTGATCGCGCGAGCAGCCGGGCTCGGATGACGTATACGCGTCGTGCCGCGTCTACCTGAAAGCGTGACCCAGCCGGGGCCGTCGAGGCGGGTCAGCTCAGACTTGTGGGCGTGTGTTCCGGTTTATCGATGTTCTTGTCGGCGTGACCGGCGGCTTGCGCCTGCAGATCCGCGTGGTACGAGCTTCGCACCAGCGGGGCGCAGGCCGCGTGCGCAAACCCGAGCGCGCGCGCCTCGCGCTCGTACCCGTCGAAGGTTTCCGGAGTTACGTAGCGCAGCACCGGCAGATGGTGTGCGCTGGGAGCAAGGTACTGGCCGATGGTGAGCATTTCGACGCCGGCCTCGCGCAGGTCGCGCATCACCTGCAGGATCTCTTCATCCGTCTCGCCCAGTCCGACCATCAGCCCGCTCTTGGTCGGCACCGACGGCACGAGCTCGCGGAATTCCCGCAGTAGCCTGAGCGAGTGCGCGTAGTCGGCACCCGGACGGGCACCGCGGTACAGGCGCGGCACGGTCTCCAGGTTGTGGTTCATCACGTCCGGTGGTGTGGCTTGCAGGATCGGCAGTGCCCGATCGAGCCGGCCGCGGAAATCCGGCACCAGCACCTCGATCCGGGTGGCCGGCGAGGCGTGCCGGATGGCACGGATGCAGTCGGCGAAATGCCCGGCACCACCATCGCGCAGATCGTCGCGGTCGACCGACGTGACCACCACGTAGCGCAGTCCGAGCCGCGCCACCGAAGCGGCCAGGTGGGCCGGCTCGTCCGGGTCGAGTGGATTGGGACGGCCATGGCCGACGTCGCAGAAGGGACAGCGCCGTGTGCAAAGATCGCCCATGATCATGAACGTCGCGGTGCCATGGCCGAAGCACTCGCCGATGTTGGGGCAGCTCGCCTCTTCGCACACCGTATGCAACTGATGCTCCCGCAGCAGCGCCTTGATCTCGTAGAACCGGGTGGCGGCGGACCCCGCGCGCACCCGGATCCAGTGCGGCTTGGGAAGCGGACGCGCGCCGGGTTCCGCAAGGATCGGGATCAGGCGGGTTTTGGCGGCGCCTTTGAACTTGCCGGCCGGCTTGATGGATTGCGGTGTCTCGCTCACGGGTTCAGGTGGGCGGCCAGCCGGTCGGAGAGCCGGCCGGCTGCCTCGGTCCATGGAAGATCCACCCCAAGTGTAGCCAAGTCGACCGTGGCAAGACCGGCGTAGCCACAGGGATCGATGCCGGCAAACGGCGCGAGGTCCATGGCGACATTCAGCGCGACGCCGTGATAGCTGCATCCGTTGCGGATCCGTATGCCCAGCGCGGCGATCTTGGCCAGCCCATCGAACGGCCCGGCGCCGCCGCCGGGATACGGCACGTACACTCCCGGCGCTCCGCGCACGCGCCGGCCGACCACTCCGTACGGTTCCAGTGTCTGGATCACCGCCTGCTCGATCCGGAACACCAGTTCGCGCACGGTGATGCCCAGTCGGCGAAGATCGATCAAGGTGTAGACGATCGCCTGGCCAGGTCCGTGGTACGTGACCTGGCCGCCGCGATCGGTTGCAACGACCGGCGTCACGCCCGGTGCGATCAGGTGCTCCCGCCGGCCGGCCTGGCCGAGTGTGTAAACCGGGTCATGCTCGAGCAGCCACAATTCGTCGGCCGTCTGCGTGCCCCGCTGCACAGTGAACTCGCGCATCGCGTGCCAGGTTGGCAGGTAGGGCGCGCGGCCCAGCAGACGGCGGATCGGTTCGGGTTGCGACATCGGGACTGCCGCCCGCGGGAGGGCGGGCCGGACTTGGCCCGATTATTGTCGCATCGAGCTACGAGCCATTTGCTGCGTTCCGACTGTCCAGGCACCTTTCCCGATGAAATCCGGCGACCGGCGCCGACTGCTGGTTTCGTCCGCGGCGGCGGCCCTGTCCGCGACGGCGGTGGGCCTGGGCGCCGCCACCGCGGCCGCACCGCTGCGCGCCGCGCTTGGCGGTGGACTGGGCGATTCGCCGGCCCGATCCGACCTCTCGCGGTGGCCGCGCGAGCTCTGGATCACGCGGCCCGAAGCGCAGGAATCGGTGCGGGCCGTTTACTGGGCCGACGGCGCTTTGCAGCCGGAGGGCTGCCGCGCGATCGATCGGATCTATCGCGATTTGCGGGCAGGGGTCGAACGGCCGATTTCAACAGGGCTGCTGAATCTGAACTACGTGATGCAATGCGCGGTCGCGCAGTGCTGGTCCGCGCGGCCGATGGTGCTGCTGTCCGGCTTTCGCACGCCGCAGACCAATCGGCAGGTCGGCGGCGTCGAGCCCAGCGTCCACTTCACCGGGAAGGCGGACGACTACATTTACGCCGGCCTTTCGTTTCAGGACAACCTGCGGCTCGCCTGGCTTTTTCGCGTCGGAGGCCTGGGCGTGTATCCGGACCGCGGCTCGCTGCACAAGGATGTCGGGCGCGCGCGCATCTGGGTTCAACACGGGCGCGCCGCCTCGAGCGGGCCGGATCCGGGCTTGCGCCTTGGCGCGGGCCGATGAGGCCGCAGAGTGTTCGGATGAGACTGACCCGCCTCGCCTTTTTCACGGTACTGCTCGCCGCAGGCGCCAGCGCCCTGCAGGCGTTTCCCAGCGAGCCGTCGCAGCGGGCGTCGGTGGTCTGCAGGCCGGTTCTTTTCTTGACCCATGTTGCCGCCGAGATCTCGTCCTCGATGAACGAATCGGGCCGGATCGGTCCGGCACGACAGCCATGGCATGACAACGCACATCGGGCCTGCTTGCGCATTGCCGAGCGAATCTTCATCGCGGCCGCCGAATCCTGACGACCAGCGGACCGATACTGCGACAAGCCCCAGTAGCGACCGGGATCCACCGCCTCTGGTGCTCGATCGGATCGGCTACGAAGCGGCGGACCTGGCGGCGATCCGCCAGGCGATCCATGCGCCCGACGGCCTGGTGCTGGTCGTCGGCCCATCCGGGTCCGGGCGGCGCACAGCGCTGTATTCGATGCTGGAACAAGTCGACCCGGTGCGGCGAAGCATCCAGACGATCGAATCGAGCGTTCTGCGGCCGGTTCCCGGCTGGCTGCAACTTCGCGTGCCGGATGGCCGCCGGCGCGACGGGTGCCGTTGGGAACGAATCTTCGCCCGGAGCTTGCGCAGCGGAGCCCACGCGATCCTGGTCGAGAAAGTCGCGACCCCCGGCATGTCGCAGCTTGTGGTACGAGCCGCCCAGGCGGGCCATCTGGTGCTGTCGAGCATGGCGCTGAGTCGGGCCTGCAGCGCCATCGCGGAATTGCAGCGATTGCGGGTGACCACAGCCCAAGTGATCGACGCCTTGTCGCTGGTGATCGGTCAGCGGTTGATCGGCCGGCTGTGTCCGCAATGCTCGACGCCGGATAACCGCGAGCCGGTCCGCCGTGCACTGGCGGTCGCGCTGAACACCTGGCTGGCCGGTCACGCGATACAGGCCAGGCGGGCGGCGCCGGCCGGTTGCGCGCGCTGCGGGCATACCGGCTATCGGGGCCGGGTGCTGGCCTACGAGCTGATCGATCTGGATATGCGGGCGCGCGGGCTGATCGCATCCGGTGTTGACATCGTCGAGCTCGAGCCCGGGCTGCTGGCCGAGGGCCGCTCGATCTGGGATCGCGGGCTGAAGCAGGTGGCCGATGGAACGACCTCGCTCGATGCGCTGCAGGCGGCGGTCAGGCAGCCGCATTAACCCATCTCCCTAAGGGCAGCGACATACACATCGATTGCGGCGTGCCGCCTGCGCTCCGGCTGCCGGACGGGCTGCGCAGCGTGCGCGGCTATGAAACGCCGGTCAAGGCTTCCGACATCGAAGACCTGCTGCGCGACCTCGGCCTGGACGCGCAGGACATCCTGGCGCGCGTGGCGGCAGGGGGCGGGCAGACCCGGCTGTCGGTGACCTCGATCCAGGGGGTCGCCTTCCGGCTCGCGATCACCCGCTTCGGCGGCCTCACTGCCAGCGGCCGCGGCGGGCTGTTCAGCCTGGCGCTGCGTCGCTTGCGGCCGACGGCGCCAGCCTTCGCCGACCTCGGCCTTCCCGAGGAGGTGGGCGAACTGGCGACGCTGAAGCGCGGGCTGGTGCTGATCACCGGCGAAACCGGCGCCGGCAAATCGACCACGCTGGCGGCGCTGATCGAGTACTTGAACACCCAGTCCAACCTGAGGATCGTCACGATCGAAGAACCGGTCGAGTACCGATTCGAATCGCGCCGCTGCCTGATCCAGCAGCGCGAAGTGGGCTTCGATGTCCCGTCGTTCGAACTGGCGGTCGAACACACGTTGCAGCAGGACCCCGACGTGATCGTGATCGGCGAGATCCGCAATCTGGCGACGCTGCAGGCGGCGTTTCGCGCGGCCAGTTCAGGGCATCTGGTGTACGCGACGCTGCACACCGGTTCGGCCGCCAAGACGCTGCAGCGGATCCAGGACCTGTATCCGATCGAATTCCGCCACCAGGCGCTCAGCGATACCGCCGCGTTTCTGGCCGCGGTGATCAGCCAGACGCTGCTGCCGAGCCGCGACGGCAAGCGACGCCATCTGGCGCACGAAATCATGACGGTCAACCCGAAGCTGCGCGCGATGATCCGCGACGCCAAGTGGTTGCAGATACGGGGTGAAGTCGATCGGCGGGCGCCGCTGTCGCATCTGCTGAACCATTCGCTGGCGGCGCTGGTCGCGGGAGGACTGGTCGAGCACGACGTCGCCCGTACCGCGTCCGAGGACGCGGGCGATCTGGAATCGCGCATCGGCGATCTGGCCGCCGCCGAGGAGGGGCGGCGCTGACTTGCTTTCAGCGGGTCCACCACCACCGATCAGGGCATGCCCCTGTTCGGTGCAGTGGCCCAGATCAAAGGACCACGCGCACCATCGGGTGTTGCGTCAGTTCCCGGTACAGCGCGTCGAGCTGACCGCGCGAGCGGGCGGTGATCGTCGCGCTGATCGACAGATACTTGCCGGCGCGCGATTCGCGCACCTGGATCGAGGTCGTGTCGAAGTCCGGTGCGTGAGTGCGCAGCACCTGAGCGATCGCGCTTTCGAACCCCTGCTGATTGACGCCGACGATCTTGATCGGGAAGTCGGTCGGGTACTGGATCAGGCTTTCCTGGTCGGCCATCGACGCACTCTCCGGCAGCATCTGCACCGGATGCTACAGCGCATCGATCGCCTCGTCGTAACCGCGCCGCAAATGGCGGTACACGGGGCCGGGGCGGCCGTCGCCGATCGGGCGGCCATCGAGCTCGACAATTGGAAGAACTTCGCGGGTGGCGGCGCTCAGCATCAGCTCGTCCGCTCCGCGCACCTCGCTCATCGAAATGATCCGGGCGTCGAAGGGAATCGAGGCGCGCTCGCACAGCTCCTGGATGAACCCGTACCGGATGCCTTCCAGGATCAGGTTGTCCCGCGGCGGCGCCAGTACGCGGCCGGATTTGACCACCCAGACGTTGCTGGCTGAACCCTCGGTCAGGCGTCCGTCGCGATGCTGCACGACCTCGTCGACTCCCCGATCGGCCGCCTGCTGGCGTGCCAGTACCGCGCCCAGCAGCGAGACCGATTTGATGTCGCACCGCAGCCACCGCAGGTCGGGCACCGAAATCGTGCGCAGGCCGCGCTCGCGCTGGGCCGGGCTGGGCCGGTTTAGCGGCGAGGCCATCGCGAACACGGTCGGCGCGACGTTGGCGGGAAAGGTGAAATCGCGCTTGGCCACGCCGCGCGTCACCTGCATGTACACGACCAGATCCTCGACGGTCGCGGATTGGGTTAGCCAGCCGATGATCGCATGCCACTGCTCCCGCGGGTACGGATTGTCGATCCGGGCCTCGGCCAGACTGCGCTGCAGCCGGTCCAGGTGCTGCTCGAGGCGGAAAGGGCGCTTGCGATAGGCCGGGACCACTTCGTAGATGCCGTCGCCGAAGATGAAACCGCGGTCCAGCACCGGTATGTGAGCCTTCGAAAGCGACAGATACTCGCCATTCAGGTAGCACAGGGTGTCGTCGGGAGTCATCGCGATCCGTTCCTCGAGCCCGCTCGCGCGCGCCCGATCGGCGTTCACGCGCTGTCGCGCAGGTATTCTGCCTCGGCCCCGAGCACGTGGCGAGCCACGAGTCTCTTCAGGTTCGGCAGCCGGTGATGAAAGAAGTGATCGGTTCCGGGGATCACGACGACCGGCACCTCGCAATTGCGGGCCCATGCGAATACGTCGGCCAGCAGGATCGTTTCGTCCTGTTCGCCGTGGATGACCAGCGTCTGCGAATCGACCGCCGGCATCGGCCACTTGCCCGCCGCCGCGCCCACCAGCACCAGGTGCCGGACCGCCGTGCCGTGGCCCTTCAGCCGGACGGCCGCCTGCGCGGCCACGAAGCTTCCGAACGAGAATCCGGCCAGCGCGATCGGCCGCGCCGGCCCGGACCCTGGCACCGTGTCCGGCAGCCAGGCGACATTCTCGATCAGGTGCATCAGATCGTCGAGTTCTCCGCGGCCGTCGTCATGCCGACCTTCGGTGCCGCCGACGCCTCGAAAGTTGGAACGCACCGCCAGCCAGCCCAGGGCGGAAAACACCCGGGCCAGCGTCGAGACGACCTTGTTATCGAGGCTGCCCCCGTACAGCGGGTGCGGGTGAGTGATATGCGCGATACCGACGGGCGTCGGGGCGTCGGGCCAATCCAGCGCCACCTCGATCCGGCCGGCCGGTCCCGACACCAGGCGCCGCTCGATTCGGACGGTCACGGAAGCAGGAGCCGCTCGACTACGCGCCCGTGCACCAGGTGCGAATCGATGATCTCGTCGATGTCCTTCTCGTCGATATACGTGTACCAGACCGCTTCCGGATACACGACCAGGCAAGGGCCCAGGTCGCATCGATCCAGGCAGCCGGAACGGTTGATGCGCACTCCGCCCGGACCCGATCGCCGCAGTGCCTTGATCTTGTCCTTCGCGTAGGCCTGCATCGCCTCGGAGCCCCGAGCGGCGCAGCAGATCTCGCCGGATTCACGCCGATTGATGCAGAAGAAAACGTGTCGCTTGAAGTAGCTCATCGGCGAAATGATACGGATTGGCCGGCCTGACCCATGCGAAGCTGTCCTCGGCACCCAATTTGACACCATACGCCATCGCCTTGGCCATTAGCGCTGCCACGCACAAGGCCGGCGGCACGCATGTCTCCGGGCGCTCGAGCGCAGGGTCGAAACCAGGGCCAGACCCGCGGCCTCCGGATGGACCCGCACCCGTTCGGTTTCAGAAACTGCGTCCGGCGAGGATGGATTTTCGGCCGAGCCGGGTTGCTCCGGCGACGCGAATCGGACCGCCAGCGCTTCGGTGGTACAGTCCCCGCCGTTCGTGTTGATAAGGGTCAGACCAAGTTCCCGACTCAAATGTCCGGTTTCAAAACGACGGGCCGCACGCCCGGTCAACCGCCTCCCGTCGGTGGGTCCGGCTCACAAGGGTTCGACGCGCCGCTGTCGCGCGAGGCGATCGAGCAGGCGCTCGGTCTGGCGGGTTCGGTGCGGGTCGATGTGGTGGAGCAGACCGGATCGACCAACGACGATCTGCTGGAATCGGCGCGCCTGGCCGCCCCGGACAGGCCCGCGCTGCGGGTGGCCCTGCACCAGTTCGCGGGCCGCGGCAGGCACGGCCGGCGCTGGCACGACGCACGAGGCCGCGCGCTGCTGTTCTCGGTGATGACAGCCTGGATGCGCGATCCGGCGGTCGCCTCGGCGGTGACGCTGGCTTGCGGCATCTCGGTGGCCGAAGCGCTGAGGCAGCGGGGCATCGAGGCCCGGCTGAAATGGCCTAACGATCTGTTGCTGTCGGATCGCAAGCTGGGGGGCATCCTGACCGAGCTGGCGTTCGATCCACTTGGGCGTGCGAGCCTGGTGGTGGGCGTCGGCTTGAACCTTTGCCTGGATCCGGAGACGCGCGTGGCGATCGATCAGCCCGCAGCGGCGCTGGACGAACGCGTCGTCGAGGCGCGTCTGGCGTCCGAGCGGGAGGTGTGGATCGCATTACTGGCCAGGGCGGTGCTGGACGCGATCGAGCAGTTCGATCGCGACGGGTTTGCGGCGTTTCGCGCGCGCTTCGAGGGGCTGTTCGCCTACGCTGGCCGGCCGGTGGTGCTGCTGCAGGCGGGCCTGCCCACGCTCACGGGCATTCCGGTCGGAGTCGATGGCGAGGGGCGCCTGCTGCTGTCCACCGACGCCGGAGTTCAGGCCGTGGCGAGTGGCGAGCTGTCGCTGCGCGCCTCCGACGCATGACATGGCTGCTGCTCGATGCGGGCAACACCGCGCTGAAGTGGGCGCTGGCCGGACCGGATGAGCCTCGCGCGCTGGCGCGGGGCAGCGTGAGCCTGGACGCGGATTTCGCGCAGGCACTGGCCGGCGCGCTCGGGACTGCGCTTGCGAGCCTGCCGTCCGCACGCCCGGCCGGGTTGCAGGCAACCGGCTGCAGCGTTGCCTCGGATGCGGTGACGGCTGCGATCGCGATGGCGGTCGGTCCGTTGGTCTCGGGCAGTGTGCGCTGGATGACTTCCGAACCGCGATTCGAATACCGCGGGCTCGAGCTGCTGAACGGCTACCGCGATCCGGGTCAGCTCGGTGCCGACCGCTGGCACGCGATGATCGCCGCACGCCAGTCGTTTCCGGAACAGCCGCTGGTGGTGGTGTGCGCCGGCACCGCGACCACGGTGGACTCGGTCGATCCGGACGGCCGCTTTCTCGGTGGCGCGATCGCGCCCGGTACGTCGCTGATGGCCGACAGCCTGGCACGCGGCACCGCCAGGCTGCCGCGCAGCACCGGACGGCCGGTCGAACGGCCCGATAACACCGACGACGCGATCGCCACCGGCGTGGCCGACGCGCTGGCGGGTCTGATCGAGCGTCGGGTTCGAGCACTGGCGCGCGACGGCGCGCGACCCCAGCTGGTTCTCGCGGGGGGGCATGCCGGCGAGCTGGCCCCGCGCCTCTGGCTGGCCGGCGAAGTCGCCGGCATCATGATCGAAGAGCATCTGGTGCTGCGCGGGCTGTGGTTCCGGGCGAAGGCCGCCTCCACGGTCCAGGCCGGCGCGGCAGGAACGAACCCGAGATGAGAAACGTGTTCCTGGGGTTGCTGCTGCTGAATCTGGCGCTGTTCGGCTGGCTGCGGGGCATGTTTGGCGCGCATCCGGTCAGCGGGCGCGAGCCCGCGCGGCTGGAGCGCCAGGTCGCGGCCGAACGCATTCGCGTGCTGACCGACGGGGAGGTCGAGCAACTGGAAAAGCGCGCCGGGGAGACGAAGGCGGCGGCGGCCGCTACGACGGCAGCGGCTCTTGCGCCCGACTCGACGGTCTTCTGTGTGGAGATCGGCGAGTATGCGAACGACGCAGCGCTGGCGCGGCTGCGCGAAAAGCTGTCCGAATTGAAGCTGACGGACCGCGCCAGCGAGCAGACCCGGGACCGGCCCGGCTGGTACCAGGTGTACCTGCCGTCGGAGAAGGCGCTCGCCGACGCCGAACAACGGGCCGAGCAACTGCGGGCGCAGGGCTTGAAGGATGTTCTGGTCTTCAAGGAAGAAGGCACGCAGCGCTTCGCGATCGGGCTCGGCTCGTTTCGCGACCGGGAACAGGCGCGCAGGCAGGTGGCGCAGCTCGAGCGGCGCGGAGTCAAGGGCGCGCGCGTGGCGGACAACCCGGCCGTCGTGCGTACGACGCGCGTGCTGATCCGCGGCGCCGATGCGGCATCGATCCGCCAGCTGGAAGCGGCGCAGAAAGACTTCCCGCAGCAGAAGCTGCAAGCGTGCGGCCCCGACGCGCCCTGAGCGGGGCCGACCGGATCAGTGCGCCAGCAGCTCGACGATCCTGGCGGTCAAGGCGGGAAGCCTTTGCCGGCACCGCTGCAACTGTGCGGCGTCAGGGTCGCGCTGCCTCGCCGCCCAGATCGGCTGCGGAAAGTGCGAATCATCGAGGAAGCGCGCGATCACGTGCCAGTGCAGGTGCGGCACCTGGTTGCCCAGGCTCGCCAGGTTGACCTTGTCGGGAGCCAGAACCTCGCGCAGCGCCGTCTCCGCCGCGTTGACCGCGGCCAGCAGCCGGGCGCGCTGCGGCTCGGCGAGGTCGCTCATCTCGGCGACGTGCGCGTTCCAGATGACCCGAACGTAGCCCGGGTAGTCGGAATCGTCGACCAGCACCACGCGCAACTGCGGCGTGCGTGCCACCAGGACACCGCCATCGCCGCGGCACAGCGCGCAGTCAGGACGCTGTTCGGCGCGCGGGCCGCTCGGCGTCATCCTCAGACCAGCACACGTTCGATGCCGCCGGCGTTGGCGCGGGCGACGAAATCGGCCATCCAGTTGGCGCCGAGCAGGTGATGCGCCAGCTCGACGACCAGGTAGTCGGCTTGCACTTCGCTGGTGTCCTCGAAGCGCGCCAGCCCCTGCAGGCAGGCGGGGCAGGAAGTCAGGACGCGCACCTTGCCGTCGAAGCCGCCGGCACGCAGTCGCGCGGCGTCGGCCTCGAGCTCGGCTTCCTTTCGCATCCGCACCTGCGTTGCGATGTCGGGTCGGGTGACGGCCAGCGTGCCGGCCTCGCCGCAGCATCGGTCCGCGCGGGTGATGCGTGAGCCGTCCGCGGTGCCGAGCAGGTTGTTGACGATTTCCATCGGATTGTGCTTGATGGGGCTGTGGCAGGGATCGTGATACAGGTAGCGCACGCCGGTCACGCCGTCGGCCCGAACGCCCTTTTCGAGCAGGAACTCGTGAATGTCCACAATCCGGCAACCGGGGAAGATCTCCTCGAATCGATAACTCTGCAACTGGTCGAAGCACGTTCCGCAGGACACGATCACCGTGCGGATGTCCAGATAGTTCAGCGTATTGGCAACCCGGTGAAACAGTACGCGGTTGTCGGTCGTGATTTTCTCGGCGTGCGCCGCCTGGCCGGCCCCGCGCTGCGGATAGCCGCAGCATAGATACCCGGGCGGCAGCACGGTCTGCACGCCCACGTGCCACAGCATGGCCTGCGTGGCCAGCCCGACCTGCGAGAACAGCCGTTCCGATCCGCAGCCCGGAAAATAGAACACGGCCTCGCTGTCGACCGCGCCCTTCAGGGGGTCGCGGATGATCGGCACGAAGCGCGCATCCTCGATGTCGAGCAGCGCGCGTGCGGTTCTCTTGGGCAATCCGCCCGGCAGCTTGCGGTTGACGAAATGCACGACCTGCTGCCGCATTGCGGGCTGGCCGGTGCTGGACGGCGGCTGGCGCCGCTGTGCCGCGGACGGCAGCGCGAGCAGGCGGTGCGCGACGCGCTGCAGCCGGTAACCCCAGTCGACCACCAGCTTGCGCGCGAGCTTCACGTGCTCGGGACGCGTGGCGTTCAGCAGCATCATGGCGACGGCCGTTGCCGGGGCGAAGCGCCTGCGGCCGATCCGCCGCAGCAGGTCGCGCATCGCCATCGAGACGTCTCCGAAATCGATATCGACCGGGCACGGCGCCGCGCATTTGTGGCAGATCGTGCAGTGATCGGCCACGTCGGAAAATTCGTCCCAGTGCTTCAGCGACACGCCGCGGCGCGTCTGCTCCTCGTACAGGAAGGCCTCGATCAGCAGCGACGTGGCCAGGATCTTGTTGCGCGGCGAATACAGCAGGTTGGCGCGCGGCTCGTGGGTCGCGCACACCGGCTTGCATTTTCCGCAACGCAGGCAGTCCTTGATCGCGTCCGATACGCCTTTGATGTCGCTTTGCTGCATGATCAGCGATTCGTGACCCAGCAGGTTGAAGCTGGGCGTGTAGGCGCGCGACAGATCGGCGCCGGGCAGGAATTTGCCGCCGTTGAAGCGGCCTTGCGGATCGACCCGGCCGCGGTAGGCGCGAAAGGCGGCGAGCTCGTCGTCGCGCAGGAACTGCAGCTTCGTGATGCCGATTCCGTGCTCGCCGGAGATCACGCCGTCGAGCTCGCGCGCGATCTTCATCACGCGATCGACCGCGTGCCCCGCCTCATGGAGCATCGCGTAGTCGTCCGAGTTCACCGGGATGTTGGTGTGCACGTTGCCGTCTCCGGCATGCATGTGCAGCGCGATCACCACGCGTCCTTTCAGCACCTCGGCGTGGAGCCGGTCCACGGCCGCCATCACCGGCGCGAACGCGCTGCCGCCGAACAGGCGCTCCAGCGGCGCCCTCACCTCGGCCTTCCACGAGACCCTGATGGAGCGGTCCTGCAGCAGATCGAACAGGCGCCTGCCCGGCGCCGTTGGCGGCACGGGTACGCCGGCCTCGGCCAGCTGTCCCGTGGCGCCCTCGAGCGGGGCATCGATCCATTGCATCAGCGCGGTCCAGCGCCGCCGCACCCCGCCGACCAGCTCCAGCGCGCGCTCGACCCGGTCGCCCAGAATTTCGGCCTGAATTTCGCTGAACGACAGCCGGTCGGAGTCGGGGTCGGCGCTGCCGCCGAGCGCGAACGGCGTGCTCAGCCAGTGCTGCAGCGCGTCGAGCATCCTGAGCTTGTTGGCGGTGGACCGCTCGATGTTGATCCGCTCGATCTCGTCCGTGTACTCGCCCAGCCGCGCCAGCGGAATCACGACGTCCTCGTTGATCTTGAACGCGTTGGTATGGCGCGCGATGGCCGCGGTCCTGGCACGGTCCAGCCAGAACGTGCGCCGGGTTTCCTCGCTCACCGCGACGAATCCTTCGCCCGCGCGGGCATTGGCCAGGTGGACCACCCGGGAGGTGGCGCGCGCCACCGCGTCCGGATCGTCCCCGACGATGTCGCCCAGCAGCACCATCTTCGGCAGCGTGCCGCGATGCGACTTGGTCGCATAACCGACCGCCCGCAGATAGCGCTCGTCCAGATGCTCGAATCCGGCCAGCCGGGCACCGTCCGGTCGCTGGTCCAGGTAGCTCTTGATTTCCAGGATGCAGGGGATTGCGGTACGCGCCTGACCGAAGAACTCCAGACAGAAGCTGCGCGTGTGGGGCGGCATCCGGTGCACGATCCAGCGCGCGCACGTGATCAACCCGTCGCAGCCTTCCTTCTGCACGCCGGGCAGTCCGCCCAGGAACTTGTCGGTGACGTCCTTGCCCAACCCGGTCCGGCGAAAACTCGGGCCGGGGATCTCGAGCCGTTCACGACGCAGCTCGCGCGCCCGCGCCGCGGGCTCACGCCCGTCCTTCCAGACCAGCTCGAAGCGGGCAACCGCCACCTCGTGAATCCGACCGAGGTTGTGTTCCAGCCGCGACACCTCGAGCCAGTTGCCTTCGGCATCGACCATCCGCCACCAGGCGAGATTGTCGACCGCGGTGCCGTACAGCACGGCCTTCTTGCCGCCGGCGTTCATCGCGATATTGCCGCCAACGCAGGAAGCGTCGGCCGAGGTCGGATCGACCGCGAACACGCATCCGGCGCGCTCGGCGGCCTGCGCCACGCGCCGCGTCACGACGCCGGCCTCGGTCAGCACGGTGGACACCGGACGGTCCAGGCCGGGCAGCAGGAGCTGCTCGACGCTGCCGCAGCATTCGAGTTTCTCCGTATTGAGCACGGCCGAAAGATCGCTTAGCGGAATCGCGCCACCGGTGTAGCCGGTCCCACCGCCTCGCGGCACGATCGTCAGGCCCAGTTGCGCGCAGGCGCGCACCAGCCCCGGAATCTCGTCTTCGGCGTCAGGGCACAGCACCACGAACGGGTACTCGACGCGCCAGTCCGTCGCGTCGGTCACGTGCGAGACGCGCGCAAACGGGTCGAACCGGATGTTGTCTTCGCGCGTGTGACGCCGCAGCAACCGGCGCGCCCGCTGCCGAAGGTCGCGCGTGCGCTCGAAGCCGGCCGCAAATCGCTCAACCGCGCCGAGCGCCGCCTCCAGCAGCTGCGGCACGCGCCCGTCGCGCTCGACCTCGTGCCGCTCCCGCCGGCGCCGCTCGATTTCCCCGAGCCGGTGATGCAGGGCCTCGATCAGCAGCCTGCGGCGCTTCGGATTGTCCAGCAGATCGTCCTGCAGATACGGATTGCGCTCGACCACCCAGATATCGCCGAGCACTTCGAACAGCATCCGCGCGCTGCGCCCGGTGCGCCGTTCCTGGCGCAGCGATTCGAGCACGCCCCAGGCAGCCGGCCCCAGCAGCCGGATCACGATTTCGCGATCCGACAGCGAGGTGTAGTTGTACGGTATCTCGCGCAGGCGGGCCGCGGGCTCCGAGGCGGGGCCGGCGCCGCGCGCCGCGGCATCGGGCTGCAGCGCGTCCATCAAAGGATCGATCCGGTGGACATGGCGGGAGTGTATCCGCGACCTGCGTCGCAGCGCGACCGCGACGGGGCGACCACGGCCCGCATGCTCCGGTTCATATCAGAACGCGGCGGAGCGTCTCACCACTCGACCAGGTGAAAGTGCAGGTACGAGATCTCCTGCTGTCCGGGCCCGTTCGTATACACCCGGTAATCCGAGAGGTCCTGGTCGTGGACGATCGACCGGATCAGCGCGAAGCAGTCCATCACGTAGGCCCCGTCGTCGGCCGTCAGGTCGGTGATGTCCCGGATGTCGCGCTTCGGGAAGAACACCAGGTGCAGATGACGCCCGGCGCGCGGGTAGGGGACGACCAGGCACTTGTCGGACTCTCGCACGACCCGGGGCACCCATCCTGGCGCGTTGACGATGCCGGCCGAGGCAAGCAGGCCCGCGACGTCGTTGGCCCGGTAGCAGCGGTCCCCGCAGGATGCAATGTTGAGCCAGGCGCGCGGCTGAGTATTCATGAAGGCACGCGCGCCGATCGACAGGCCCGCCACGAACGCGAACAGCAGCAGAAGCGCGAGGCGGATGCGCCGGGAGCGGGGGGATCGTTCAGAATTGAACATGGGAAGCCCGGATTGAAAGGCCGGCCAGGTGCCGACAGCGCGAGTTTACGGAGGACGCGATGGCCCCCTCAATCGACCGCATCGTCACCCTACTAGACCGCGAGCGCCGGCTCCTGCATCGCCGCGATCTGCTCGCGCAGCTCCAGGATGCGCGCCTCCCAGTACCGCGGCGAGTCGAACCACGGAAACGCGGCCGGGAAGGCCGGATCCTCCCATCGGCGCGCGATCCAGGCCGAATAGTGGATCAGCCGCAACGTGCGCAATGCTTCGATCAGCTCCAGTTCGTGCGGATTGAATTCGGCGAAGTCCTCGTAACCGGCCAGCAGGTCCGACAGCTGCTGCTGCATATCCTGGCGGCCGCCCGACAGCAGCATCCATAAATCCTGCGCGGCCGGACCGGTCCGGCTGTCGTCGAAGTCGACGAAGTGGGGCCCGGGGTGCGCGCCTGTGTCGGTCCACAACAGGTTGCCCTCGTGGCAGTCACCGTGAAGGCGCAGGCGCCGGATCCGGCCGGCCCGCTCGAAGGCGCGCCGCGCCTCCTCGATCGCATCGCGCGCGACGCCCCGGTACACCTCGGCCAGGTCCGGCCCAATCCAACCGGCGTCGAGCAGGTAGGTGCTGGGCTCGACGCCGAACGCTTCGACATCCAGCGCCGGGCGATGCCGGTACGCGGCGCGCGCGCCGACCGCGTGCAGCCGTCCGAGAAACCGGCCGATCCGCTCCAGTACCGTCCGGTCCGACAGCTCCGGCGCGCGGCCGCCACGCCGCTCGAATACGGCGAAGCGGAAGCCCTCGTACCGGTGCAGGGTCTGCTCGCGTATTACGAGCGGGGCAACGGCGGGCACCTCGGCCTCGACCAGCTCGCTCATGAACGCGTGCTCCTCGAGAATCGCCGCGTCGGCCCAGCGCTCCGGACGGTAGAACTTGACGACCACGGGTGCGGCGCGAGACCCGCCCGGATCGTCCAACCCGACCTGGAACACGCGGTTCTCGTAGCTGTTCAGTGCCAGCAACTGGCCGGATGTCGCGAGCCCGACCGAATCGACGGCGTTCAGGATCAAGTCCGGAGTCAGTCGGGAGAAAGGCGGGGCCGACGGTGGGGTCGGCGGCGGAGTCGACGGCGCTTCGGCGCCCGGTTCTGGAGAGTCGGTCATCACGATCCGGTCCGGGACGTGGTAAAAGCGCCTAAATGGAAACGCAAGCCGTCAAACTCGCCCTGCTGCGCGAACTGTACGCCGGCTTCGTGCGGGCGCGCGGCATTTCGCGCCATTTCCGGCGCTTCACGCTGTTCGAGTCGCTGCTGCGCGACACCGCCTCGCGCGAAGCGCTGCCGCCCCTGGCCGATGCGCTGCTGAAGGCCTCCCGGGCCAGTCCTGAGCAGGTGCTGGCTTCGCT
>VBCK01000119.1 GCA_005882215.1 Betaproteobacteria bacterium | reverse complement strand
CTTTGGGGGCTTTCAACGCCCCAGCGAGCTTCAAAATCGACTTCGTCTTCGCACGCACGATGACGGTGCCGTCCGGCATTACGGTCCAAACCAGCCGGGTGCCAGGAGCCGCTTTGATGCGCGCTCGCACCTCGGCCGGGACGGTGGTCTGCCCTTTGGCGGTAATGGTGGATTCGGCCATGCTGGTTCCTTACCTTTTCTCTTATTGTAATGCGGCGTGCCCAGTGGCGCAAGCCACTGCGCCACGCAGAGAGCACCAAGGTCCAATGCACCCTTGCCAGCCGGGCGACAAATGGTCGGTGAGAAAATTTTCAGAAACGCGCGACCTCTCAGAAACCCGCGCCAATACTGGGTTTCCAGAGACTGTGGGGTCATGTGCGGAGTAAAACCCCGGACAAAAGCAAAGCCCGCCTGTACGCCGGATTCTGTGCAGCACGTCGCCGTGCCGTGGCGGTCATTCCTCTAGGCCGGCGCTCGCGCGCCGGCTCAAGCCACCTACCCGCAGCCTCCCCGAGTCGGATCGTCGGCTGCCTATTCGGTGTTGCTCCGCGTAGAGATTGCCCGTTTCACCCGCCCTGCTTAGCGCGTACGCGCTTGGCAGGGCGACTCGTCTCTGTTGCTCTGATCCTCACCTCACGGTGGACAGGTGTTACCTGCTACGCCGCTCTGTGGAGTCCGGACGTTCCTCTCGCAGGCGAACCTGCCAGCGACCGCCCGGCGGGCTTTGCTGCGGCACTCTAGCAGGATCGGCCGCGCGGCGCGCGTCGTTCACCAGCAGCCGGTGGTCGCTGCGCCCCGGTTGTCGGCCTGGTCCAGCGTGAAGGCGCCGCATGGATCGGCCGCCTGCGGTCCCGTTGGCGTGGCGATCAGCTGGTAACCGCTTGCGTTCGTATTCGTGGCGCCGCCCGCGCCGAAGCTGATCGTGTAGTAGCCGTTGTCGGAGACGCTATAAACGCCGTTGCCGCCCACCGATACGTTGGCGTAGGTGTTGCTCTGGGTGAACCATCGTTCCATCGCCTGCGCCGACGCGGTGAGCGCGGTCTTGGCGTCGGTCCGCCTGGATTTCTGGACCGAGTTCAGGTAGCTCGGGATCGCGACCACCGCCAGGATCGCAACGATCACCATCACGACGATCAGTTCGATCAGTGTCAAGCCGCTCTGATGGATGCGCATCGGTTTACCCTGTCCGTCATGAACCCGCCGCGGCGCGGCACCACGTCACTTCAGGTAGATGACCCGTATCGCCGGGTGCTTCGAATCCGTTCGATCCAGCAGGAAGCGCACGCTCTGGTGCTTCTGCAACACGGACGGCGAAAGCGCCGTGCCCCGCGCACTGAAGACCTGGACCGCCGCCGGATCCAATAGCAGCGGCACCCCCTGGATCACGATGCGGCCGGCGGCCACATCGACGTCGTCGATCACGCCGGTGCCCAGCGCGTTGCTTTCGTCGCGCATCGTACTGGGCGATTGCATCTCGACCGTCGGCCGCTGGTTCTGGGGCGTCGGGCCGCCGACGACCTGAACCGCCCGGGCTCCGCTTACCAGCATCGCCGATGACAGCATGACCGCCAATGCCCAAGCCTTCATTGCAGTTGCTCCCAGGAAACACGGCGATTGATCAGGCCGCCTGCCGTCTCGGTGGGCGCAGCGATCGTGCCCGACGAGGTGTTGATGTATTTCTTTTCGGTCGGAGACTGGCCGGGGACCGCGGGCATCCGCATGAAGCCCGGGTCGGCCGGAATCGAAGTGATCTTCTGGCCGCTGGTGTTGGAGGCGCCGCCGCCGAACGTCGGCATGTCGGCGCTGGTCAGGTTCGAGTCGTTGTTGGTGTCGAAAGTCACCTGATTCAATCGATTTCCAGTTGTGACGTCCAGGTCCATCACCCAGCCGCTGCCGCCGTAGCTGCAGGTGGCCGTATTGGGCTCCAGCGTCACGAAAACCACACGCCCCGACCGCACCGCGGGGTCGGCGATCATTCGTTCGCCACTGTCGGGCAGGGTCATGTACCAGCCGTTCATGCCGTTGTACGTCGTGGTCGGGACCGTGTTGTCGCCGGTTCGCGCCGTGTCCAGCGTCACCGGGCCCACGACATGGCTCGTGATCCGGTAGGTGTTGCCGTCGGCGCCGGTGGCGGTGCCGAGCACCGATTGCTTGACCAGCGTGGAGGTCCCAGTCACCGGCGCGCCGTTGTCCCGTATGCCGTAGAACGTCTGCGTGTTCGTGGTGGTCGTATCGCTGACGTCGATGTAGCGTCCGCTGCCAAACAGCACCAGATAGCCACCGCCCGGGAACCGCGTCACTTCGGGACGGCTCGTGATCGGCTGGTGGTTCGGATCCGTGAACAGCGGCGCCGCGTTGGATCCCCCGTAGGCGACCCCCCAGGCCGAAGGACTCGTCGACGAAAGATCGAATTTCCACAGGTTGCCCAGCAGGTCGCCGGCGTAGACCACGTCGGCGGTGCCGTTGCCGTCCGTATCGATCGCAATTGCCCCGGAAAGGCCGTTCGGACTGGTGACGGTCCCCGAATGGGTCGCGATCTTGGCCGTGACCGCGCCGGTCTGCGCATCCAGCACGAACAGGAACGCGTCGCCGCTGGTGCTTGCGTGCGAATCGGCCTGCGTATTGTCGTAGCCGCTGCTGACGATCACGGACCAGTGCCCGTTGTTGGTTTTAACGATCAGCGGCTGGCCGAACGTGTAGCCGAGGTCAGCGTCGTTGGCGTCGCTGAACTCCCAGCGGACGATGCCCGCGGCATTGCCTTCCGCGAAGCTGCTCGGGTCGGTTACATCGAGCGCGTACACGCCCTGTCCGCCGGCGCGCAGGCCGCCTGCCAGCAGCGTATGCCACTGGCCGCCGTAGAACACGTCGCCGACGGTCGGCGGGCCGTCCACGTAGAAGCGGTGCACGTACGTTGGGCCGGTCAGCTGGGTCAAATTCGAAACCACCGATGCGGGTACGTAGGCGAGCGCCTCGTGTCCATCCGATGCCGCGAACGCGTGCAGCATGCCGTCGTTGCCGCCCACGTAGATCATCGGCGACCGACTGGCATAGGTCGCGACGAAAGCACTGTATGCCGAGGCCTCCATCGTATCGGGGTAGCCGTAGGGCGGCCCCGCCACGTAGTACGGAGCCGAGTCGACCAGGTCGCCCAACACCGAAGTCGGGCGACTGCGAAAGCTCGGCGTGCAGCTCGAACAGTTGGCCTGCTCGTTGGTGCGCTGGCCGCGCAGGTACTGCAGCCGCAAAGCGCCATAGCCGTCGGCCGAGCCGGTCGGACCGGTATTCAGGGCGGTGATCTGTGAAGGATCCAGTTCGGCGGCCGTCGGGCTCGAGGGGTTGGCCGGCCAGCGGAACGCGATCCCGTGCGCGCCGGCGGCCGCGGATGTCTTGTAAGTCAGTATCTGCCGCCCGGTCGACCAGTCCTGACCGTTCACCATCTGGCCGGAGTCCCACAGCTGCGAACCCAACTGCCCGCTCGAATTGATTGGATATGCGAGCAGTTGCCCCGTCCAGACGCCGCTGCTGAAGCGCGCCTGGTACAGGTCCACGCCGCTGGACCACGAGCCGGTGTTCAGCGCAACCGCCGAATCCGATGCGATCTTGTTGACGATGTCCGTGCTGATCGTTGCGAACGCGGCCGTAAGGCTGCTGCTGTCGGTCGCCAGGTAGGCCGACCCGGTGCCGCCCAGCTGCGCGAACTGGTTGAGCACGGCGACCGAGCCGGGGTTCTGAACGGTGTCGCCCAGACCGACTACGTAGGTCTGGACGTCATAGGAGTTGGCGCTGAACGTCGTGCTGCGAAGGTTGGTGATTTGGGAAAAGACATCCTGCGCGGCCTGCGAGAAGGTCCACGTTCCGGTCGTTGAGTTGTACGTATTGACCATCTGTGCCGTCGGGTACATGTTGCCGTTCAGCTGGGCGGTCGGATTGCCATCGGTGGCGAGCAGCACGAAGTTCTTCTGGCATGACACCGTGATCGGGCTGGTGTTGCCGTTGCTCCCGCCAAAATACTGGCCAGCCGTCTTGACGCTGCCGGCGAGCGGCGTAAAGACGGAAGCATTCTTGATTTCGCCTCTGCCCGACGCGCTGGTTTCGGGAGCGAGCAGCGACATCATCCGGTTGTAGTGCGAGGTCGAATCCGTCTGCACCGTTTCCCAGATGCGGGCGGCGCCGGTCGGGTTGTTCAGGTAGCCCCAGGCGCGTGGAATCCAGAACTGGCGCGGATACGGCGGAGTCGACGGCAGAAAGCCCGCATCGGTCGGGGTGAAGCCCCAGGTGCCACAGATGCCGCAGCCGCTGGTGTTGAAGTCGCTGCTGCTCCAGCTGGTGGCGTTGGACGTCGAATTGCGGCCCGAGTAGACGTTGTAGCTGGTCGTGCCGTTGATCCCGACGCCCCACAGGCTGGTGAAGTTGCCGCCGTAATACAGCACGTCGTTGATGTCGGGATCGTCGCCGCTGGCAGCGTAGGTGATGTACGAGTACCCGTTGGAGGGCTGCGGATTGGCGATACAGCGGGCGCCGGCATTGGACTGCGAGATGCCGTTGACGCAGTCGTTGGTGAACACCATCGCGGTCGCGCTGGGCGGTGTCGACGAGTCGCCGAAGTAGTACGCGAACGTGTTGTAAAGCGTTCCGTTTGGGGTGCTCCCGCCGTCGCCATCGTGCTGAAAGCTGGCCAGCCCCCAGTTGAAGGAGCTGCGATAACTGGCGATCGTGCTGGTGATCACGCTGCGGGCGATGTTGCCTCGCGTGGTCGGATCGTTGCCCGCGATCACCTTGCCGGCCATTGTTCCGTCCATCGATTCGGAGTTGTCGTACACGACCAGCACGTTGGGTGTGACATTGCCCGAAAGGAACAGCGGATACTGGGCGAGGTTCAGGTATCCGGGCAAGCCCGCGCCTTCGGCCAGCACGGGCGCCAGCGCGGCGGCGCAGAACAGCGGTACGGCGATTCGTCGCTTCATGGTCGATCAGTGCTTCAGAAAGATGGACTGCGCCACGACACGCGTGTCGGCGCGGCCGCCGGTCGCGTACACGGTCGTGCGGTAATAGGTGCCTGCACCCGAGTTCGGCGCGATGCCGATGCCCATCGCGTCACCCGGACCGGGCTGCTGGGTGCTGAGTTTTTCGATCACATAGAGCGGCGCTGTGGCCAGGTCCGGCGACAAGGCGGCCGCTCCGGTGTGGGCGCCGTACGTGCGCGCCGCGCCCGCGCCCCAGTTGATCTGTTTCCATAGCGGGGTCGAATTCGGAGTCGACCAGGTCGACGGCGGGGTGCACAGGCCCTGATTGCACGTCGAAGTAAAGGGCGAGTTCGCGGTGATGTTCCGCGATATGTCGACTTCGGCGTCACGCAGCCCGGCCTCGGCGGCCTGAAACGCAAGGTTCAAGTCCCGCGTGTTGCCCGCGATCTTTTCCTGCATCACGGTGCCGCCGATGGCGGCCACGCCGAGCATCGTGATCGCAACCAGCATCACAAGAGTGACCACCAGCGACAGCCCGCTCTGGGTTCGGGGCGAACGCGGACCGACCGCACGGGGATAGCACGTCATGCTCATTTGTTTCTGTTGCGAACGGAGATCGTGGAATTCACCACGGTCCGCAAGCGATGATCCGTCGGCACCACCGTGGCGCCGTTGAACGTGTACGACTGGGCCGAAGAGGTCATGTTGTTCTGGACCGTCTGCATCAGCAGCTGGGCACGGACCGCGACCACGTTCGCCCAGGTGCCGACCCCATTGGCGGTCACGTAGCGATTGGGCACGCCGTCGCCGTCGGTATCCTCGCCGTAGAGCACGGCGATGTTCTGCACGCCTTCGACAATCTCCTGCGGATTGGGCGACCCGGTGTAGTTCGGCACGCTGTAGACCCACAGCGAATTGGTCCCTGGCTGCAGCGCGCTCGCCGCGATGTAGTACGTGCGGGTGACGAGCCGATACACGGACGCGTCGGTGCCGAAACTGACACCCAGATCCGCACTCGCGTTGCCCGGAGCGGACCCGGCCGCGGCGTGGGCGATCGACCCGAGGCTGGGGTCGGCCGTGACTTCGAACACAACGGAGGTGGAGCAGTTCGCAGCCATCACGATGTCGCCCGTAGCCAGCCCGCTGGCGGCATCGACGGTGAGGGCCGCGGTCGACCCGGCCATCGTTGCCGTCAGGGCATGCGCCCCGCCGGTCGTGGTACGTACCGTCATCACATCGGTTCCGGCCAGCGGCGCCGGCGACAACCCGCTGATGCTCGCGTCCAGCGCGGGTGACCACGACGCGCCGGCCGGGTGAAAACCCAGCAACCCGTTCGAGTAGTCGTACTGGAAACCCGCTGCGGTGAGTTTGTTCGCCGGCGGACTGGCACCCCCGGCGCATCCGTTGAACCCGGCCATCCGCAGATCGCGCGTCAGCGAGTCGACGGCAAAGCGCGCGTTGTCCTGCAGGCGCGCCACGGCGACGCCGGCGCGGAACACCGACTTGCTGTTGACGGCGATCATCGCCGCGGCGCCCGACAGCATCAGCGCGAGCGTCATGGCGATCATCAACTCGACCAGCGTGGCACCGCGTTGACCGGGTTGCGTCATGACGGCCGCACCGGCGTGGAAAACACGAAGATCTGCGGCGTCGTCTGTCCCTGCGCCGGCTTCTCCGACCAGAACACCTTGACCACCACCACGCTTCCCAGGCCGTCGCACGCCGGCGCTGCCGGCGTCCCGTCGTCCGGCGTGCTGTCGACGCAGACCACTCCGGCTCCCTGCGGCAACGCGCTAGCGACCTCGGTGTTCCACTCGACGTAGTCGGACACCGCGAGCTGCGCCGGGGTGCAATTGACGCTGATGCAGCCCGGGTCGGTCAGGCTGGACTGGGGAGTCATGCTGGTATAGGCGCCGGCGCTTGACGCGATCAGATTCACCCGGATCCGGTCGGCCATCGCGTAGCCCAGCTCGGTCGCCTTGGACCGGAGCAGGCCGCTGTTGCCCTTGGCCATCGCCACCGCATGCAGGCCCGCCAGCCCGAGCAGACCGATGCTGATGATCACGATCGACACCAGCACCTCGACCAGAAGGAAGCCGCGCGACGCGCGCTTACAGCCGCCGATGCCGCTACGGACAGGTGACGGATTCCTGCACATCGATGACGCCCCCAGCGAGAATGGTGATCAGGTAGCCGGTCGGGCCCGCAGCGGCTGCGCTGCAGGCCTTCAGTTGCCATGGGCCGCCGTTGAGGTAACCCTGCTGATTGAAATAGACCTGGGTCACGGTGCCGTCGCCCAGCGAGATCCCGCCCGCGTAGGCGGCATGACTGCGGATCACCGGCTCGCCCGCGTCGAATGCGCCGTTCGCATTGCTGTCGACCCAGATCGTCCAGCCCTGGCCGAAACCGTTGCCGGCGACCGGAGCGGTCGCTGTCACCGCCACGGGCAGGCCGCGGCGCATCGCCTCGCTGCGGGCAAAGCTCAAGGTGTTGACGAAATCGCTCTCGATGCCGAAGGTGCCGCTCCTGCCCAGGAACGAGCTGAACGATGGCGCAGCCATCGATCCGATGATCGCGAGCACGACGATCACCATCATCGCCTCGACCAGCGTAAAGCCGTGTGCGCACCGCTTCGCGACGGGCTGGCCGCGCGGGGCTCCGCAGCGCGATCCGAGAGCGCGCGCGCCGATGCTGCTTCTGCTCAACTGCGACCCCTGCTTTCCCGCTGACCTGCTTTGCCGTTGACACCGCGATCGTGGCGCGATCAACCGCATTCGGGTCGCCGCGTCAAACGTCTGCTGACATCTCAAATAACGGCATGCGCGTACACGGGATTAAGGCCGCTGCTGGATGGACGGCCGCGAAAGCGCGACCGGTCGCTGAGATCAGCCTTTCGGTTGAGAGCCGGCGCTACGGGGCGCGGCCTCAGATCCGATGGGTCGCGCCGATTTCTGCCAGTCGCGACTGCAACCTCTCGGCCATCCGGATGACGGGCAGTACCTCGTCGACCGCGCCCACTGCGATCGCCTCCCTCGGCATCCCGAACACGACGCAGCTCGCTTCGTCCTGCGCGATGTTGAAGGCGCCCGCGTGCCTCATCTCCAGCATCCCGGTGGCGCCGTCGCGACCCATCCCGGTCAGGATCACGCCCAGCGCGTTCTGGCCCGCCACCTGCGCCACCGACTTGAACAGCACGTCGACCGAGGGGCGATGCCGGTTCACCGGCGGGCCGTCGTCCAGTGCGATCATGTAATTGGCGCCGCAGCGGACGAGCTTCATGTGGCGATCGCCCGGAGCGACATACGCGTGCCCGGGCAGCACCCGTTCGCCATCCTGGGCTTCGCTGACCGTCATCCTGCACAGCCCGTCGAGGCGGGCTGCGAAGCTGCGCGTGAAAACGGGCGGCATGTGCTGGGTGATCAGCACGGCCGGCGAGTCGGCGTTCAGGCGGCTGACCACCTCGCGGATGGCCTCGGTGCCGCCGGTGGAGGCGCCGATCACGATCAGTTTCTCGGTCGAGACCCGCGAGTACTGAGCCGCCGCCCGCTTGGCGGCCGGCTGATCGCCCGTCGCACTCGTCGTGTTCGTCGCAGCTGCCGGGCGCAGGTGCCGGATCAGTCGGGCCTTGGAGGCGACGCGTATTTTTTCGCAGATGTCGCCTGCCAGCTCCTGCAGTCCGGCCGCGATGCCCAGGCGCGGCTTGGAGACGAAGTCGATCGCGCCGAGCTCCAGGGCCTTGAACGTGACCTCGGCACCGCGCTCGGTCAGCGTCGAAACCATCACGACCGGGGTCGGCCGCAAGCGCATCAACCGCTCGAGGAACACCAGTCCGTCCATCTTGGGCATTTCGATGTCGAGCGTCAGCACGTCGGGGTTCAACGCGCGGATCATCTCGCGTGCAACCAGCGGGTCGGGCGCCGCCCCGATCGCCTCCAGGTCGGGCTGGCGGTTCACGATCTCGGTGAGCAGGCTGCGCACGAGTGCCGAGTCGTCGATGATCAGAACGCGTGTTTTCACCATGGATGACCCTTCAGAACAGCTCGACGTCGCCGCCGACCTTGCCGGTATTGAGCCGCGCGTTGTACTGCTGTTCGGCGCTGACGATCGCCGCGTCGGTCTGCGCCAGCTTGCGACACAGGGCACGCCCGCTGACCGGAAAGAAAGCGACGCGGCGCGGGAACACGTCCAGCAGGTCGTGGGAAGCGACGCGAATGCCTTCCGTGCGCAGGAAGTCCAGCACGAACTCGACGTTGCGCTCGCCGACGTTGAGCGCCGTGAAGTTCTTCAGCACCGCGCCGCCGCCGAACAGCTTGGCCTCCAGGTTCGTCTTGCGGGCCCCGCGCTTGATCAGCTCGTTGATCAGCTGCTCCATCGCGAACACGCCGTATCGGCCCGCCAGTCCGATCGGATCGGGCTCGGAGCCCACGCGCTCCGCACCGCCGGGCAGCATGAAATGGTTCATCCCGCCGACCTTCGCGAACCGATCCCACATGCAGGCCGATACGCACGAGCCGAGCACGGTCGACAGCACGATGTCCGCGTCCGATACGAAGTACTCGCCCGGCAACAGTTTGACCGCGTTGCGGTCGAATTCGCGCTCGTAGTACACGGTGCGAGCCTCGCCGACCGCGCCCGACAGGCTTGGGGCCGGCAACGATGCGATGCGCGCGGATCTCAAGTTACAGCCTCTCGTACACGGTCTTGCCACGCAGCGCGAACCACTCGCGGCAGTCGGTGAAGTTCTCCGAGTGACCCGCGAACAGCAGGCCTCCGGGCCTGAGAACCGATGCGAACCGCTCCATCACGGCGTGCTGGGTGGCGCGGTTGAAGTAGATCATCACGTTGCGGCAGAACACCGCGTCCAGCGGCAGACCGAAGCGCGTCAGCAGCGGCCAGAGCGGCTCCAGCAGGTTCAACTGCCCGAACTCGACCAGGCGGGCGACTTCGGGGCGTACCCGCACCATGCCGGCGTTGGCTCCCGTTCCGCGCAGGAAAAAGCGGCGCATCCGCTGCGGGCCGCAGACCTGCACGGCCTCGTCCCGGTACACGCCGCTGCCCGCGCAAGCCAGAACCTGCGTGTCGATGTCGGTGGCCAGGATGCGCGCGTCGCTGTTTGCCCCGAGCGCCTCGATCGCCGTCATCGCGATGGAGTAGGGTTCCTCGCCGGTCGAGGCGGCTGCACACCAGATGCGGGCCGGGCGGCCGGCCAGACCACGCATGAGGAAATCCGAAAAAACCGGAAAATGGTGCTTCTCCCGGAAAAACGAGGTCAGATTCGTCGTGAGCGCATTGACGAACTCCTGGCGCTCCTGCGCCGTGAACTGGGGGTCGCCCTCCAGCTGATCCAGGTAGTGAGCGAACGAGTCGATCCCGAGCGCCCGCAGCCGTCGCGACAGGCGGCTGTACACCATGTTGCGCTTGCTTGCGCCCAGATCGATTCCGGCCAGCTCGAAGATGATGCGGCGAATCCGATCGAAGTCGCGCGTGCTCAAGTCGAACATGCGCGAATCGCCGTTGACGCCGGATACGGTCGTGGCGTCCGAGAGAGGGTCGCGCGCTCCCATCTGAGTTGAAGCCTTCGGGGCGAGTCCGGTTCGGGCCGGCGCGCCGGTCGCTCAGGCTGCGGCTCGCTCCAGCAGTCCCATATCCGGACTGCTCATCAGCCGCTCGATATCCACCAGGATCAGCAGCCGCTCGCCTTCGCCGGACTCCACCGTGCCCAGGCCCGTGATGTAGCCTGCATCCAGCAGCGAATTGAACTCCGGCGCGGCCTTGATCTGCTTGTTGTCCAGCTCCAGCACGTCGCTGACCGAATCAACCACCGCCCCGACCACGCGCCCCGCCACGTTCAGAATGATCACCACCGTGAAGGCGTCGTAGCGCGCCTCCCCCAGCTCGAACTTCACCCGCAAATCCACGATCGGCACGATCACGCCGCGCAGATTGACCACCCCCTTGATGAACGCCGGCGCATTGGCAATCCGCGTCACCGCCTCGTAGCCCCGGATCTCCTGCACCTTCAGGATGTCGATTCCGTACTCCTCGCCTCCCAGCTTGAAGGTCAGAAACTCGTTCACCCGCACCGCGGCCGCGATGCCGCTGCCGATACGTTCCATCATGCCCATAGCAAGCTCCAGTTGATCGCCCTCCCCTCTCCTTTCAGCGAGAGGGACTGGGGGGTGATTCCTGACTTCTCGATCTTTTCCATCTGACTCAATGGCGGGCCCGCTTCACCAGGCTGGCCGCGTCGACGATCAGGGCCACACGCCCGTCACCGAGGATCGTCGCCCCGGACACGTCCGTCACGCGCCGGTAATTGGTCTCCAGATTCTTCACGACGACCTGGTGCTGCCCGAGCAGCTCGTCGACCATCGCCGCCACGCGCTTGCCCTCGGCCTCGATGATCATCATGATTTCGGGGGCTCGATCGCCGTCGTGCCGCGGCACGCGGAAGACCTCGTCCAGCGAGATCACCGGCATGAACTCCTCGCGCACCCTGACCACCCGGCCCGTGGCGCCGACGGTCTGCACCATGCCCGGCGTCACCTGGAAGGACTCGACCACGGACGCCAGCGGAAGGATGTAGGTCTCGCCGCCGACTCCGATCGACATGCCATCCATGATGGCCAGCGTCAGCGGCAGGCGGACCGTGACCCGCGTGCCATAGCCTTCGGCCGAATCGAGTTCGACCGAGCCGTTCAGAGCAGCGATGTTCTTGCGCACCACGTCCATGCCCACGCCGCGCCCGGACACGTCGCTGATCTGATCGGCGGTCGAGAACCCCGGCTCCCAGATCAGCGCCCACACCTCCGGATCGGTCATGTCGTCGCGCACGGCGAAGCCCCGTTCGCGCGCCCTGCTCAGGATCCGCTCGCGCTGCAAGCCGTGGCCGTCGTCCCCGACTTCGATCAGGATCGAGCCGCCCTGGTGCGCCGCCGACAGCGTGATCGTGCCGTGCGGCGTCTTGCCCGCTGCCAGCCGCCTGGCCGGGGTCTCGATCCCGTGGTCGGCGCTGTTGCGAACCAGGTGCGTCAGCGGATCGATGATCTTCTCGATCAGTCCCTTATCCAGTTCGGTGGCCTCGCCGACCAGCTTCAGCTCGATCTGCTTGTCGAGCTTGGCGGCCAGATCGCGGATCATCCGGGGGAAGCGATTGAACACGAACGACATGGGGATCATCCGGATCGACATCACCGTCTCTTGCAGGTGACGCGAATTGCGCTCCAGATCGGCGATCCCGCCCAGCAGCGAGCTGAACTGGACCGCGTCCAGTTCCTTGGCCTGCTGGGTCAGCATGGCCTGCGTGATCACGAGTTCGCCGACCAGGTTGATCAACTGGTCGACCTTTTCGACCGACACTCTGAGCGTGGTCGATTCCAGCCCGCCGGCGGCGCCCTTCTCGGACCGGGCCCGGGCGTCCGGGCGCCGCGCCGCATCGCCCTCGGCCGTACCCGGCTGGCCCGGCGCATTGTTGCCGCCCTGCTGCGCCGGCAAGGTCTTCGGATCGATGAAGAAACCGTAGCCGTCGCCCTCGGACGGCGGCGTCTGCACCGGTGTCTGCCCCGCTGTCTGCCCGTTCATGCCGTCCGGCAGTGCGGCCGCCGCCGCGTCGACCTGAACGATCCGGACCTGCTCGCGCGAAACGTGAAAGGAGAACAACTCCAGCAATTCCGAATCGGGCGAGTGGGTCGTCACCCTGAATTGCCGCATGCCCTCGTCCGACGGCTGCCCCTGATCGAGCGCTTCGATCGATCCGAGCGACGGAATATCGCGGAACAGCTCCACCAGGCCGTCGGCGGCCGAGCCGTCCTTCAGCGGGCCGATCCGGATGTCCAGGCGGCGTGCGCCATCCGTGCCCCGCGGCACTGCGTCCTCGCCGGCTGTCATGTAGCGAATACGTTCGATCAGCGCATCGGTCTGCGGGGTCTGATCGGAGCTGCCCTGGTAGCGTGCCAGTTGCGCCTTGACCACGTCGCCCGCCTCCAGCAACAGGTCGACCATCGCCCGCTTCAGCGGCAACTCGTGCCGGCGCAGCCGATCGAGCAGCGTTTCGAGCTCGTGCGTCAGCGTCGCCACATCGCTGAATCCGAACGTGGCTGCCCCGCCCTTGATCGAATGCGCGACCCGGAAAATGGCGTTCAGCTCTTCGTCGGTGGGCCTCGAAGTGTCGATATCGAGCAGCATCGACTCCATGTTGGCGAGGTTCTCGCGAGCTTCCTCGAAGAACACCGCATAGAACTGGGTCAGGTCGAAACCGCTCTCATCCAGACCTGGATTGCTGATCTCGCCCATTCTGGATGCCCCTTCTCGCGCTTCGCCGTCTTGTCGTGGTGTCGGATCGCGCCGCTCAGCGGATCACTTTTCGAATCACTTCCAGCAGCTTGGTCGGATCGAACGGCTTGACCAGCCACCCGGTCGCGCCGGCGGCGCGACCCTTCGATTTCATGTCATCGCCGGACTCGGTCGTCAGAATCAGGATCGGGGTCGACGTATAGCTCGGCAAGCCGCGCAGATTCTTCACCAGCGTCACGCCATCCATCCGCGGCATGTTCTGGTCCGTCAGCACCAGGTCGACGCTCTGCGTCATGGCCTTCTCGTACGCTTCCTGCCCGTCGGCCGCCTCGATCACGTGATAGCCGGCCCCCTTCAGCGTGAAGGAGACCATCTGGCGCATCGAGGCCGAATCGTCCACCGCAAGAATCGATTGCATGACATTGCTCCTGCCGAGCCTGCCGCGGCCCGGTGTTCCTAGAAAAGATCGATCGAACCAGCCGACATCTCCACTTGCCGCACCGGGTGCGCATGGGCCAGGTGCAGGCCGCGCGCGGCCTCATCCGACAGCGAACGCAGCCGCTCTTCGAGTACCGACAACCGCCGCTGCGCATGCCCGGTCAGCTGGGTCGCCATATCCTGGAACTGCAGCGCGGTGACCGCGGAATGCACCGCCTCGATCACCTGCGATCGCTGTGTCTCGCTGGCGGCCAGCGTCGGCAGCACCGCTGCCACCTGGTTGAAGCTGATCAACAGGCGCTCGCCCGCGTCGTTGATCAGCGACTTCAGCCGCTCCAGATCGGCCTCGATCAGCGCACACTCGTGGGCGGCACCCAGGCCGGCCGGGTCATGCCGTGGAAGGTCGACAGCGTCGGATGTCATCGTCTGTTGGGTTGGAGGGAAAGGACCTCGCCCGGCTAGTGTCCGCGACGGTCGCTGTCACTAATTCCGGAAAAAAGCGGGCGAAGCGAGGGCAGTTTGGGACTGCATTGCAGCAGTGACGCCGGTCCCGTGTCAGGGAAGCCTGCTGTCCTCAGATAACCCGAAATGCGCCAGAATTCGCACCAATGAGCTTGCCAATTCCCGGTGCCGAAGCTGCCCCGATCAGGCTGCTGATCGTCGAGGACTCGGAACTCGACTTCGACCTGCTGACGGCCACGCTGGCCCGTGACGGCCCGCCGCTGCAGGCCAGGCGGGTCGAGGACGAAGCCAGCATGCGGGAGGCGCTCGAGCGCGGGCCGGTTGACGCGGTGCTGACCGACCACAACATGCCGCGCTTCGATTCGTTCGCGGCGCTGAAGCTGGCCAAGGCGGCCGACCCCGACCTGCCGGTGCTGGTCGTGTCGGGCGAGATGTCGGAGGATCTGGCGGTTGCTGCGCTGCACGCGGGCGCGGATGACTTCATCCTGAAGTCGCGGCTGTTCCGGGTCGGACCGGCGCTGATGCGCAGCCTGCAGGCGGCGGCGCAGCGCCGGGCAGGCCGCGCCGCCGCGGCCGCTCTGGCCGATAGCGAAGCGCGCCTGCGGGAACTCGCGCAGCACCTGGAGTCGGCCAAGGAGGAAGAGAGACGGCGCATCGCAGGCGAGATCCACGACGACATCGGCTCGATGCTGACGGCGCTGCGATTCGAGACCGTGGCGCTGGCCCGGCAGCTGCAGCAGCGCGGCGTCGACGCGCCGCGGGTGCCGCTGATGCTGGACCTGATCGGCCAGCTGGTGGCTGCCAGCCATCGCATTCAGCACAAGCTGCGACCGCCGGTGCTCGATGCCGGTCTGGTCGCCGCGCTGCAATGGCTGGTGGGCTCGTTCGCCGAGCGCACGGGCATACCGGCGCGTTTCGAATCGAACCGCGACGACGTGCCGCTGTCCGGCGACGGCTCCGCGGCGCTGTACCGGGCCGCCCAGGAAGCGCTGGCCAACGTGTCCAAGCATGCGCATGCGAAGCAGGTCACCGTTCAACTGTTCGTCTCGGGGCAGGAGGTTTCGCTCGAGGTGAGCGACGACGGCGTCGGATTCGATCCGGAGCTGCTGCGGACCGCGCCGGGTTTCGGTCTGCGGGCGCTGCTCGAGCGGGCGCGCGGGCTCGGCGGGTGGGCCGAGGTCAGCTCCACACCCAACGGCGGCGCCAGCCTGATGCTCTCGATCCCGGTCCAGCGCGATGCGCCGGCCTCCGCTGACGGTGGACGAAGCGAGGATGCGTAAAGTGGGAGCACTGCGGGGCCGGCCATGGCACTGAGGGTGATCGTGATCGACGACCATGCGATCGTTCGGCGCGGAATCGTGGAGATCCTGACCGAGCGCTCCGAGCTGAAGGTCGTGTCCGAGGCGGCCGACTACGGCCAGTTGCGGACGCAACTGCGCCAGCACGAGGACGTCGACCTGCTCGTGATGGATCTGTCGCTGCCGGGCAAGGACGGCATCGAAATCCTGAAGGCCTTGCACGGCGAGTACCCTCGGCTGAAGGTGCTGATCGTCAGCATGTACCCGGAAGAGCAATACGCGGTGCGCGCCTTCAAGGCGGGCGCCAGCGGCTACCTGAACAAGGCCAGCGCGCCGGAGAAGCTGCTGGAAGCGGTCGAGCAGATCGCGGGCGGCCGCAAGTACGTGACACCGGTGATCGCGCAGGCGCTGATCGACCAGCTCGCCGCGCCTGAGGATGGACCGCCGCACGAACGGCTGTCGGACCGCGAATTTCAGGTGCTGAAGCTGATCGCCTCGGGGCAGAGGCTGTCGGACATCGCCGCTGCGCTGTCCTTGAGCCCGAAGACGGTCAGCGTCTACCGGGCGCGGATCCTGGAAAAGATGAGCATGGGCAACAACTCGGAGCTGGTGCATTACGCGGTGAAGCACGGCCTCGCCTGAGCCCGGCATGCGCGTGCGCTCACGGCGCCTTGAGCACCCGGTTCTTGCCGGACTTTTTGGCTTGGTACAGGCTGGCGTCGGCCCGTTGCATCAGCTGTTCGAGCGTCTCGCCCGGGCGCCACTGGGTGACACCTGCGGAAAAGGTCAGGCTCAGCCGCTCGTGCTCGTACGGGAACGGGCGACGCGCCATCTCGCGCTGCAGCCGATCGATCGCTTCGACCCCGTCTTGCACCGAGCAGGCCGGAAACAGCACGGCAAACTCCTCGCCGCCGGAGCGAGCGGTCAGGTCGGTCGGCCGCATCGTCGCGTGCACCGTCGTCACGAAGTGAATCAGGGCCCGGTCGCCGGCCACGTGTCCCAGCCGGTCGTTGACGCTCTTGAAGTTGTCCAGATCCATCATGGCCAGCGTCAACGGCGAGTCGTAGCGCAAGGCGCGCGCGCTCTCGGCCCGGAACGCCTGTTCCAGGCCGCGCCGGTTCAGCGCGTTGGTGAGCGGATCCTTCTGCACCAGCGTCGAGACCTCGCTCAGCTGCTGTTCGAGCTGCGAGACCCGTGCCTCGTAGACTCCTACCTTCTTGCGCGCCTCGGCCAGCTCGGTGCGGGACGTCTCGATCTGCTCGCGAACCGACTGCGCATCCGTCAGTAGTCCGTTCACGATGCGCGCGAGCGTCGCCGGATCCGGCGACTGCTGCAGCTGTCTCTGATAGCCGCCGACCTGGTCCTTGAACCGGTCCGCGCTGTTGCCCATCGCGCCGATGCGTTCCAGCAAGGTCGCCAGCATCTGGGTCAGCGCCACCTTCGCTTCCTGCAGGCCGCGCCGAGCCTGCGTCTGCTGCGCGATCAGCGCGCTCAAGCGGTGCTCGGCTGCGGCGATCTGGCCGGAGCGGATCGGCCCTGCAAGCAAGGCTCGCACCGGCTCCAGTTGACTGGTCAGCCACGCCTCGTCCGGCGCCAGCCGCCCGAGGTTGTCGCACAGCAGGCCGAGCACCCGCTGCAGCCCGGCCCGAACACGCTGCTCCTCGGCGATTTCGCGCTCGATCGCCAGCAGCCACTCGGTCGGGGGCAGCTCCGGCCGGGTCGCCGCGCGGGCGGCGGATTCGGCGGCCTGGGCCAGATACTCGCGCAATTGCATCCGGACCGACTCGGCGCCGGTGCATACCTGCTCGAGCGCGCGCAGGCCGCGCAGTGCAAGCCGCCTCCAGGCCTCGGCCTGCGCGGCAGCGGCTGCGAGCCCACCGCTCGGGTCCTGCTCGGGGACGTCACAGGCCGCGGCCGCTTCGGCCGCAGCAGGCGCGGATTCCTGGGGCACGGCGGGCTCGGCCACGGCTGCGACCGCAGCCTGCCCGCCCGGGACCTGGCCCATTGCGGGTCCCCAGGATTCGACCAGGCGCCGCAGCCGGTCCAGTACCACCGAGGGATCGGCGGCGGCCTCGATCACACGAACGATCGAATCGAGCTTGCGGGCGCGCGTCCAGCTCGCATGCTGCGCATCGGACTGCTTCAGGATGGCCAGCACCATCGACGGCCAGGCGTCGGCGCCGGCGCCGGGCCGACGCTGCAGCGCGCGGTCGATCGCGTCGCGCACCGCGCCCCACTGGTGCCCTTGGGCGGCCTGCAGCATCTGCGCCACTTCCTGCTGCGACATCCGGCTCTGACGGACCAGGTCGCCGCCCATGTTCTTCAGCACACTGGCCGGCCCCACGGCGCGCGGTTCCGCATCCGCGCTTTCCCAGAAAGCGTCGGCGAAGGTCTCGGGCGTCGGAACGATTCTGCGCTCGGCCAACAGCTTGAGCGCGCGGCGAGCGATCTCCGCGTCGGTCAGCGCCTGCGTCCCGGGCTCGTCCGGCTTCACCGGTCGCTCCCTTCGCCACCGTCGGCCGGTGGCGGGCACTGGCCCGCGCTCGCGCACCAGTCGGATCGCGAACCCTGTGCCAGCAGCTGCGCGAACTGATCGGGCGGCACCGGACGCGAAAACAGGAAACCCTGCATGAAGCGGCAGCCGCGGTCGGCCAGCCGCTGCATCTGGGCCGGCGTCTCCACGCCCTCGGCTACGACATCGAGCTTCAGCCCTTGCCCCATCGCCATGATCGCGGCCACCAGGGCGGCGCTGTCGCGACTGGTCTCCAGCTCGCCGACGAACGAGCGGTCGATCTTCAGGATGTCGATCGGCAAGCGCTTCAGATAAGCGAGCGAGGAGTATCCGGTTCCGAAGTCGTCGATCGACAGCACCACGCCGAGCGCCTTCAGCGCCCGCAACTGGGGCAGCACGACGTCCAGATTCCTCATCATTGCCGTCTCGGTGATCTCCAGCTCGAGCAAACCCGGCGAGATCCCGAACGCCTGCATGCAGGCCTTCACCGGCGCGGTCAGATTGCCGCGCTGCAGGTGGAACCCGGAGATGTTCACCGAAACGGGGATCCGGCCCAGTCCGGCCCGGTGCCAGGCATCGAGCTGACGGCACGCTTCGCCCAGCGCCCATTCGGTGATCGGAACGATCAGGCCCGAGTCTTCGGCCGCGGGGATGAAGACCGCGGGCGACACGAGCTCTGCGTCGCGCTGCCAGCGCATCAAGGCCTCGGCCCCGACGATCCTGCCGGTCGCGGCGTCGATCTTCGGCTGGTACAGCAGCCTGAGCTGCTGCAGCCCGATCGCGCGGTGCAGGTCCGACTCGAGCTTCCAGTGCGCGCGCCGGGTGGTGTTCATCCGCTCCGTGTAGCGCAGGCAGCCGCTGCCGCCCTGCTCCTCGATCGCGCGCATCGCCAGATCGGAGCGGCCCAGCAGGGCATCGACCTCATCGCCGTCGGCCGGGAAGACCACGGCACCGATCGAGGTGGTAATGAACAGCTCCTGGCCGTCGACCGGGAACGGCTGCTGGAATACGTCCAGCGCCCGGGCTGCGACCCGATCGAGCTCGGCCTCGGACTTCAAGTCCGGCAGCAGCAGCGCGAATTCGTCGCCGCCCACACGCGCTACCACGCGGGGACGGCTCGTGGCGTCGTCGCGGCGCAGCGCCTCTATCAGCCGGCGCGAAATCTCCAGCAGCAGCTGGTCGCCCGCGCGCGGTCCGAGCGAATCGTTGATCTGGCGGAACCGGTTGACTCCGACCAGCAGCAGCCCCAGGCGCGTGTCGCGCGCTCGCGCGCGCTGCAGCTCGTCGCCGAAGATCTCGTGAAAATGACGCCGGTTCGGCAGTGCCGTCAGGGCGTCGAAATTGGCCAGCTTCAGCAGCTCGGCCTGGCTTCGGGCCAGTTCCTCGCGCACGCGCGACGACCGGGTCAGGTAGCGCAGCCGCTGCGACAGCAAGGTCCATCGCCCCGGGGTCTTGACGAAAAAGTCGGTGGCGCCCGCGTCGTAGGCCCGCCCGATCGATTGTTCATCGTCCAGGCCCGTCAGCATCACCACGGGCACGTGCGCGCCCCCGGGCAGGCGGCGCAGGCGTTCGCAGATCGCAAAGCCGTCCGGGTCCGGCATCACCGCGTCGAGCGCGATAACCTGCGGCCGCTCCCGCTCGAACAGTTCCAGCGCGCGGGCGCCGCAATCGGCTTCGATCACTCGCCATCCGCGCTCGGCCAGCCCGGCCGCGGTCAGCATGCGGACGATCCCGTCGTCGTCGACCAGCAGCACCGTGCCCTCATCGAGTCTGGGCGCCTCCTGCTCCTGGGCCAACGCGGCCAGCCGGGCGATTGCGGGTTCGACCGGCTTCATTGACCGGGGGCTCCCAGTGCCTGCAACACCGGCCGCACTGCCGCTTCGCGCCGGCGCAGTCGATCGCGACGCCACTGCCCCGCCTGCCACAGCTCGGTGTGAATCGCATCGACCAGCTCGATCATTTCGGCCGATGCCTCGACGCGGTGGTCCGAGAAGAATTCGAGGAAAGCATGAGTCGAGCCGTCGCCGGGAATCGGGATCGCGAAACCGCTCTTCAGTCCACTTTGAACCGCAACGTCGCGGCGCCGCCACTCCCCGAGGCGCTCCAGGTCCGTCACCCAGTGCGGCATCCCGGTGGCGCCGGCCAGCTCGATCAGACCGTGCTCGCAGTGCTCCGCGCCCAGGCCCTCGCTGGCGGACACGAACGCGGCAAAGCGCTCGGGTTCGGCGACAAACCAGTGCGACCGTTCGGCCGGCTCGCCGACGATCAGCACTCGCCCGATCGGCCAGTCCAGGTAGCCGCCCAGTTCTTCCACGGCCCGCTCCAGGACCTGTTCGAGGTGTTCGCACTCCAGGGCCGCCGTGGACAAGTTGCGCAGCACGCGCATCAGCGCATAGCGGCGCTGCAGCTCCAGGCTGTTCTGCAGCTCTTCCAGGTGAAGCCCCTTGACCCGCTCGAGCTGAGCCAGCAGCGCGCCGGTCATCGCGTCGAACGAGGCCACCAGGTTCCGCACCTCGTTGGAGCCGCGAGCCACCGCATGACCGGTATAGCGCACCGCCAGCTGCTCCGCGCACGTGGACAGCGCCCGGATCGGACGATTCAGACGGCGCGCCAGCAGCAGGCCGGCCATCGCCGCAACGGCCAGCGTGACGGCGGCGACCCAGCCTGCACGCCATCCCAGCCCATCGTGCAGTGCAATGACCAGCACGTCGACCCCGCACAGCGACGCGATCAGGGCAGCCGTCATGGGCCACGGCCCCGCAGCCGGGGGTTCTGGATGCTGGTGGGGGCCCGCGGCGCCGCCGTCGCCCGCCGGGCCGGGCCCGTCGGCGCTCGGGAACGGGAGCGGCGCAGCCAGCATCGTCCGTCCGGACGCAAGGTCCCACGTGTTGCTGGCAATGCCTGACTCTCGAATCATCACTTCACCGCGCGCGCACGCGCACCCGAAACGGGTGCCCTTCACGTTTTTTCGACGGCCCAAGGACGAACTTGATCGGCCTGCGCACTGGAAAGCGGCCCAATTCGGGCGATCGGCGCGGGGTCGGCGCGCGGGGCGCGCCGGCCCCCGGGGTGCGCGGTCCGCATGGGCACTGGCACAATCAGGGACGAACGATTTCCCGCCGTCGGACTCGTGGCCTTGTCTTCCGTCCCGATGCTGCTGCTGGGCGCCTTGGCGCTCGGTGCGGTGATCGGCATCTTCGGCGTCACCGCGGCCCGCTTCCGGCGGGAAAACCTGGAACGCGCCGCGCTGCGCCGGGCGCTCGCCTCATCGAGCGACTGGTGGTGGCGCACCGATCCGCAATTGCGGGTGGTCGAGACCGAATTCGGCCGGGGCGGTCCGTCCGGGCTGGACCTGGGCTCGTTGCTCGGTCGTGCTCCCTGGCAGCTGCAGTCTGGGGCTCAGGCCGCGCTGCCGCCCCCCGCGCTCGCCGAAGCGGTAGCGCGCCGGCTGCCGTTTCACGACGTCGAGCTGGAGGCGAAGACGGATAAGGCTCGGGCGCTGCGATTGAGCGGCGCGCCGCTTTACTCGGCCAGCGGACGGTATTGCGGATACGCCGGGGTCGCCAGCCTGCTCACCGATAGCGCGCTCAGCGCCGACCGGGCTGCCGAGCTGCAGGGGCGCATCCGTCAGCTCGAGGCCGACAATCTGGCGCGAATGCAGCGGCACGAGCTGGCCGTGCGCGAGTTGGACAGCTTCGCCTATTCCGTGTCACACGACCTGCGCGCTCCGCTGCGCGTGATCGACGGTTTCGCCCAGATCGTGCTGGAGGACTACGGGGAGCGGCTCGATGCTCTGGGTCGCGAGCACGTGAAGAGGATCCTGGCCGCCGCAGGCCGGATGAATTCGATGATCGAGACGCTGCTGGCGATGTCGCGCATGACGGGCCGTGAGCTGCAGTTCGAGCGGGTGGATCTGTCGGAGACAGCGCGCCAGCTGGCCGAGGAGTTGAAGGCGGCCGAGCCGGGCCGCCAGATCGAGGTCACGGTCCAGCCCGGTCTGAGCGTGGAAGGCGACCGCACGCTGCTGCGCCTGGTGCTGCAAAACCTGCTCGGCAACGCGTTCAAGTTCTCCGCCAAGACACCCGAGGCGCGGATCGAGTTCGGCTGCAGGGCCGACGGCGATCACGCTTTCTTCGTGCGCGACAACGGCGCCGGTTTCGACATGCGCTTTGCCGACCGCCTGTTCGGGGCGTTCCAGCGGCTGCACTCACAGAGCGAGTTCGCGGGCACCGGCGTCGGCCTGGCGACCGTTCAGCGCATCGTACGGCGGCACAGCGGCCGCATCTGGGCCGAGTCCGAGCCCGGCAAGGGCGCCACGTTCTTCTTCACGATGTGGGACCGGGCGACTAGCCGCGCGGAATCGAATTGAGGCGGTTGGCGGCCTCGACCATGCTGGAGGCGAGCGATTCGACGCTGCGGCCCTCGCCGCGCGCCTGTTCGCGCAGCGCCTGCAGCGCCCGCGCCTGGTCCAGGCGCAGCCGCTCCATCAGGATCCCGACCGCGATCGCTTCGTCGCGGCCGGGCGCCGGGCTTGCGGGTGCCGGCGGCGCCGGCCGGGCCGCCGGGGCGAGGCCGGCGTCGAGCTTGGCAAGCGCCGCGTTCACGGCCGGCACGATCTGCCGGATGTCGATCGGCTTGACCAGGTAGCCGAGCGCACCGAGGCGGGCCGACTCGTCCACGATGGACTGGTCGCCGAACGCCGACAGGAAAATGAAGCCGGTCGACGTGTTCGAAGCGAGGTAGCGCGCCACGTCCATGCCGGACTTGCCCTGCATCCGCATGTCAAGGATCGCCAGGCGGGGCCGATGATTGCGTGCCAGCAGGATCGCGTCGTCGCCGTTGTCGGCTTCCAGCACTTCGAAACCGGCCTGCCGCAGCCCGGCCACCACGGTGGCCAGCACCAGGCGGTCGTCGTCGACCACCAGGATCCTGGTCGGCCGAGCTCCGATCGTCCGGTCGTTGGCTGCGCCCTGCATCCTATCGAGCCTCCTCTAGTCGAATGACACGCCGGTCGACGGCGGCTAAGCCAGGTCCTCGCGCACCGCGGGCGCGGAAAGGTCCAGCGTGGCCGTAACGCGGTCGTCCTCCTGCTCCAGCGAAAGGTGTGCGCCGCGGCGCGGCAACAGCGCCTTGACCAGCCCGAGGCCCGAGACGCCCGACGAAATGCGGGCCAGATCGAAGCCACCCGGAAGCCGGCCCGCATTCTGGATCCGCACGGCCAGCCCGTCGGACCGCGCTTCGATCCGCACGTCCAAGGTCAGATCGCGGCTTTCGCGGTACTTGATCGCGTTGGTGCCGAGCTCGTTGATCACCAGGGCCAGCGGCACCGCCTCGCCTTCGGGCAGCCCCCAGCGCCACAGCGCCGAGGCCGACGGCGCCAGACGCACTTCGACGCCGAACATCACGCCCAGGTTGTTGAAGATCCCCTGCACCACGCCCAGCACCGGCAGCGTGCCGGCGGCGCCGATCTGCAGACCGTGGACCTGCGCGATCGCCTGGATCTGGCCGGCGATCTCGTTCAACTGGTTTGCGACCTCCGGCTTGCCGCTGGCCATGTGCTGAAGCAGGCCGGCCACGCCTTGCAGGTTGTTCTTGATCCTGTGGTGGACCTCGCGCACCAGGATGTCGCGCTGCCGCACCGCATCCTCCAGCCGCTGCTGCTCGGCCGCCATCCGCGCGGTCACATCCTCGGCCACGCCGAATACGCGCAGCAAGCCGTCGTGCATCCGGGCGGGATTCAATCGAACGCTGATCGTTCGCACGCCGCCGCTCGGATGATCGACCCGCACCGTCAGCTCGGCGCGCCGCAGCCGGCGCAGGCCGGCGATCACGCGCGGCAGCTGATGCGCCAACTGCGCCGAGTCTTCGAACAGCACGTGGCGCAGCGCATTGCGCGGGTTGTCCATCAGCTCCGAGGGCGCCGCCCCGACCAGTTGCGCATAGCGCGAATTGACGTAGAGCACCTCGGTCAAGTCGGCGCTGGCGATGAACACCAGCTGATCGATGTTCTCGGCGAACTGGCGAAAACGCGTCTCGGTCTCGCGCAGGGCCGTCTCGGCGCGCACCTCGTCAGTCAAATCGTCGATGATCGACATCACGTAGCTGGCCGACCGCTGCTCGGCCTGCGCGTCGTCGAACACCGGAACCACGCGCTGGTTGACGATCAGGGTGCGCCCGTCGGCCCTGAGCATCACGTCGCGCGGCCGTTCGATCTGCTGGCCGTCGGCGATCGCCTTGCGATCCATCTCGCGGTACAGGTCGGCGAACTGACGCCCGTACACCTCGTGCCAGGTCCGCCCGATCACCTGGTTGCGCGACAGTCCGGTCATCGCCTCGCCAGCCCGGTTCAGGCTGACGAAGCGGCCGGTCTTCACCTCGCGCACCGACAGCAAAACCGGCAGGTTCTCGATCACCAGGTCCAGATAGTTGCGCATCGTGCGCAACTCGTCCTCGGAGCGGTGCCGCGCGTCCACATCCATCAGCGTCACGATCACCCCACGCTCGGGTGCCTCCTCCTCGAGCGGCCGCACGTTGCCGCCGCACCAGAACACCGACCCGTCGGAGCGCCGCATCTGGTGTTCGAAGGTCGCCGACCCGCCGGCCGCAGCGCCCATCCAGTCGGCCGACACGCTGAGCCAGTCGGCCGGGTCCGCGAACAGGGTGCCGAACTGCAACTCCCGCAGGTCCGGCGCGGAGAAGCCGAACATGCGCTCGGCCGCGGCGTTGGACTTCACCACCAGGTCGTTGGCCACGTACAGGATCGCGACCAGCGCGTTGTCGAAGATCAGCTGAAGCTCGTTCAGCGTGGAACGCAGCTCGCGCTCGGAGCGCTTGCGCTCGTCGATGTTGACGAAGGCGAAGATGTAGCCCAGCTCGGGCCGTTCCCGATTGACCGCGCGCCCCTGGACGGCCACCCAGATCGGGTCGCTGCGGCGTCGATACAGCAGCAGCTCGAATTCGCACGCGCCGGCCGTGCGGATCGTCTCGAACCGCTCTTCCAGGCCGGCCAGCAGCATCCGGTCGGACGGATGCGCGAACAGCTGGATCTGGTCCACCAGCGTTCCGGTATCGCAACCGAGCAGGTCCTCCATGGCCGCGTTGGCTCGCACCAGGCGCCCGTCCCGCACGAACAGCAGCCCGACCAGCGCGGTGTCGAAGATCAGGCGGCTTTCAGCCAGCAGGCTCTGCAGCTCGACGGCGGCGCGCGCGGCCGCTTCGCGCTGCAGCCGCAGCTCGGTGACGTCCTGGAACGTGAAAATCGCCTCGGCCGGCGCCGCGTCGGCTTCCACGTCGTCCAGCGGGCGGGCCTGTACCAGGCACCACCGGGGGCGGCCGTCGCGGCCGTACAGCACCACCTCGGCGCTGGTCGTCAGACCGGGCCGCACCGCAGGCAGTCCCGGCACGTCCTCGGGCGCCTGTCCGTCGCGATGCAGGCACAGTTGCCACAAGGACATGCCGATCGCCTCGGTTTCGGTGTAGCCGAACATCCGCCCGAATTCCCGGTTGGCCAGAACGATCTGCCCATCGAGCGTTTTGACCACGCCCGTGCTCATCGTCTCCAGCAGCGATTGCTGCTCGCGCAGCGCCGCCCTGAGCTGCCCCTCGAACAGCTTCTGATCGGTGAAGTTCTCCATCACCAGCAGATAGCGGCGCGCCGTGTCGGCGCTTCCAAGCGCGCGCCAGCCCAGCTTGACCCAGACCGTGCGGCCCTCGCGATCGAGCAGCCGGCGATCCGGCTCCGACACCAGCGACCCGCCGCCCGGCAGGACCTCCATCAGGCGGTCGCGCTGCTTCAGGCTCGCGACCACGTCGTCCGGATGCATCAGCCGCACCGGATCGCGCCCGAGCAGGTCGTGCTCCCGGTGTCCGAGCAGCGCGCAGGCGGCCCGATTGGCGCGCCGGATCCGAAAGCTCGAATCCAGCTGCAGGATACCGACCGGGCTCTCGTTGAAAATGGTGGCCAGGCGTTCGGCGTTCTCGGCCAGCTCGACCTCGATGCGCTTGCGGTCCGAGATGTCCCGCACCAGCAGGAAAATGAATTCGCGCTCGCCGTGCTCGACCCGCTGCAAGACCACATCGACCTCGAACTCGGAGCCGAGCCGGGTCCGGTAGCGCGCCTCCCCGTGGAACGCGCCGCGTCCGAGCAGCGACTCGATCATCTCGGCGAGGCGCTCCTCGGTCAGGCTGGCGTCGATAGCGCCCAACCGCAGTCCGGTGATCTGCTCGCGGC
This sequence comes from Betaproteobacteria bacterium, assembly GCA_005882215.1. Classification (GTDB taxonomy): domain Bacteria; phylum Pseudomonadota; class Gammaproteobacteria; order Burkholderiales; family Burkholderiaceae_F; genus VBCK01. The sequence goes on along the minus strand of VBCK01000119.1, from coordinate 21,593 downwards.
TGTACCCGAGCCAGGCCAGCGCCGTCTCGTTGGCGTCCAGGATCGAGCCGTCGCGGCCGATTTCGAGGACCATTTCACCGGCCGAATCGAGCGCCTGCCGCAGCGCGGCCAGCGAGGTCTCTGCGAAGCGCTCCCGATCCAGGCGCTCCACCGTGAGGAACACGCCACTGAACCCGAGCGGGCCGAACAGCGGAGTACGGCGCTCCCGCACCCAGGGCCGATCGCCGCCGGTGAACTCGTATTCGATCTGCTGCGGCATGCGCAGCTCGCCGTTGCGCATCCGTTCCAGCGAGCGCATCACGGCCGGCTGCGAGGAGTGGTCGAACGCCTGGTCCAGGCGCCGGCCGAGCAGTTGTCCGACTTCCACGCCCAGCAGCTGGGCCAGGTATGCATTGCAGCGCACGTAGCGCAGGTTGCCGTCGAGCACGGCCATGCCGATGCGAGCGCTGGACATCAGGGTCGACAACATCGCATCGGCCGCGCGCGTGGCGCGCAACGCGGTGCGGGGCACCGTCACGTCGCGCACGAACGCGGTCACGAACGAGGCCTCGCCCTGCGCGTCGAACTCGAGCACCAGGCGCACTTCGAAGTTCTTGGAGCCGGCCGGGTGGGAATACGCGAACTTGAAGCTGCGGGCGTCCAGCGAGTCGAAGGTCGCGGCCACCTTTGCTTCCCACAGCGGCGCGTACGGCGTGAAATTCTCGACGTGTTTCAGCGGCCGCCCGATGAACGCTTTTCTGGAAAGCGCGGTCGCGCGTTCGACCGCCAGGTTCGCGTAGACGACCACCAGGCGCCGGTCGAAACGCAGCACCGCGTCGGGCAGTTCGTCGAACAGGCTTGCCGGCGGATGCGCCAGGTCGACCGGCTCCGGCGCTGGCGCTTGCAGCCAGGGGGCCGCGGTGCCGGCTTCGGGCACGCCGCGCGGAGCCGGCGCCGACTCGATCGCAAGCGTGCGGACGCTGGAGGCCAGTTCGGGCGGGCCCGATGGCGTCCGCGCCCGCGACCGGCTGCGATCAAATAGCGTCGAATCGGCCACGTCCTGCTCCATCAGGCGACGGCCCCGACCGCGAGGCCGCGGCCGTCTTGCGCGCAGAATACCGGAACGAAGCGGCTAGAGATAGTTGAACAACGACAGTTTGGATACGGCCGAATAGCTCTGCAGCGCGGCTTGATAGATCGTCTGCTGCTGCGCCATCTGCGAGGCCGCCTTCGCGTAATCCACGTCCTGGATCAAGGACAACGCGGAAGTGGTCTGCAGCGTGCGGTCGTCGTTCAACGTGGAGTACGAGTTGAGCTGCTGAAGCTGATTGCCGATCTCGGCCTGCTTCAAGGTCAGATGATCCATGGCCTGACTCGACGACGACAGAGCGGATCCGAGCGCGATCTGCAACTGTGCGTTGGCGGCCGGAGCCTGCGCCGGCTGCTGCAGCGCAGCGATCGCGTTGGCCACCGTGGTGAAGATCGATTGGTACGGCGCGGGTGCGACCGTGAACGTATCGCCGCCGGCGGGCGCACCGCTGACCGCGACCTGCTGTCCGGCGAACGAGATCGACGTGGGCGACGTGTAGTTCCCGCTCGCGACCGTCGCGCTGGTGGTCGTATCCTGCACCTGGTAGGTGGTCGCCGATCCGCTGACCGCGAAGCTGATCGTGTACGAATGGCCGGTCAGCGCCGACGGGTTGGTCACCGACCCGGCGTCGATCACGCCCGTGCCGGTGTTGCCCGCGTTGGCCGCGCTGACGAAAGAACCATTGCCGGGCCGGATCTTCTGGAAAAGGTCGTCGCCGGAGAACTTGATCTGAAGCTGCCGGTTCTGCGAAACCTGGATCGACTGCAGCGTGGAATCGCCGCCGTACGTCACGCTGTTGCCGGTCTGCGAGAACGGCGCCGCCGACTGCTGCGATCCGGCGAACAGGTACCCGCCCTGGCCGTCGCTCGTGTTGGCCAGGCCGACCATCTGGTTCAGGTCGCCCTGCAGCCCCTGGGCCAGAGCGGCGCGCTGCGTATCCGAGTAACTGGCGTCGCCGGCCTGGACCAGGCGCTGTTGCACATCCTGCACCAGATTGACGAAGTTGCTCATCGTGGAGTCGGCCAGGTTCAGCTGCAGCTGGGCTGCGCCCTGGTTGCTCTTGAACTGGCTCAGTTCGGACACGGTCGTGCTCAGCGAGGCCACGTTGGCGGCGCCCACCGGGTTGTCCGACGGCGAATTGATCTGCCTGCCGGTCGCCAGCTGCAGCTCGGTCGACATCAGCTGGCTCTGGCTGTTGCCGATCGCCTGCTGGCCGTTCTGGAACATCATGTAGGTGGAGATTCTGATCATGGACGTCGGTTCCTGCTCGGTGTGACGTGTCGGTTCTGCGCGATCCGGACGTTGCGCATTTGAGCTCGCCGACTCAGCCCGCGGACGCGATCGACAGGATCTGGTTGAACAGCGTCGAGGCGATCGAGATCACCTTGGCGGCCGCCTGGTATTGCTGCTGGTACTGCATCAGCTTGGCGGCTTCCTCGTCCAGATTGACGCCGGCCATCGAACTTTGCGCGTTGACCGCATTCTGAAGGATCGTCTGCTGGTTCTGCTGATCGGCCTGCGCGTTGGCCGTCGTCGTGCCGACCTGCGACACGACCGCCGCATAAGCGGAGCCGAGCGATGTGCCATTGACCACATTGGCGTTTTGAAGCTGCGCCAGCGCCAGCGCGTTGGTGTTGTCGCCGGTGCCGCCGACATTGGGACCCACATTGACCGAGTCCCCGGCGTGGGACGCTCCCAGCAGCGTCAGGCTCCACCCGTTGAACGAGATCGGCTGGCCGGACGTGTACGTCCCGGACGACGAGGTGCCGCTGGTGGAGTCGGTGATCGTGTAGCTGGTCGGACTGGAGAAGCTCACCGTCACGGCGTCGGTCAGATTCGGGTTGCGGGCGGGACCTGTCACCGACAGCGAGGACACGGTGAGCGTGCCGGTGTTGGCCGCCGGAATCGATGCCTGCACCGGGCTGGCGGCGGCGATCTGCTGGGGCTGCCCGATCGAGACGGCCAGGTTGGCGGAGGCCGCTCGGACTGGTTCGAGGGTGAACGAGTCGCCGTTGGTCGCAGTTCCGGTGACGCTGATCGTGATGCCGTCCACCGTGGCCGCGGTGCCCGGCAGCGACGACAGCGTGGTCTGCTGGCCGTCGGACAGGCGCGTCAGCTGATAGTTGCCGCTGACGACCTGCAGCCTGTAGTCCGAGGCCTGCAGCTTCGTGGCATCGCTGAAGGTCGCGGTGACGGTTTCGGCCGGCGCGCCGCCCGAGGTCGCGTTGGTCGTCGATGCGATCACCGTGGGCGAGAGCGAGGAGAAGAAGTTCACGCCGGGGGCCCCGTTCAAGTCCTGGCCCAGCTGGCTTTGCTGATTGAACTGCGACGAGATCACCGCCGCCAGGCGCCCGATCTGGTTCTCGGTGGTCGGGACGTCCTGCAGGCTGAACTGCATCAACGCCCCGATGTTCCCGCCTGCGCTGCCGCTCGTGCTGAGCGGAACGATCGAGTTGCCGGCTTTTGTCCCGACCACGATGTTCTGCGGATTGGACGGATCCGGGCCCATGCCCATCTGGGTAACCTGGTCGCCGACCACGAGCGCCTGCCCGTTGGCCAGGAACACGTTGATCGAGCCGTCGCTCTGTTTCATCGTGGTCACGCCGATCGACTGGTTCAGCGTGCGGATCGCCTGGTCGCGCTGGTCGAGCAGGTCGTTGGGCGAGCCGCCGACCGAGGTCGCGAGCGCGATCTGATCGTTCAGCCTGGCGATCTGGGCGCTCGTGCTGTTGACCGTCGATATCTCCTGGCCGATCTGCTGATTGGCGCTTTGCTGCATCTGCTGCAGCCGCGCATACGCGTCGTTGAAGCTCGCCGCCATCTGCTGAGCCGATGACAGCGCCGTTTGCCGCACCGCCAGGCTGCTGGGCTGCTGGGTCAGCGTCTGCATCTGCGCGAAGAACTGGTTGACCGCGGCCCCCAGGCCGCTGGTCGTGCTCGCGAACAGGTTGCTCACCTGATTGAGCAGCGTGGCGCGCGTGCCCGTCTGGCTGGCGGCCGCCTGCGCCGATTCGACCTGGCGGGTCAGCAGCTCGTCATAGGCCCGGTGGATGCTGGCGACGGCCACGCCCTCGCCGATGTAGTTGCCGCTCAGGCTGGTTTCGACCTGTGCACTGAAATCGACGATCTGCCGGGAGTAACCCGGCGTGTTCGCATTCGCGATGTTATTGCCCGTCGTCTGCAGCGCCGCATACGCCGCTGTCAACGCGCTGGAACCGATCGAGAAAAGTCCGCTGGACATTGGTGCTCACCCTGCCGTTGCGAATATCATCGGCAGCAGGCGCCCGAAGTTAAGCAGCCCGTTCATCCGGTCCCGCCGATCGACGAGGCCGTCTGGATGACGTGTGCCAGCTTCTGGGCGTAGGTCGGGTCGGTCGAATAGCCGGCCCGCTGCATGCCGAAGGCGAAGCCGCCGGCGTTGCCGGCCGAAGCGACTGCCTCCGAGTAGCGCCGGTTACGCCCGATCGTCAATGCCCAGTCCTCGAAAGCGGCTGCGTAACTGTCGTAGGCGCGAAAGCTCTGGACCGTCTTGCGGGGCGTACCGCCGTCAAACTCGGTGGTCGTGATCGGTACGGTCTTGCCCTGCCAGCCCGAGCCGGCCTTGATCCCGAACAGGTTGTGGCTCGGTGCACCGTCGGGTGCGCGAATCTCGCGGCGGCCCCAGCCCGATTCGAGCGCAGCCTGGCCCAGAACGAAGCTCGCGGGAACGCCGGTGAGCTGCTGCGCGCGCACCGCATCGGCCCAGTGCTGCCGCATGAAATCGCGCTGGGCCTCGACCGATGGAGGACCCGATTCGGACGGCGTGGCCGCTGTGGGCGCGGCCACTGTAGGCGCGGGCGGCGCGGCCGGGGCGACGCCGGTTGCCGGCGTCGTCGCCGCCGGCGGCGCGCTCGGAAGCTGGCGCGCGAGCTGGCGCGCAATCAGATCCGACAGTCCGGTGCCGCTGGCGGCGATCTGCTGGGCCACCTGCTGGTCCAGCATGCCGCGATACATATCCTGTTCCTGCGAATCCAGCAGTCCCGAGCGCAGCGTCGCCTCACGCATGCTCTTCATCACCATCTGCATGAAAAGCGCCTCGAACTGCGTGGCGACCTTCTTCACCGCCTGGCGCGGATCGTCGCGCGCGGCGCGCTTGAGCTCCTCCAGCGAGCGGCTGTCGGCCGCCAGGCCGCTCGCCACCTGTCCGATCCCGGCGCCCAAGCCTTTCGGGTCCATAGCTACAGCTCCGGAATCCATGCAGCCGTAGCTTCGACATCAGCACGGCTATTGGCCGAAACCCGGGAGGAAGAAAACGAGGAGGCTCGGCTGGCCCCCTCGTGCTCCCCCAGCCAATGAGAGGTGTCGCTCACTTTTCGAGTCTCGGCTACTCAGATGACTTCAAGGTCGGCGCGCAGGGCGCCGGCCGCCTTCAGGGCCTGCAGGATGGCGACCAGATCGGCCGGATTGGCTCCCAGCGAGTTCAGCGCCTTGACCAGGTCGGCCAGATTGGCGGCCGAGGGCAGCTTCATCAGTACCCCGCCATCCTGCTTGAGCTGGATGTCCGTTCTCTCGGTCACCGTGGTCTGTCCGCCCGACAACGGGCCGGGCTGCGACACCACCGGCGTGGAGGTGATCGTCACCGACAGGTTGCCGTGCGCGATCGCGGCCGGCTCCAGAGATACCGTGCGGTTTATCGCAATCGAGCCGGTGCGCGCGTTCACGATCACGCGGGCGGTCGGCTCGATCGACGCCACCTGCAGATTCTCCAGTTGCGCCATGAAGCGCACGCGCCGGTCCGGGTCGGTGGGAGCTTTCACGTCGATCACGCGGCCATCCAGCGCGTGCGCCGTGCCTTCACCCAGCTCGGTGTTGATGGCGTCGGTCATCGCCTGCGCAGTCGAAAAATCGGTCGAGTTCAGCTCCAGCGAGATGGTTTCGCCTTGCAGGAACGGAGAGGCCACCGCGCGTTCGACCGTGGCGCCGTCCGGTACCCGTCCGGCCGCAAGGTGGTTGATCTGCACCTTCGATCCGCCCTGAGCGGCCCCGGCCCCGCCCACCAGCACGTTGCCCTGGGCTACCGCGTAGATCTGTCCGTCTGCGCCCTTCAGCGGCGTCATCAGCAGTGTGCCGCCCCTCAGGCTGCGCGCGTTTCCGAGCGACGAAACGGTCACGTCGAGCTGCTGTCCGGGCCGCGCGAACGACGGCAACCCCGCGGTCACCATCACCGCGGCGACGTTCTTCAGTTGAGGATTGGTTCCCGGGGGCAGCGTGATGCCGAGCTGGGTCAGCATCGACTGCAGGCTCTGCACCGTGAACGGCGTCTGCGTGGTCTGGTCGCCGCTGCCGTCCAGGCCGACCACCAGACCGTAGCCGATCAGCTGGTTGCCACGCACGCCCTGAACGCTGGCCAGGTCGCGTATCCGTTCGGCCTGCGCCGGCGCGATCAGGCCGAGCTCAAGCGCGAGCCCGAGCGCGAACGCGCAGGCCAGTGCGAGGACCGGCCAGGCGCGCCGCCGGGCTGCGCAAGCGCCCGTCAAAACGGCGACCATGAGTTGAAGAAGCGCCCGAGCCAGCCCTGGATCTGCGCCTGCTCGATGTTGCCGCCGCCCCGGTAGTCGAGCCGCGCGTCGGCGACCTGGCTCGAACTGATCACGTTGCCGTACTGGATCTGCGCTGGATTGACCACGCCCGAGAAGCGCAGTACCTCGGAATTTTCGCGGATTCCGATCTGCTTCTCGCCGGCCACCATCAGGTTTCCGTTGGCCAGCACCTCGATCACGGTCACCGTGATGGTCCCGGTGAACAGGCCCGAGGACGACGTGGCGCCGGTCCCGTTGAATGCGTTGTCGGCGCTGGCGGTGGTGTTCAAGCCATTGATCGCCATTCCGAGCACACCCTTGACCTTCGGCAGCACGGCGGTCGCGCTGCTCTTCTTCTCGGTTGCCGAGGTCGCGCTCTGGCTGGCGTTGAGCGTCTCGTTCAGCTGGATCGTCAGCACGTCGCCGATCGCCCGCGGCCGGTAATCCTCGAACAGCAGCAGATTGCCGCGCGGCCGAAAGATCGCCCCGGTCGGCTCCTCCTGCGCCAGGATCGGCTGCGGCCGGGCCGTGGTCACCGAGTTGACCCTGATCGAATCGCGCGGCGACGCGCAGCCGCCCAGCGCCAACAGGGCGGGCAGCAGCATCCAGACGGTGGATCGGGAAGACGGTCTCATTACATTTGCGACAGGCGCCCCAGCATCTGATCCGATGTGGAGATCGCCTTCGAGTTCAGCTCGTAGGCGCGCTGGGTCTGGATCATCGATACCAGCTCCTGGACCACGTTCACGTTGCTGGTCTCGACGTAGCCCTGCTGCAGCGTGCCCAGCCCGCTGGTTCCCGGCGTGTTGGCGCTCGGCGTACCGGAGGCGGACGTTTCGGCGAACAGGTTCTGCCCCTTGGACTCGAGCCCGGCCGGATTGATGAAACCGGCCAGCTGGATGGTGCCGATGTTCTGTGCATTGGACTGGCCCGGCAGCGTGACGCTGACCGTTCCGTCGGCCCCGATCGTCACCGACTGCGCGGTGGGCGGGATCGTGACGGCCGGCGTCAGCGCAAAGCCCGAGTTGTTCACCAGCTGGCCCGCCGCGTCGATATGGAACGTGCCGTCACGCGTGTAGGCGGTCGTGCCGTCCGGCAACTGGACCTGGAAGAAGCCGTGGCCGTTGATGGCCATGTCGAATTGGTTGCCGGTCTGCTGCAGATTGCCCTGCGAGAACACGCGCGGGGTCGCAACCAGCTGCACGCCGGTACCCAGCTGCAGTCCGGTGGGCAGTTGGGTCTGCTGCGAGGAGCTCGCCCCTGCCTGGCGCAGATTCTGGTACAGCAGATCCTCGAACTCAGCGACCTGCCGCTTGTATCCGTTGGTGCCGACGTTCGCCAGGTTGTTGGAGATGACGTCCAGCTGCGTCTGCTGGGCGTCCATGCCGGTCTTGGCGATCCAAAGGCTCCTGATCATTTGCGTACTCCGTGAGTGTGGATGGCGAATGCGCCGTCTTGCCCCGATCAAGCGCCGAGAACGGCGCTCGCCTTCTGTTCATTCTGCTCGGCGGTGCTGAGCATCTTCATCTGCATCTCGAACTGTCGTGAGGCCGCGATCATTCCGACCATCGCCTCCACCACGTTCACGTTGCTGCCCTCCAGCGTGCCGTCGGCCACTTTCACGGAAGCATCGGGATCGGCCGGCGCACCGCTTTGGGTCCTGAAAAGGCCGTCGGTGCCCTTGGCCAGGTCCGAGATCGGCGGGTTGACCAGCTTCAGCTGCCCGACGGTGGTCGGGGTCTTGGAACTGGCCGCTTTCACGGAGACCGTGCCGTCGGTGGCGATCAGCACCGACTGCGCGTCGGCCGGGATCGAGATCGGTCCGCCCGTACCCTGCACCTGAAGCCCGTTCGGAAGCTGAAGCGTTCCGTCCGGCCCGAGCTGCAATGAGCCGTTCCGGGTATAGGCTTCCGAACCATCGCCGGCCTGCACGGTGAGCCAGCCTTGCCCCTGGATCGCCACGTCCAGCGTGCGGCCGGTGGCCGTCGTCGGCCCCTGCGAAAAGTCGGCGCCCGTGGTGGTCTCGACCGTGAACACGCGCGTTCCCGCCTGAGGGCTGACCGCCGGCACCGCCCGCAGCCCGACCGTATCGGCCCGAAAGCCGGTGGTGGTCGCGTTGGCGAGGTTGTTGGCCAGCGTCGCCTGCCGCTCCAGCAGGTACTTGGCCCCGCTCATCGAGGTGTATATGAGTCTGTCCATGGCGGGGCGGCGTCAAGTCAATTAGCGAAGGTTGGTCAGCGTCTGCTGCACCTGATCCTGCGTCTTGATCGTCTCGGCGTTGGCCTGGTAGACGCGCTGCGCAGTGATCATCGCGACCAGTTCGGTCGTGATGTCGACGTTCGAGCTCTCCAGCGCTCCAGCCTGCAAGACCCCGTTGCTGCCGGTCGAAGGAGATCCAACCAGCGGCTGGCCGGAGCTCGAGGACTCGGCCCACTGGTTGCCGCCCAGCGCCACCAGGCCCTGGGGATTGATGAAATTGGCCAGTGCGATCTGGCCCTGGTCGCGGGTCTGTCCGTTGCTGTAGCGACCCTGCACGATGCCATCGGAGCCGATCGCAAAGCCCGACAGCTGCCCGGTCGTGTAGCCGTCTTGCGAATTGGCGCTGACCGCGAAGCTGGCGCCGTACTGGCTGGTCGATGCGGCCGGAAACTTCAGCGCAAACGTCAGCGGCGAAGCCGCGCCGTTGGTGAGCGCAATCGACGGATTCATCGTGACGTCGGCGGCCAGCGTGCCGGAGCTGCCGAAGCTCAAGGTGCCGATCGCACTGCCGCTATTCAGCACCGAACCGTCGGCGGCCGCGTACACGGACCAGGCGTTGGACCCGGTCGTGCGGAAGTACAGGGACAGCGTGTGCGAGTTGCCCTCCGAGTCGTAGACGGTCTGCGCGGTCGAGGAGTTGTACGAGGTCGGGTCTGTTATGTTGAATGCGGCCGTGGGCGTGGTCGAGCGCGAATCCAGGTTCAGCGACAGGCTGGCATTGGTGGTCGACTTCGGCGCGATATTGGCCAGCGACAGCTGCATCGGAACCGGCGTGCCGGGACTGATGGTGCCGTTCGCGTTGGCGGGATAGCCGGTGAGCTGCCCGCCGCTGCTGTTGACGATGAAGCCGTTCTTGTCGAGCGAAAACTCGCCGTCGCGCGAATAGCTGATCGCGCCGTTATGGGCGATCCGGAACAGGCCCTGGCCGTTGATCGCCACGTCCATCGGATTGCCGGTGGTCGTGATGTTGCCCTGAGTGAACTGGGGGCTGACCGCCGCCAGGCGCGTGCCGATGCCGATCTGGGTCCCGGAGCCGCCAGCCATCGATGCCGCGAATACGTCGGCGAATTCGGCCCGTCCCTGCTTGAAGCCGATGGTGGAAGCGTTGGCGATGTTGTTGCCGATCGCGTCGAGGTTTTCCGTTGCGGCGTTCAAGCCCGACAGGGCCTGTTCGAAACTCATGTCGTTCTCCCGTTCAAGTCAATGCCAAGTCGCTACTGCATCTGCGCGATCGAGCTGAAACCGACCTGCGAGCCGTTGGACAGCAGGAATTGCAAGGTGCCATCGGACTGGGGCGCCACGCCGACCACCTGCTGCGCGCTGTAGGTGGTCGCGCTGACGCTCTGGCCGGCCGCCTTGGCGGTCACCGTATACGAGTAGCTGCCCGCGGCGGCCTGAGCCCCGCTGTCGGTCGCGCCGTCCCAGCTGAAGTCCTGCAGGCCCGCGCCGAGCGCGCCCAGGTTGATCGTGCGCACCGTCGCGCCGGTCGAATCCTTCACGGCCACGCTGACCGAGTCGGCCGCCTGCGTCAGCGAGAAGCCGCCGTAGGCGGCCAGCGCCGGGCTCGAGCTCGAGCCGCTGGCCCCGGTGCTCGCCAGCGTCAGCGAGCTGCCCGGCACCAGAACGGTGTGACCGGCGAGCTGGGTCGACTGCACGGCCTGGCTCTGCTGCAACTGCGACACCAGCTGGCTGACTGTGCTGTTCAGGCTGCTGATCCCGGTGACCGTGCTGATCTGCGCCATCTGGGAGGTCACTTGCGAGTTGTCGACCGGGTTCAGCGGGTCCTGGTTCTTCATCTGAGCGACCAGCAGCTTCAGGAACGTATCGGACAGGCTCTGGGCGCTGGTTCCGGTCGCGCTCGAGCTCGTTGCGGTCGCGCTGCTCGCGCCGGTCGGCGTCTGCTGCAACGGGCTGGCCAGTGCGCTGGTCGCGTGGACGGTCATGGTTTCGCTCCTTACGTGCCCAGCTGCAGCACTTTCTGCAGCAGGCTCTTGGCCGTATTCATCACGTCGACGTTGGTCTGGTAGCTGCGCGAGGCCGAGATCATGTTCACCATCTCCTCGACCGGATTGACGTTCGGCATCGTGACCATTCCGTCCGCATCCGCCATCGGATTGGACGGGTCGTGAATGCGCCGCGCCGGCGTGTTGTCCTGAACCACCTGCGTCACGCGCACGCCGGCCGCGCCGGGATCCCCGAGGTTCTGGGTCTGGAACACCACCTGGCGAGCCTTGTATGGCTGGCCGTCGGCACCTGCAATCGATTCCGCGTTGGCCAGGTTGCTGGCGACCACGTTCAGGCGCTGGCTCTGGGCCGAGATGGCCGAGCCGGACACATCGAAAATCTTGAAGAGCGACATACCGACTCCTTTTACGGGCGTGCGCACAACGTGCGCCGCCAGCGCGCCCATCTACGGCGGTATTTACTGGCCATTGATCGCGGTCAACATCGTCTTGATCTGACCGTTCAGGAAGCGCAACGTCGCCTCGTAGCGGATGGAGTTTTCCGCGAAGGCGGCCCGTTCGGTGTCCAGGTCGACCGTGTTGCCGTCCAGCGCGGACTGCAGCGGCTGCCGGTATTGCAAGGCGGGGGCCGCAGCGGCCGTTCCCGGCGCCGACAGGTGCGCCGGATGCGTGCGCGCCGGCGCGCTGGCGTTGCCGATCGCGGCCTGAGTCGCCTGGGAGAGGGCCTGCCCGAATTCGAAGTCTTTGGCCTGGTAATTCGGCGTATCGGCGTTGGCGATGTTCGACGCCAGGACCTTCGCACGCTGCGCCTGCAGGCCGAGCGCGGCGGCCTGAAAGTCGAGCGTTGCCGTCATGCGGTCGATCGGTGTGGTTGGCATCTGAGATCGCGCCCCGGCGGGGCCTAAAGTCTTTTGGGCTGATGCCGATTATTCCGACGAGGGGCAACATCGATCCACCGATAAGTCCGGGTCGCGCACACCTTCTTCCGCCATCGGAGGAGGGCGCGCGTCTTAAGCTTTCGGTCATGCGATTGCTCCTCACCGTCTTTTGGTCGGTCTGCGCCAGTGCGCTGGCGCCGGCACCTGCGCGTGCGCAGGTGCCGACCGAATCGGTGCGCCAATTCGTTCAGAGCGAGCTCGGCACCATCGAGGGCGCTTCCCGCATCGACATATCGATCGGCGAGGCCGATCCCAGACTGCGGCTGGCGCCCTGCGAACATGCCGAGCCGTTCCTGCGCAGTGGAGCGCGGCTTTGGGGCCGCAGCTTCGTGGGTTTGCGGTGCGTATCCGGGGCGCAATGGACGATCAGCGTTCCGGTGCAGGTGCGCGTGGTCGGCCCCGCTCTGGTGGCGGCTCGTCTTCTACCGGCCGGGCAGGCGATCGGCGAGAACGACGTCCGCACCGAGGAAGTCGAATGGACGCGCGATCCGCAAGGCGTCGCGCGCGAGCTGTCCCAGCTTCGGCAGCGCGTTCCGGCCAAGCGCATCGAACCGGGACAGCCGATCGGACTGGCGCTGCTGTCCGATGCGCCCGCGGTGGTCCAGGGCGACCTGGTCAAGCTGGTCGGCCGCGGGAACGGCTTCTCGATTACGACCGACGGGGTCGCACTGGCTGGGGCCTCCGTCGGACGGCCCGTGCGTGTGCGGGTCGAATCTGGCAAGATCCTGACCGGCACCGCGCTCGAGGGCCGGATCGTCGAGGTGGTTTTTTGATGGCCACGGTAGCTGCGGGTGGCTCGGCGTGAAAAACGCGCCGCATTCGCGTGTCATGAACCCGTATCGGTCCGCTAAAGTTCAGGTCTGCGGCGCCGAATTGAATTTCAGGTGAGTTTGCTTGCCGTAGGGAGTCGCGATGAAGATCAGCAGAACCTCTGAGCCGGCGCGTGCGGAACGCACACAGCCGAGTACGGGCGGCACTTCGCGCTCGACCGGCACGGCGGCCCAGCCGGCCTCCTCCGGCAGCGGCGCACCGGTGCAGCTGTCCGACCTGTCCAGGCTCAATCAGCTCGAGTCCCAGTTCTCGCCGTCGAGCTTCGACGCCGGCAAGGTATCCGAGATCCGTGCCGCCATTGCGGAGGGTCGTTACCAGGTCAACGCCGGCGCCGTCGCGGACAAGTTGCTCGCGAGCGCTGCGCAACTGGCAGGCCGCAAGGCCTGACCGTGAATCGCCCGCCGCAGCCGCCCGCAGAGCGGACGAGCGGCGCACCCGCCTCGGGCGCCGCTGCGCTGGAACAGCTGTTTCAATGCCTGCGCGAGGAGAGCGACGCGCTGCTGGGCGCGGACGTCGACAAGCTGACACGGGCAGTCCGTGACAAGGAGCAGGCTTTGCGGAGCCTGGCTGCCGGGCTGGAAAACGCCGATGGGCCCGAACTGCGCGATGCGCTCCGGCGAGCGCGCGATCTGAACGAGCGCAATGCGCGCCTGCTGATACCCCACATTTGCATCAACCGGGCCCGAATCGAGTCGCTGTTCGGTGCGGCCCGCAGCGGCGCGCTGTACTCGGCCGACGGCCATGCAGCCAGCGTCGAAAGCCGCCCCGCTCAGCGCGGCGTGCGTGCCTGAGACAGCCCGCGCTCGCCGTTCGGTTCCAGAGAAGCGCTCTTCCAGTTGACCCGCGGCGCCGCGGTCCGGTCCGCCATCAACCCGCCCGAGCCACCGCTCGGGAAGCCGAATCTAGAATTCTTCCCAGTCGTCGCTGCCTGACTTGGCTGCCGGAGGCGCAGGCGGCGCCGGTGGAGTCAACCGGGGCGGCGCCCGGCGGCGTTCGGTCTGCGGCGCCGGAGCGGGCCTGTTCGGCGCGCTCTGAGCAGGGCGGGCCGGCTTGACCGCGGCCTGCGAACTCGCCTGCGCCTGAGCGATCGCCTGCGCGCTCTCCTTGCGTCCCAGTTTGAAGATCGCCACGGCCTGCGCCAGCCGCGCGGCCTGCAGCTTCAGACTCTCGGCGGCGGCCGCGCTCTGCTCGACCAGCGCGGCGTTCTGCTGCGTCATCTGGTCAAGCTGCGTGACGGCCGAATTGACCTGGCCGATGCCGGAGTTCTGCTCCAGTGTGGCCGACGTGATCTCGCCGATCAGGTCCGCCACCCGCTTGACCTGATCGACGATGTCACGCATCGTCTGACCGGCCTCGGTGACCTGACGCGAGCCGCTGTCGACCTTCTGCACGCTGTCGGAAATCAACAGCTTGATCTCGCGGGCCGCCTGTGCGCTGCGCTGCGCCAGGTTGCGGACCTCGCCGGCCACCACGGCAAATCCGCGCCCCTGCTCTCCGGCGCGGGCCGCTTCGACCGCGGCGTTCAGCGCCAGGATGTTGGTCTGGAACGCGATGCCGTCGATCACGCCGATGATTTCGGCGATCTTGCGGCTCGAGGTCTGAATTTCGCTCATCGTCGAAACGACCTGCCCGACCGCCAGACCGCCGCGAGCGGCAACCTCTGAAGCCGACGCCGCCAGCTGATTGGCCTGGCGCGCCGTATTCGCGCTGTTCTTCACGGTGGCCGACAACTGCTCCATCGACGCCGCGGTTTGCTGCAGATTGCCGGCCTGCTGCTCGGTGCGGCTGCTCAGCTCGGCATTGCCTTGAGCGATTTCCGAAGAAGCCACGCTGACCGATTCGGATGTCTTGCGAATGTCGCCGATCATCTTGGCAAAGGCCTCACACATCCGATCGAGCGAATGGGACAGGTCGCCGAGCTCGTCGCGGGTGTCGATCGCGAAGCGGGCTCCGAGATCGCCGTCGGCGAGTCTTCCGGCGACTTCCGATGCGCCGCGCAGGTTGCGCGCAGTGCCGCGCGCCGAGAGCACGGCCACTAACAGGGACGCGCAGATGGCCACCGCCAGAGCCACGCCCATCAGAAGCTGCGACAGGCGCTCGACGTGCTGCGTATGCTTCTTGACGCCGTCGGCGGCGTCGCTGACCACGGTTCCGATCTCGTCGAACGTCTTGATCACAGTGCCGAACTGCTCGTCCGCGCTCATCATCGCCGCGATTCCGAGATTGACATCGCCGGTTGCGAGGTCGAGCGCATCGTCGGCTTTTTTCGCGTAGCTGGCGATTTCGGTCGCGCTGCGGGCCGAAAGCTGCCTGGCCTGTTCGCTCTGTCCCAGGTCGGCTTTGCTCAATGTCGCGCTGATCGCGGTCAGCCGGTTGCGGATGCCGGTGCGCTCCTGCTCGATGCGCTTGGCATCGAAGCTGGCAAGCATCGTGAACAGCCGGTACTCCTCACCGCGAACGGTCGAGAACTGACCTTCAAGCCTGCTGACGGTGGCGCGCGCCGGGAGGTAGCGGGTCGTCAGCTCCTCCTGGGCCAGGTGCTGCTGGTCGTCCGCCACGAACGAGATCCCCACGACCACGCCCATCAGCATGATCGCCACGGCCGGGGCCAGCAGCATCTTATGAAGAATCTTCATTTCCTGGCTTCGCTGGAGGAGTGACGCCGGACGCCTCGCCGGCCGGACTCGCTCAATGCTTGTAGATGCCGCCGCACACGACCACGTCGTCGAGGCGCTCGCAGTACATCTCTTTCGGCTCGACCTTGCGCGTCATCGGATCGGTGAACTTGTATTCCTGCCAGAACGTCGGCTGCTTCTGCGCCAGCTCAACCCGCTCTTTGACGAACAGCTTGCCGTCGATGTCCTTCAGCTCGATCAGGTTGCGCCCGATCTGCTTCTCGTTGAAGCCGTGCGCGAATACGGTCCCGTCCAGGCCGTACACGACCAGGTACAGGTCGCGGTCGACGAACTGGCCCTTCTTGTTGGTGATCTCGGCGTACCCCTTATCCCTGCCGTTACCCTTGATGTAGGCAACGCCCTTCTTGACCATGGCGATCGCCTCGTCCTTGGAGGCGAATTCGGTCACGGCCAGAGCCGGGACCTGGGCCGCAAGCGCGACAACAGCCAGCACGCCGCCGGCACAACGGATCAACTGCTTCATCGTCTTCTCCTTTACCGGAAGTCGGATCGTGCCGCCGCGAAACGTCGGCGGTCTGGTGCACGTTTGCATTATTTCCCGTGCCTCCGTCGCGGATAGGGCGAGGAAGCGGCCAAAAGCAGGCCCTTTGCTCGCTCAAGAAACGCCGGGCCGGGCCGTCAATGCCGAGTCGATGGGCTCGCGTGCGGCGCGCGGACTCCGGGGGGTTCCGCAGGTGTGGGCGGGCCCTACCAGTTCTTCAGCTTGGAGCGAAGCCGCGCGACCGCCTGGCTGTGCAGCTGGCACACGCGCGATTCGGTCACTCCCATTACCGATCCGATCTCGCGCAGGTTCATGTCCTGCTCGTAGTACATGCTCATCAGCTGCCGTTCCCGCTCGGGCAGCTCTTCGATGGCACCGACCAGGGCGCCTCGAAATCGCTTGTCGCGCAGGATGTCGGACGGGTCGGCGCCGTCGACGGCGACATGTCGCTCCAGGTAATCGTCGTCGTCGTCGCCGCCGCCCAGGTCGTCGAAATACACCAACTGGGCGCCGCGCGCCTCGTTCAGGGTTTCCTGGTAGTGCCCGACCTCCAGCCCCATTTCGCGGGCGATCTCGGCCTCGGCCGGCGCGCGCTTCAGGCGCTGCTCGAGTCGATGGATCGCGTTTTCGATATCTCGCTGGCTCTTGCGCGCCGAGCGCGGCAGCCAATCGCCGGCCCGCAGCTCGTCAAGCATCGATCCGCGAATCCGGCTGGCCGCGTAGACCTCGAACGGGGTCCCGTGGGTCTCCTCGAACCGGTTGACCGCATCCATCAGGCCGATCATCCCGGCCTGAATCATGTCGTCCAATTCGACGTTGGCCGGCAGCCTTGCGATCATCTGGTGCGCAATGCGACGCACCAGCGGCGCGTACTGCTTTGCGCAATCATTCTGACGCTCGAGCGTGCCGCGCGCGTTGTAGACGAAAGCCTCATTCTTCAAGAAACGGTCTCCACGGCCGTGTCGCCCGCGCGGTCGCAGCGCGGCATGCTGCGGCAGCGCACCAGGCGCACCAGGCGCTCGATCGCCGAAACATCGTGCACGCTTCCAGCGTCGGACGTTCTGGCGCCCAGTTCCCGCGCGCCGCTTGCGGCGAGCCTTGAATACAGCCTACCGGCGCATTCCGGGTCCGTACCCTGGAAAAGAAGCCGAAAAGTGTCGATGTCCGCCACGCTCAGCAGCGAGCGCATCGTGCCGAGCAGGCGGCGCTCGCAGCCGGCTTCCGGGCCCGCCACCACGATGGCGTCGGAGACGCCGCCCGCGCAGAAGCCGGCCAGGCTGCGCCCGCGTGGCGCCGGCAACACGAGCAACGCGCAATCGGCGGTCGCCGCCAGCGCGCGCACTCCCGCCTCGAAACGGCGCAGCCGCTCCGGACTGCGCCCATCGTCGTCGAGCGCGCGCGCGGCCGGAAGGATCCTGAGGTTGGCGCCCGCCTGCGCACAGGCCTCGCGCGGGGCGCAGTCGCCGTCGAGCGCGTGCGCCAGGTCGTAGCGGGCACGCACGCCGAACGCGCGGGCCACGTTCGCGCGAGCAGCGTCCACCAGCAGCGTGCGGGCTCCCTGGCCCACGCACGCTCGCGCCAGATTCGCGAGCCACCCCGCGTTGTCCAGGTCCCGTTCGGGCCCGAGCAGGATCGGCAGCCACTGGGGCTCCGACGGCGCGAACAGCCGGCGCAAGCCGGCGGCTTGATCCTGCGCCGGTGTGCGCGCCGGGCGGCCGCGATGGCCACGCGATCGATCAGGCATGCAAACTGCGCTGCGGCTGCTCGGACAAGGCTTTGGCTTCTTCGTCCCCCAGCGAGAACGAGGAGGTGGACGGCTTCAGGGCGACGTGCGCGAGCAGGCGCGCGCTGGCCGGGTGCCAGTCCTCGGGGACCCGCTGACCGTTGGTCAGGCCGAACAGCATCATCCGATAGCGCAGCATGCAATCGACCGCCCCGCCGATTCGAGCGGCCTCGTCCATCTTGGTCAGAATCGCGCCGGCGGCGTCGGCCGCGCGCCACGCGCGTGCGACCTCGTCGAGCGATTCCGAGTGCGAGGCCGCGTTCAGCAGCAGCACCGGACGGACCGCTTGCACATTGAAGCGCGCCGCGCTCAGCGTGCTCAGCATTTCCTCCAGCCGTTCGTCCCGCTGCGAAAGCCCGCAGGTGTCGATCAGCACCAGGCGCTTGCCGTGCAGCGACGCCAGCAGTTCGCGCAGCGTGGCGCCGTCCTGCGCGATGTGCATCGGGACCCCGAGGATCCGCCCGTAGCTGCGAAGCTGCTCATGGGCTCCGATCCGGTACGAATCGAGCGTGATCAGCCCGAGCTGCGCCGCGCCGTAACGCACGGCGAAGCGGGCCGCGAGCTTGGCCACCGTCGTGGTCTTGCCCACGCCGGTCGGGCCGACCAGAGCGACAGCTCCCTGACTCTCCAGCAGCCCGTCGGCGCTCGCAGCGCAGCGCAGGTTGCCGGCGATCACTTCGTGCAGCCACGCGTCCGTGGCCGCGATGTCACCGGTGGCAGGAGCGTGGACCGCCACGCGCCGCGCGAGATCCGGCGAGAAGCCGGACATCAGCAAGCGCGTCATCACGCGGGTGGCCGCCGGGTTGCGCTGAGCGGCGGGCTCGGTCACCGCGACGGGCCGGTTCAATGCGATGTTCGATTCGAGGGCGGCGATCCGGTCCGACAGCGCGGCGCGCAGCGAACGCAGCTCCGCCATCACCCGGGTGTCGTCCATCTCGGCGTCTGGCTGCGCACTGACTTGCGGCAGAGGGGCCATCGCCGGCAGCGGCTTGGGTGTCGGTGCCGGCTGCGGTGGCGCGGCCGCTTCGGAAGCTGGCGACGCGGGCGGACGGGCCGCGGAGCCGTTGGCCGCCGCCGCTGGCGCCGACGGACGGATCGCGGAGCCGTTTGGCACAGCCGGTGGCGCAGCCGGACGGATCGCGGAGCCGTTTGGCGCAGCCGGTGGCGCAGCCGGACGGATAGCGGAGCCGTTGGCCGCCGCCGGTGGCGCCGAGCGCGGCGGCGAGGCTTCGATGGCAGCCGCCGGGGCCGAACGAGCGTTGATCGAAGCCGGCGATGCCGCTCCGGCGATCGTCGCGGCGGACATCGGGGCGTCGCGTGCGGTGCGCTGGCGGAACACCGCCGGTGCCGCCAGCGCGTGTGCCAATAGCGCTTCGGGTGCGGCTGAGGCCTCGGGCTCAGCGTGCGTCCGGGCCACCTCGTGGTACATCGCCACGCCAGCGCGCGCCGGCGCGGGCTCGGCGCGCATCGTGGGGCGCGCCCGCGGCGGTGCCTCCTGCGGCTCCTGCCGCGCACGCGGCGCGGCAGCGGGCGCCTGGCGCCGAATGAAGTCCTGGAACGATTCGCTCTGCGACTGCTCGTCGGGGCGAGCGCGCTCGCGCGCGGCCGCGCTCTGGCGCGGCGTGGCGTTCGGGCGGTCCGCCTCTTCGACCAGAGCCTGCATCGAATCGGATGCGGCGGCAACGATTTCGATCCGCCCCGGGCCCAGCCGCTTGTTCGAAAGGATCACCGCGTCGTCGCCGAGCTCGCGTCGCACCCGGTCCAGGCCTTCGCGCACCGTCGTGGCGACATATCGTCTGAAGCTCATCGTGTTCTCCCTTCGTTACAGCGGGTCTGCGCGATCCGGTTTCATGGATGCGAGTCGATCAAGCGGGGGCGCCCAGCACAGTGCTGACGCGGATCGTGCTGGTCTCCGGAATTTCTGCATGGCCCAGCACCCGCAGCCGCGGCGCGGCGCGCCGCAGCAGGCGCGTCAGCGGCAGGCGCAGCCGGTCCGGCACCAGCAGGGTCGGATTCAGGCCGACGTCCTCCTGGCGCTTGGCCGCCATCGCGGCCCCGCGCTGCAGAAGATCGACCAGTCCCGGTTCGAACGCCGCAGCTTCGTTGCCCGCTCCCAGCGATTGCGAGAGCACCTTTTCCAGTTCCGGGTCCAGCGCGATCACCGGCAGCTCGCGCGTGTTGCCGAACAGCGACTGGGCGATCGTTGCGCGCAGCGCGGTGCGGACCTGCGCGGTGAGTTCCAGCGGATCGGTGCTGCGGGTGGCGGCATCGGCCAGCGTCTCGACGATCGTGCGGATGTCGCGGACGTGAACTCCCTCCTCGAGCAGGTTCGACAGCACCTTCTGCAGCGTTCCGAGCGGAATCAGCTTGGGCACCAGGTCCTCGACCAGCCTGGGTTGAAGCTTGCCGATGTGATCGATCAGGGCCTGCGCCTCGGCGCGACCCATCAGCTGCCCGGCTTGCGACAGCAGCAGGTGATTGACATGCGTGGCGACCACGGTGGCGCAATCGACCACCGTGTATCCCAGCACCTGCGCCGATTCGCGTGTCCGCCCGTCGATCCAGATCGCGGGCAGACCGAAGGCCGGGTCGCGGGTCGCCGTGCCGGGCACGGTCTGGGTCACGCCGCCCGGGTTGATCGCGAGCCACATCCCGTTGAAGGCCTCGCCTTCTCCGATCACGACCCCTTTGAGCAGCATCCGGTACTGGCTCGGCTTCAGCTCCAGGTTGTCCCGGATGTGTACCGGGGGCGGAAGGAATCCGATGTCCTGCGCGAATTTCTTGCGGATCGCCTTGATCCGCTTCAGCAGCTCGCCGTCCGCGTTCTGGTCGACCAGCGGAATCAGCCGGTAGCCGACCTCCAGCCCCAGCACATCGACCGGCACGATGTCGTCCCAGCTGGCCTCTTGCGACGGCGGCTCGGCCGGCGCGGCCGCCGCCTGCGCCTGAGCCTGCAGGGCGCGCTGCTCGCGCAGCCACAGCCAGCGCGCCGCGTATCCGCAGGCCGCCGCCAGCAGCAGGAACACGAGCCATGGCATGCCCGGGATCACGCCCAGCACGAACAGGATCGCGGCAGTGATACCAAGCACGCGCGGCGTGCCGAACAGCTGCTCAACCAGCTGTACGCCGATGTCGGTGTCCTCGCGACCGACGCGCGAAACGATCAGGCCGGCGGCGATCGAGATCACGAGCGCCGGAATCTGCGCCACCAGGCCGTCGCCGATCGTCAACAGCACATAGTTGCCGGTCGCCGTAGCGAACGACAGGTCGTGCTGCAGCATGCCGATCGCCAGGCCACCGATCACGTTGATGAACATGATCAGGATGCCGGCCACCGCGTCGCCCCGCACGAACTTGCTGGCGCCGTCCATCGCGCCGTAGAAATCCGCCTCCTGGGAGATCTCGGTGCGGCGACGGCGTGCCTCCTTGTCGTCGATCGCACCGGTGTTCAGGTCCGCGTCGATCGCCATCTGCTTGCCCGGCATCGCGTCGAGCGTGAAGCGGGCCGCCACTTCGGCGATCCGCCCGGCACCCTTGGTCACGACCACGAAGTTGATCACGACCAGGATCGAGAACACGATCAGGCCGACCGCGAAATTGCCGCCGATCACGAAGTGCCCGAACGACTCGATCACCTTGCCGGCGGCCGCCGGCCCGGTGTGTCCCTGCGTCAGCACGGCCCGCGTCGAGGCCACGTTCAGAGACAGCCGCATCAAAGTCGTCAGTAACAGCACGGTGGGAAAGGTCGCGAAGTCGAGCGGACGGCGCGTGTAGGCCGCGGCCATCATCACGACCAGCGCCAGGGCGATCCCCGCATCAAGCTGCACGTGCGCCGCGCACAGCGCGAGATGGCGCGCAAAAGGATGATGGCGGCCGTGCCCAAGGCCGACGTGGTGGTCACCAACCCGACCCACTTCGCGGTCGCGCTCAAATACCTGCAGGCGCGTCACCGCGCGCCGATCGTGGTCGCGAAGGGCATGGGCGCGGTGGCCGAGCGCATCCGGGAGCTGGCGA
>VBCK01000049.1 GCA_005882215.1 Betaproteobacteria bacterium | reverse complement strand
TCGAATTGTTAAAGCTGGTGCTCGAATTGCCATTCAGCAGGCCGCCCAGCAAGTTGCCAAGCAGGTTAGTGGTCTCGCTGAGCACCATGCCCTCGCTCAGGATCACGCCTTCGCTCAGGATCAGGCCTTCACTGAGGATCAGGCCTTCGCTCAGGATCACCCCCTCGCTCAGGATCACCCCCTCGCTCAGGATGATGCCGCTGCTCAGAACGTCGCCCTGGGTCAGGACCGCGCCGCTGCCGCCGATCAGCCAGCCCGACAGTGTGGCCGTCGGGATGAATGCGCCGGTCTTCCCCGTCAGGTCGCTGGCTCCGGCCAGCGCGTCGCCACTGACCACCCCGGACGTGACCAGCGTCTGGTTGGAAGCCGCGGTGTCGGTGAAGTTCTGCACGTAGGTGTTCGCGAGGATGCCGGAACCGGACCAGTACTGCGGCTGGCGGAAGCGCACGAGGCCGCCGGCCCAGGTGATGCGCGGGTCGTAGATCGGCTGGTAGCTGGTGAACAGCGCGGTGCTGCTGACGACGTGGCTGCCGCCGACGAACGCGATCCGCGACCAACTGAACGTTGCGCCGTTGACCGTCGAGGACTGCGTCGGCATCGACGTCTCCCCAGCCAGCATCCCGTCGCCCGGGCCGATCCAGCCGTTGACGATCTTCGTGGCCAGATTGGTGCGCAGCGCCTTGGACAGCACGATGGCGCCATCGACGTTCAGCAGTCCGGCCCCCTGCTCGAGCAGGTTGAAGCTGGGCAGCGGCTGCGCCGTGTACTGCAGGATCGCCTTGATCAGCGGCGGGGTGAGGCCCGGGTTCGCCTGCAGCATCAGCGCCGCGGCGCCTGCCACCGCGGGCGCGGCGACCGAGGTGCCGGACAGCCTCATCTGCGTCTCCGGGTAGAGCGCCGGTATGTTCAGCGGCGAAACCAGAGTGCTGTAGTTGGTTTGGGCCAGATAGTTCCAGGTCGGGGTGCCGGCCTGAGCTCTGGTGGCGGCGGCCGATACGATCAGGTTTCCGGGCGCCACCAGGTCCGGCTTCAGCACGTTGTCGTACTGCGTGGTCCCGTGCGTATCGACATACGAGCCGCGGGTCGGTCCGCGCGAGCTGAACAGGTCCACCGTGTCGACGGCGCGCGACATCGAGTTGTGGTAGTTCACGGCACCGACCGTGATCACCGACGGGTCATCGCCCGGCGAGCTCACCGCCCCGTAGACCTCCTGGTTGGCGTTCGACAGACCGAAGTTGCCCGCGGCCACCACCACCGTGATGCCGGCCGCGGTGGCGCTGCGCACCGCGGCGCACAAGGGATCCGTCTGCCAGCTTTGCGTCGACGAGGCCGCCAGGCTCAGATTCAACACGCGGATGTTGTAGTCCTTGGCGTGATAAATGGACCACTCGATGCCCTCGATCGCGTCGCTGACCGTGCCGCCCCCGGTGCCGCTCAGCACCTGAACGTCGTAAATGTTCGCGTTCGGCGCGATGCCGGTCGTGTCGGGCGTGGAGGACGAGTAATACTTGGCGCGGCCGGCGGCCACCGCCGCCACGAAGGTGCCGTGCCCGTACGGATCGTGCGTGCTGCTGTTGTTCAGGATCGAGTTTTCGTAGCTCGCCTGTGCGGAGCTGCCGGGCATCAGCGACATCGTGCCGTCCACACCCGTGGTCCAGTTGGCGAGCGACGTATTCAGCATGCTGACGTTGCGCAGCACGCGTGTCGTCCCACTGCCGTTCAGGAACGCGTCGTGCGCGGCCATCACGCCCGAATCGAGCACCGCGATGCCGATGCCGGTGCCGTCCAGACCGCTGTAGGCGGTCTTCGTGCTGTTGGTGCGGACGTTGCTGGTCAGGGTTCCGCTGATGGTTTCCAGCGTGCTCGCGGTGGAGGCGGTGCTGCGGTTCGGCGCCACGCTGATCACGTCGCTGCGCTGCGCCAGGGCCTTGACCACGCTCGCAGGAACCACGACGGTCAGCGCGCGCGTGGCGCCGTGGCGCCTGAGGACCGAGCCGCCGCTGCTCAGCACGAAGGCCCGCAGCTCGGCCATGTCGTGATCGGCGGCCTTGCTCAGAACCAGGACTTGCAGCAGTCGCGTGCCGTTGACGTCGTGCGCCCAGTGGACGGAAGGCGTTGTGGGCGCGTTGACGGCATCGTCGAGATCGCGCGCGACCTCGTGGTCGCGACCCTGTGCAGGAGCAGCCGCCAGCGCCGCGACTGTGGTCAGTGCGCCGGCCACGAGGCGGACGAAGTTGCGGCGGATCCGGCTGCGTTCTATAAGAACGGTGAAGCGGGTCAGAGAGTCCGTCGTCCGCTCTATAAGAACGGTGAATCGGGTCAGCAAGTCCATCGTCCAACTCTTGCGATCGGCCATGCGGGTTACGGTGTCGTGATCAAAGCCGCGGTGAATCAGCAGGACGTGGCATGAATGCGCGATCCGGTCGCCGAAACGCCGGGTCGAAATGGCCGCTGTCGACCCGGGCGTGCGTTCCGGTCCGCCGAACAGATGAGTGCCTCCCACATTAGCCATGCCAGATGCTCGCTTTCGACTGCGGAAGCCAATCCGCTAAATTGGACGGAAACTCGGGCCAACTTTCCGGCGGCCCAATGAGTCCCGGGCTGCGCGCGCGCAGGCCGGGCCATCCTGTCCCCAGGTAAACGGTATTTCGAGGGTAATCTTTAGGGCTTACCCGACATGGGCGCCCAGAAATTTCTAGGTAGCGGCCTTAAGAGCTCAAGCGCTCTTAAGGGTCAGGCTGCGAACCGCTCGATGGCAGCCCGGTTCCATTCCACGCCGGTTCCCCGCATGCCGTCGACTACCGGCACACCTTTCTCGATTCTCAGGGGTTCGGCCAGAATCGGATTCCACCAGGCGGCGTACTCGAGCCAATGCGCGGTCGGCGCGCAGCACAGCAGTTGCGCGCTGACTTCCGGCCACAGGTGGGTCGACACCGGAACGTTCCTCGCGTGCGCCAGGGCTGCCGCGCGCATCCAACCCGTCACGCCGCCGATCTTCATCACTTCCGGCATCACGTAGTCGGAGGCGCCGGCGTCAAGCGCGTGTTGCAGGTCGAGAACGCCCCACCAATTCTCGCCGCACTGGATCGCGGTGGCCGCTGCCCTGGCGACCGCTGCGTGGCCGACGTAGTCGTGTGCCAGAGTCGGCTCCTCGACCCAGGTCAGGCCTTCGTCATCCAGATAGCGAACACGATCCACCGCCTCGGCCGGCGTCAGGCACTGGTTGTAGTCGACCATGATCGACATCGAGGGCCCGATCGCGGACCGGATCGCACGGACCACCGCGAGATCCTCTCGAACGCTCGGGTAACCGATCTTGGCCTTGACTCCGGCGAACCCCTGGCGGGCCCAGGCCTCGGCGGTCTTCGCCGCGCCGTCGACGCCCTCGTAGCCTACGGCGCCGTAGGCCTTCAGCGGCCGCGCGGCTCCGCCGAGCAAGTGCATCAGCGACACGCCGTGATGACGCGCCAGAGCGTCCCACAGCGCCATGTCGATGGCGGAGATCGCAATGCCCACCAGACCCTGGGTTCCGAGCAGCCGGAAGCGCTTGGCGAGCTTTTCTTCGACCGCCGTCGGCGCAAGCGTTTCGCCAGACACCAGCGGCTCCAGGTTGCGAATCAGATCTGCAGTCGGCTTCAGTGCGGCCTGGCTGTACGTGAAGACGATGCTGTGCCCGACCGTGCCGGAGTCGGTGTGGATGTCGGTCAGCACCAGCGGCGATTCCGTGATGACGCCGGCCGCCGTCGCGTGCGGCGTGTCCAACGGCACCAGGACAGCCCTGACCCGCAGTCCGTTGATCCGGATCGGCGCGAGGGCTGAAATGACGGATTCCATAGTGCACCTCCTCGCAGAAGGCGTTATTTTCGCGCCGTTCGCCCCTCGCACCACAGAAGCGCGATGCCGGCAACGAGCAGCAGCGCGGCTGCGACCGCGCTTGGCCGGGCGATTGCTTCACGGAGCGGGGCTGCGGCGGTAACCGTCAGCGGGCCGACCGCCTGCCCCAGTGCGAAAGCGGCGGTCATCGCCGCGATCAGCCCGCCGGACGCATCGCCCGCGACCCGCTGCGCTTGCTGAAGGCACGCCATCGTCGCCACCATGAAGCTGCCCCCGACGCAGATGGCGGACAGGCAGAGGGTGCCCAGACCGGTACCGACCGCCGGCAGGAAGACGCCGAGCGCCATCACGATGAAACTGCATCCGGCTGCCGCGCCAGGCTTTGCATGCCGTGCCAGATGCGAGACGGCGATCGTCGAGACGGCCGCGGCGAAGCCGAACAGCGGCCATGCCCAGGCAAAGACCCTTGGATCGGCCACGATGGCGCGCGCCACCGCCGGGATGAACGTGGCGGGCAGTATGTAGCCGAAGCCGAATATTCCGTAGCACAGGATCAGGGTCCAGCTTGCGGCATCGAGCGCGCCGAGTCCGCGCGGTCGTGCGGGCCGCACCGCCGCGTCCATCGTTGCAAAGGCCCGCCATCCCAGCGCGGCCACGGCTGCGGCGAGTACGCCCAGCCCGACCCAGGCCCAGCGCGCAGACGCCCCGACGGACGCGACCACGAGGGCGGTCAGCCCGGCCAGGCAGATTCCGACGCCGACGCCGGCGAACACCCAGCCCGACCACCTGAGCCGCTGGCTGCGCGCCAGCAGCGCAAGCGCCCACGCGGAGGCTCCGATCAGCACGAACGCGCTGGCCGCGCCCGCGACCAGACGCAGAACCACCCATCGCGCAACCGTATCGGCAAATGCAGTCAGCAGCGTGCTCGCGGCAACCACGACGAGCCCCCAGCGGGCCGCCAGCGGCGCCTTGACCGCCGCGACGTAGCTGGCGACCGCGCCGACCAGGTACCCGAGGTAGTTGGCTGACGCGATCCACGAGGCCTGCGCCAGCGTGATGCCCGCCGAATCCTGCATCAGCGGGAAAAGCGGCGTGAACGCGAAGCGGCCGATCCCCATCGCGCTCGCAAGACTGGCAAGACCGACGAAGGTCGCGATTCTGGCTTCGCGTCGCGCCCGGCCGGGAGCATCCATGGTCCGATGCTAGGGAGCCCGGTCGTCGCTGTATAGTGAATTAGAGAGGCTCACGTTGCCTGCGTGGCATCCGGCACCGGCGTGGCCGTCGTTCCGGAATCGGTGCTCGATACGGTGCGCAGTCCCCTGCCGGATAATGGCGAACCGCGTCGTTCTCGATCGAGTTTCCCCCATGGGTTTGCTCCAGATCCTGATTCTCGCGCTCGTCCAGGGGGCGGCCGAGCTGCTGCCGGTTTCGAGCTCCGCGCACGTGATCGTCGCCGAGAAGCTGATGGGGCTTGACCCGACCGCGCCCGAAATGACGCTTCTGCTGGTGATGCTGCATACCGGCACGATGTTCGCCGTCATCGTTTACTTCTGGAAATCCTGGCGCGCCGCCTACTTTTCCTCGGCGTCCGCCTTTCGCGCCAATGCGCTCTACCTGGTCGTGGCGACGATGCTCACCGGCGCGGTGGGCCTGCTTCTGCTGCAGCTGATCAAGCGCGTGGCCGGCGGCAATTCGCCCGATTTCCAGATCGAGCACTTGTTCGGCAACGCCAGGCTGATGGCGGTCGCGCTGGGCGCAGCCGGCTTGATGATCATCATATCGTCGCGCTTTCCCGAGAAGACGGGCGGCGAATTCTCACTTGGCCGCGCGGCGTGGGTCGGAGCGGTGCAGGGCCTGTGTCTGCCGTTTCGAGGCTTTTCGCGCTCCGGCGCCACGATCTCGACCGGTCTTTTGCTGGGCGTGAGCCGCCGGCGCGCGGAAGAGTTCAGCTTTGCGCTGGCCGTGCTGCTGACCCCCCCGGTGATCGCCCGGGAAGCCTATCGACTGTACAAGGCACTGGCCCCCGGCTCCGCGACGGTTCCCGAGGGGTTGATGCATTTCGTCGGTCCGAGCCTGCTTGGGATGGTGCTGAGCTTCCTGGCGGGCCTGGGCGCTCTGAAGTGGCTATCACGCTGGCTGGAGCAGGGCCATTGGCATTTCTTCGGTGTGTATTGCCTGTTCGCCTCGCTGGTCGTGCTCTGGATCGGTTGATTTCAGCCGTCGAGTTCCGGGTACCGGCGGAAGATGTCGTCATTGTTGAACGCCAGTCGACGGCCGGAGGCCACGTAGCGCCTGATCCGGGGGCGCGCGAAGACTTCGTCGTGCAGCGCGCGCAAACGAGGACACCGCCGCAACGCTGTGCGGCTCGCTGAAGGAAACGCGTAGCGCAGGCCCGCGACGATCTGTGCCGTCGACAGATCCACATACGAGACCCGCGCGCCGACCATCCATCGCCCGCCGGCCGGGTTGGACTTCAATACGCGCTCGAAATAGCCAAGGAATCTCGGCAGGCGGTTCACACGGAATTCCTTCGAGCGACGCCTCGCCTCGGCCTTCTGTTCCTCGTAGTACAAGCCACCGCCGAGCGGGTGATGGGTGTCGTGAATCTCCACGATGAAGTCCGCGATGGTGAGCTGCAGCTGGTGCGCCCACCGCTTGCCGGCCGCATCGCGCGGGGCAAGTTCCAGGCGATCGCCGAGAAACAGAAGGATGTTCGCCGTTTGTCCGATCAACTCCCGGCCTGCCTTCAGAAAGGGGGGAGCGAACGGCGGGCGCTCGAGATCGGCGTCTTCGAGCCATCGCTGCAGGGCCGGCACGCCGCCACCGTCTTCTTCAGGCCTCAGAGCGACATCGACGTACGCCGCCGCCGCCGCTTCGAGCGCCAGGCGTACGAATTCCGCTCGTCCCTGGATGCCGGGCCAGTAGTAAAGCTCGTAGACCATCTCGAATTCCTCGATGAAGCGACGTCGAGCGTCATCCGAACCGGGTGCTGACGGTGCTCAACACGACGCACGTGGCAACGACGGCAACCGGTGGAGCCTTCCACCGTTCCAGCAACGCCAGGGCGAGGATCGCAATGGCCACGTCGGCTCCACTGCGGATCGCCGTGAGCCACACGGGGTTGTAGAGCGCAGCGCCCAGAAACCCGACCACCGCCGCGTTGACGCCGACAAGCCCCGCGCGCAGCCTGGGGTGGCGCGCGAGCTGACTCCACAGCGAGGCGCCGGCAACGGCAATCAGCAAGCCCGGCAGGAAGATGAAGATCAGCGCGACAGCGGCGCCGAGCGCGGGCGCGCGAACGAAGTGGCTGGCCGCCCCCAGATAAGCGGCCAGTGCGAACAGTGGCCCCGGCACCGCCTGCGCCAGCCCGTACCCGGTCAGGAAGCTGTCGTCCGAGATCCAGCCGCCCGGCACCATCGCGTCGCGCAGCAAGGGCAGCACCACATGGCCGCCGCCGAAGACCAGCGCGCCGGCGCGATAGAACAATGCAGCCAGCGCGAGCAGGCTGTGCGGAAACATGGCCGCCAGGATTGGCAGCTCGATCAGCAGCAGCCCGTACAGCGCAAGTGCGGCCCAAGCGGCCGCCGGCCGGATCGATATCGAAAGCGGCCCGGCTTGGAGCCTGCTGTCGCGGCAGAAAATCACGCCGCCCAAGGCTCCGATCGCGAGCGCGACCAGTTGCATCGATGGGCTGCCAGCCAGCAGCAACATCGAAGCGGCGGCGAGCGCGATGGCAGTGGTCGCCCGGTCCGGGCACAGCCTGCGCGCCATGTTCCATACCGCCTGCGCGACAACGGCCACCGCGACCAGTTTCAGCCCGTGCACCGCTGCCTGCGCAGTCGGGCTTTGCACGCGCGCCGCCAACGCCGCGCAGGCGTACAGCAGCAGCGCCGAGGGCAGCGTGAACCCAAGCCACGCGGCCAGAGCCCCCGGCCATCCAGCGTGGCGCAGGCCGACCAGGAACCCGACCTGACTGCTGGCCGGTCCGGGAAGAATTTGACAGAGCGCGACCAGGTTGCCGAGTTCTTCGCCGGTCAACCACTTGCGTTGCTGCACGTAGGTGCGCTCGAAATAACCCAGGTGCGCCATGGGGCCGCCGAACGAGGTCAATCCCAGTTGCAGCGAGGCCAGCAGAACTTCTCCGGCCCGCTTCACGCGTGGTGTCCCGTGCGGCTGCCGCGCATCGGACTGCCCGGCGTGGGTGGCGTCGATTGACGGCCGACACTATCGAGCTCTTCACGAGTCAGTCGATGGCCTCGCGCGACCGGATCGCGCTGAGGGAGCGCATTCAAGAGATCGGAAAGCATTGACCGCAAGCCGTAGCGTCGACCGGCTTGGGCCCTCCGATCAGGTCAGGCATCGCAGCACGCTTGTCGCTGCATCGGCGGGCATTTCACCGACCCGAACGAACAGAACACGCAGCAGTCGCCTGGTTTCGGCCGCAGCAGGGCCTTGCAATGGGAACACTCGTAGAAGAACCAGCACGAATCGGTCGGCATCGTTTCCAGCCTGGCGACCCCGCAGTGCGGGCAGGTCAACACGGATTCGAGAACAGCGGCGCCCATTCCGACTGAATTTTGCGCCCTTTTGCCCATGTCCTGCATATTGAGCGCCCTCAGGGCAGGGGGCGCATGATTCGCAGCACCGGGTGCCCGCCCAGGTTCCTGATCGGGAAATACGCCAGGTGCGTTTCCGGGTCGACCGCGACCACGTGGGCATCGGGTGCGAGTGCGCCCTGCGCCCGCTTTTCCGCCCGACCTGCTGCGAGCTTGAACAGCGAGACCGTTCCGGACTCCGAGGCGACGTAGATCAGGCCCAGCGCGGCGTCGTAGGCCAGCACGTCGGGCCCCGAGCCGACCTCGAACGAGCTCCTGACTTGTCGCGATTCCAGGTCGAACACCAGCAGTTTGTCGTTGTCCTCGCACGCGATCAAGGCCAGCCGCAGGTCGGGCTCTATCAGCAGTCCGTGATTGCCCTTCGCGCCCGGCAAGTCGATCCGGGCGACGACCCGGTCGGTCGCAGGATCGATTTCGACCAGTTGCCGGCGCGACTGCACGTTCACGTAGATGTGCCGGGAAACGGGATCGTACTGCGTGTTGCCAACCTCGCCACCCAGAGGAATCGTCGCGATGCGCTGATTGGACCGGACGTCGATCACGGTTTCGGTCTCGCCGGTTTCGTCCGAGACGTACAGCTTGCCCGCCTGCGGCGCGTACGCCATTCCATCCGGGTAGGTTCCGCCCGGCATCCGGGCCACCACGGTCAAGCTCTCTTCGTCGATCGCCACGACCTCGTCGGTACCGGTTGCGCTTGCATAGACACGACCGAGCTCCGGAATCGCCAGTACGCCGTGCACGTGCCGCAGGCCGCCGATCCTCTTGATCACCCGTCGCGTTCGGGTATCGAAGACCAGAAGCTCGCTTTGACCCAGGTGCGCAATGAATAGCAGATGCCGCCGGGCGTCGTAGCTTTCGTAGTCGAAGCGCGAGCTGTCTCCCGGAAGCGGCAGGTCCGCCTCCAGCGTCAACGGCAACCCGGGTGCCTGATCGGCCGCGAGCGCAGAAACGGGGACGAGCAGCGCCAGTGCCGCAAGGCGTCGGGCGACTGCGCCGCGCAGCTCAGGCCGGCTTCGGTGGCCAGTTGTGTGTTTCACTTTGACACGACTTGCACCAGGCGTAGAGCGCGTCATACAGGATCAGCCCATATCGCAGCATCTCGTGGTCGTCGGCAAAGTTGTACGACAGGCCGAGCGAAATCGCGTACAGACCGGCGGATTGCGGCGTGAGTTCGGGCCGCGAAGTGTCCGCGCCGCGGACGATCGGCGCCAGCGTGTGCAGCGCGGGGTCTTGCAGCTCGTAGCGCGCCAAGAATGCGTCGAAGCTGCACAGCTCGCCCACATGCGACAGCTCGGCGCCTGGTATGTCGTAGGGTATTGCACCGGTGCGCTTCGCAACCTCGAACACCTGAGGCGACGGCACGTACAGGAATTCCGGTTCCTTGTCGATGAAGCGGGCGATCAGCCAAGGACAGGCGATACGGTCGATCTTCGGACGTTCGCGGGTCACCCATTTCATGATGGCTTCCCCGAGACTGCGCGCCGGGCGTGGGCGAGTCGCTCCGCAACGGATTCCCAGCGGATGTTCCGGAAGAATGCATCGATGTATTTGGCCGCGGCCGCCCCATAGTCCATCTGGTACGAATGCTCGTACATGTCCATCACGAGCAGCGGCAAAGTCGCGGCGGGCGCGTGCAGGTGGTCTGCCAGCCAGTAGTTTTCAATCTGCCCGGAATGCAGGTTGTATCCCAGCACGACCCAGCCGGAGCCGCCCCCGAGACCGGCGCCGACTCTGCGAAACTCGGTCTCCCAGGCGTCGAAATCGCCGAACGCGGCGCCAATCTGCTTGCGCAGTTCCGCATCGGCCGTTCCGTTGCCGCCCAGGTTCCCGAAATACAGCTCGTGGAATACGACCGAACCGGTGCGCATCAGGTGCTCGCGCTTCAGGTCGTCGTACAGGAACGGCGGCGTGTCTTTGTCCGCCAGCGCCTGGGCGAGCTTTTGCTTGACCGCATTCAGCGTCTTCACCGAGCCCCCATAGTTGTTCTCCCAATGCGAGCGGATCAGTTTTTCGGACAGGCCGTTCAGCTTGGCCGGGTCGAATGACAGCGGCGCTGGCTTGTGGACCGGCGCGAACGCCGGAATCAGCGCCGACACGTCGGCGACCCCCTCCACCTTGTCGGCGGCCTGCGCGGCATCGACGAGCACGGTGCCGGCCGTTGCGAAAGAAGCGACCTGGAGGAAGTGACGGCGGGATGGATCACTCATGATGCGTTCTCCTGATATGACGCTAAAAGCGATGGGTGAGCGGAAACAACAGCAGGCCGAGAGCGGCGCCTGCGGCCACGATCAACGGTTCGGGCAGCTTCTTGAATTTCAACAGCACGGCCACGGCGGCCAGCGCGATCAGCAGCGTCGGCAGGTCAGCGACCGAACGGCGGCCCAGCACGATGACAGATCCGGCGATCGTGCCGATCGCGGCCGCCGTGGCCCCATCGACAAAAGCGACAACGGCCGCACGCTTGCCGTGCTTCTTGAAGTACGGTGCCGGAATGATCGTGAACAGGTAGCAGGGCAGAAATGTGCCGACGGCCGCCGCCACGGAGCCCGGCAGGCCGGCGATCAGGTAGCCGATGAATCCGACCGTGATCACAACCGGTCCGGGAGTGATCATCGCCACCGCGACCGCATCGACAAACTGTCGCTCGTCCAGCCAGTGATGCTCGGTCACGACGCCGCCGTACAGGAAAGGCACGATCGCAAGTCCGCTGCCGAACACGAAGGCGCCCGCTTTCGCGAAAAAGCCCAGAACCTGGCCCAGCAGCGGCCAGTCGAGGTGGGCTGCCGGCAACGCCAGCGCGCCCAGCGACGGCGCCGTGCCTTTCAGGTTCAACCACTTGGGCGGCGCGCGCAGCAGCCAGACCAGCACGCCCCCGAGCACGAACACCCAGATAATTTCCGACGCGGTCAGCGCGGTAATGGTCGCGCTGATCAGGTAGATCCCCCACAGAAGCCGATCGCCGCCGATGTTCTTGCGGGTCAGCTTGTAGGCACTGATCGCAATGATGCCGATGACCGCCGCTCCGACGCCGTAGAAAACGGCCTGCATCCATCCAAGTCCTCCGTAGCGCACGTACAGCCAGCCGAGGGCCACGACCATCCAGAACGACGGCAGCACGAACGCCACTCCGACGATCGACGCGCCGCGCACGCCGTAGTGGACGTAACCCAGATACATGGCAAGCTGCGCCGCCAGCGGCCCCGGCATCAGCTGGGCCAGCGTCAGGCCTTCCTTGTAGTCGGCTTCCGAAATCCACCGGCGCCGCTCGACCAGATCGCGATACATGTAGCCCAGCAGCGCCACCGGGCCGCCGAAACCGATGCTTCCCAGCTTCAGCGCGTAAAGAGCCAACTGCCACAGCGTGTAACTCGGCCTATTTGGCTCGGCATCGTCCATCGGGCGTGATTCCATCGATGTCATCTTCGACGAGCGATCTTCCCCGGGGCTGGCGACAACTTCGGACCCGAGGATTTCTTCCCGGCCTCCGCGTAGAACGCGTACATCGAATCGAGCATCGGAGCCACGTGCTCCATCAGCACGTCATCGTCGGCTGCATGCCGTCTCGCCCCGCTCATCAGCGCCTCGAACCCGCTGGACTCCGGCACCACGACCCCGCCGACATCAAGCGCGTGAACCAGATCGCCCAGACGCGCAAGCCCGGCGTCCTCGCCCAGCCCGAAGCTGGCGAGCAGCACCTCGAAGGTCACTTTCTCGCCGATATGCGTAAACGTGGCGCCGTCGAAGTCGAATCCCACCGCCTTTCTGGGGCAGGCCGAAGGCTTGTCGAGCCACACGAAGCGAGCCTTGGGGTCGATGAAGCGGCGGATCAGCCAGGCGCTGGCAACGCGATCGACCCACAAATGGCGGCGAGTGGCCCAGGTACGCCCTTGATAGTCCTTCCGATCCAGGCGCCGGATTGCGCCGTTGGCCGCATGGGGTTCATCGGGCGAAAGGACGGTGTCGACGACGCCGACAAAGTCGCTCCAATTGGCCTCGGCTCGTGTGGTCGCTTCGTTCGGAAAAAAATCGATCGCACGCAGCGCCTCGTATTCACGCCGCAGGCGGCGCATGGCCCGATTGATCTCGGGCGTCGACAGCCCTGACAGCGATTTGCGCGCCGCGCTCAGCGACTTGCCGAGCGCCGCATACTCCTCGGTTCGGTCGAACAGCCCTCGGAAAAGATCGTCCTGAGCACGGTCACGGCTGGTCGCCTGAACGACGCTCGCGCTCCCGCCCGCCTCGATGATTGCGTCGGCCAACTCCTGCAGCGCCGAGCCGCCGGATTCGCTTTGCGGCAGCAGGTAGACGCCGTCGCGCAGCACGGCACAGCCCATCGCCTTCAAGGAGCGCCAGAACCGCATCCGCGCCGTGGCGTTTTCGGTCGGCAGTGTCAGCACGAGCAGATGCCACACCTTCAGATCACGCATCCTTCAGATCCAGTGTTGTTATAACTGCAACGTTTGCGTAGCGTATCCTACATTAATTGCAGGCAGCGCAAGCGCTTTCCCTCGATATCGACGAGGACGCAACCCGCCAGGTTCGTTCGAGCCGGGGACGTTAATCTGGCAGGCCTGCGCTAACGCGCTGGCTGCGCGGCCCGATTTGCGAACCGAAATGCTCCGGGCGTCCGGTGTCCCCGCAGCGCCGGTGGGCATCCGCTCGTGTTGTCGATTTCAGGGGCGACCGATCGTGGCCCCGAGCGAGTCCGGCCTGGCGTCGGGAATGGTCAACACGTCGTTCATGATGGGAGGTGCGCTCGGGCTGGCGATCCTGGCCAGCCTTGCGGCCGCGCACACCGACGATCTGCTCGCGTCGGGCGCCGGTTCGACCGCCGCACTGAACGGCGGCTACCACGTCGCCTTCCTCACCGGAGCGGCGTTTGCCGCGGCGGCATCCCTGCTGGGCGCTATCCTGCTCCGTACCGGCGGGGCAGGCGCATACCAGCGCGGCGTGGCGTCCCAGGATCAGGCGGATGGACAATTCGTCCGCGAGTAGCCGGCGCGGCCCGTCGGGCCGCGCCGGGTGCGACCCACCTGTCAGTCGTCCTCAAAGTCAATCGGCGGCGTCAAACCGGTGTAGTCACCGACAACTTTCGCATCGTACGGTGAATACATTCCCTTTTGTGTGCTTTGAAGGTCGTAGCCGACGTTGTTCCCGATCGCGCCGCCGCCCGCGAGCGGCAACCCGTAGCTGGCGATAATCTGCTTGCCCGGGCTGACCCGGATCACTCGATTGTTGAACTGGTCGCTGATCAGCGTGTCCCCATTGCGCAGCCGCACGGCCCGGGTCGGCAGGGGCGCCGCGATGCTGAGCGGGTCCGTGTTGGTGGCGTATTGCCAGATGATGTTGTCGTTGGCGTCGACTTCGACGGCGCGAGAGTTGCCGGCATCGGTCAGTAACGTGT
>VBCK01000224.1 GCA_005882215.1 Betaproteobacteria bacterium | reverse complement strand
CCTTGGGACCGAAAGTTTCATCGGCGACGATCTCGATGCCGAACTTGCTCGCGACTGCCAGCGTTTCCTTGTGGCCGGACTGGCCGAAGCCGCCTGTCTCCGAAACGAGCGCCACTTTGGTCAGGTTGCGTTTCTTCATATCCGCGAACACACGCTCAGCCGCCATCCGGTCGGTCGGGGCCACCTTGAACACCCACTTCTTCGTCGGCTCGATGATTGGCACTCCGGCCGCCATCGAAATGAATGGCGTACCTGACTTCTCGATGACCGGGATCGCCGCCATCGTGCCGCCGGTCGTGGTCCCGCCGAGGATGACGTCGACCTGGTCGTTGTCGATAAGCCGCTTGGCGAAGCTGTTGGCCTTGTTGGCCTCGCTGCCGTCGTCGTAGTGGACGAGTTCGATCTTGCGGCCAAGGAGGCCCCCTTCCTTGTTGATCTTCTCGATGTACATCTCGAGTGTCTTCAATTCGGGATCGCCGAGAAACGCGGCCGCCCCCGTCACTGACAAAAACGATCCGATCTTCACCGTTTGCTGCGCGAGCGCCGGCGCGGCCGACAGGGCCAATCCGGTGAGCGCGAGCGCGAATAACTTCTGTATGCGTTGCATGTGCCTCCTCCTCTATTGGTCGCGATGTCCGGGCGGGGGCTCACCACGCTCCGCTCCGGCCTGCGTCAGTTCTGTCGCCCAGGCCTGGGCGATCAGCGCTGAGTCGAATCCTGCTCCTTAATTAACCATTAGTCAATAGATTTGTTATAGCCTAATTTTTCATACCGTGTAAGGCGATTTGTTCATCACAATTTGTTTGCCCTTAGCAGAGTCGTTAGATATAGGATAATCTTTAGAAATTCCTGCAACCCATACCGGCTCATAGCCGCCGACACCGTCGAATGGGGGCCAACGTCATGATCAAAGAGCGCCGCGGCATCCAGTCGATCGAGGTCGGAGGGCAGCTTCTGAATGCACTCGTTAAGAGCGGCACGCCGATGATGCTGAAGGACCTCGCAAGCGAGGCAGGGATGCCGCCGGCGAAGGCTCACCCCTATCTCGTCAGCTTCGCCAAGCTCGGTCTTATTGAGCAGAACCCGGCAACTGCCCGATACGAGCTGGGGCCGCTGGCGCTGGAGCTGGGTCTCGCCAGTCTGCAGCGGCTCGATCCCGTGCGCATTGCAACGCCCGAAATCACGACGCTTGCGGACCGCATCGCGCACTCCACTGCACTTGCGGTGTGGGGCAATCAAGGGCCAACGATCGTTCGCTTCGAACAATCGACGCATCCGATTCATGTAAACATGCGGACGGGGACCGTAATGTCGCTCCTCAATTCCGCGACCGGACTGGTGTTTGCCGCGTTCCTTCCGCCCAAGCTGACCGAGAGCATGATCGAGGTCCAGCTGGAGCGCACCGCGGCCGCAAACCACGCGAAGCGACTGTCTTCGAAAGAGATCGAGGCGGGGCTAGCGGAGGTACGCTCTCATGGTCTCGCCCGGGCTGTCGGCAACCCGATACCCGGCATCAATGCCTTCAGTGCGCCGGTGTTCGATCACACCCGCAACATCGTGCTAGCCATTACGGCTCTAGGGCCGGTCGGGACGTTCAGCGCCGATTGGCGCGGCCCGATCGCGCAGGCCGTCAAGAAAACCGCCGCCACAGTTTCGGCGCGCCTAGGTTATCGAGCGTGAAAGCGCGGCAAACCTTCCTGGGATTCTCCAGATTCAGGTAGATCGTCGCCGGTGCCGCACGCACTGATTGTTGCTCGCACTGTTGATGTCGCCGGTGCCGTTGTACTTGGGGTACGCCGGGTATTGACAGAGCGGTCGCGTGAATTGCGTCGCACCGGAAGCGTCCACCTTGGATGCGACGATGGTGCCCGGATCGATGCCCTTCTCTACCCATGCCATCATCGGCGTCAACAGGTCGAAGGTGTCGGCGCCGGGTCCGCCCCCGCAATGATTCACACCCGAAGCGATATACAGCTTCGAATTGGAGGCGGCCTCGTCTGCAGCCTGCGCGACAACGGGCTGCCACGTCCGGATCGTGTCCTTGTGCGACAGCAGCGCATCGTCAGACCCATGCCAGACCATGATCTTCTTCCCCGCCTTGAGAAAGTCGGCCAGTCCGCTCACGGACGCATCGAATCCGTACTCGCCGTCGATCACGCCCGTGATGGTGGGGTAGTAGGTGTCGACGTTGAACGAAGACGGCGACCAGAAGGGGTCATTGAGGACAATGTTCCTCATATGTCCGACGCCCAGTGCAGCATATGCCGGACCCCACTGGGCCATGCTCCCGATGCCGTAGCCTGAATAGATCGTCGTGCCGTCCGCCAGCTTCAGGTCCGTCATGAGGGCTTTGACCGCCGCAGCCTCCGCCGCGGAGAGGCCGACGGAAGCCGGAACATCGGTGGTGGGGTCGAACTGGCAGGCTGCCCAGTTGGAAACCACTCCATCGATTGCGCCGTCGAGCGCGTCGCACTTGGCCACCGCCGCAGCATTGACCGCGGCCAGCTTCGTTGCGGACGGCATGGTGAGCGCAGACGCGCGCGTCCACTGCTCGATCTGGCCTGGCAAGTTCCTGGTCGGCGCGCCCGCAATGACCGCATCGAACTCCGCCCCGTACTTCGCAGCGGCATTCAGGGCGCCCCGGCCGCCGTTGGAGCAGCCCTGGTAATACGAATAGCTGGGGCGTCGCCCATAGTACTTTTCTGCGACAGCCTTGCCGAACTTGGCGGCGATGGGGATTGCGCTGTGCGCATAGAGCTGCACGAGCTGCGGGTTATTGAGCAGCACGGCCCCGCTGGGGTCGCGATTGCCACCATTGTTGGCGGTGAGCACTGCGTGCTGGCTGAGCGCAACGTTGGTCTTCCCAACCGGGGGAATCGAGCCATCGAAGCCGCCACCACCCTGCTGCACGAAGCGCTGCTGCCAGTCGTCCGGCAGGCGCACTTCGATGTCGTGCTGCGTGCCGGCCTGTGTCCCGTTCACCTTGCAGTACGCGGGGAGCGTCGCAGTGGCCGCAACGTTCACGGCGGCAGTGACCTGCACGTTCTCGATGGTGTTGCCTGCGAGTGACCCGCAGGAAATCACCGGTGTGACATCCGCAGTCAGGGAATCGTCGTCCTGCTCATGCTCGTCGCCGGAGGACCAGCCGCTGAAAGACGATAGTGCACCGCACAAAAACGCGATCAGCGCGAACTTGAGCGGATTACCATACCCGCCGCGGAACAGCCATGGTGTCATGGGTTTCTCCTTGAGAGGCGGCGTCCGCGTCTTTGCAGCGTCATTGTTCACTGCAGCAAGCTCGTCGGGTGCTTCCATCTGTGTCCACGATAAGGACCAGCGTCAGGTGGGTCAACGCGACCAGGCTCATGACAACAATGAACATGGCGCATGACAGCTGCAGGCGCGCTAGCATCGCGTGCATGCCGACCACCGCCGATGCCCGCCTGAAGCAGCTTGACCTGAACCTGCTGACGATCCTCGACGCCTTGCTGCAGGAGCAGAGCGTCACCCGGGCCGCCGAATCCGTGGGCACCACGCAAAGTGCGATCAGCCATTCACTCGGCCGCCTGCGGTCATTCTTCGACGACGCCTTGTTCGTGAGGACGGGCCAGGGCATGGTGCCCACTCGCAAGGCTGAATTGCTGCGCCAGCCCGTCGTAGACATCATGGCGGCGGTGCGCGACGAGGTTCTGGTCGAGGCGGGCTTCGATCCATCCAGGTCCCACAGGGCGTTCGTCTTCTCCATGACCGACGCCGGCGAGCTCGTCTTCCTACCGCCCCTCCTGAAGGAGCTGCGGGAGGCAGCACCCCATTGCACCGTGCGGACTGTGCAGGTCCCCATCGAGCAGATCGAAGGCCTGCTCGCCTCAGGCGAGGTCGACCTGGCGCTCGGCTCGATTCGCTCGGCACCCGAAGGGCTCTATCGGCAGCGCCTCTTCATGAACACTTTCGTCACCATCGTGAGCACGCGGAATTCCTCGATCGGGGAACCCCTGACGCTGGAGCAGTTCCAGCGCATGCCCCAAGTCGTCGTTTCGCTGGAGGGCAAGCCCGGCACCGCCTACGACAAGTTGATCGAGGAGCAAGGCGTCCAGCGCAACGTATTCCTCACCACACCGCATTTCCTGATAGTCCCGCTGCTTCTGGAGCGGCATCCGGACCTCATTGCGACCGTGCCAATGGAACTCGCGAGCGCATTCGCGCGCTACGGCACGGTGCGCATACTGAAGCCGCCAGTGGAACTGCCGCAGTTCGCCCTCAGCCAGCATTGGCATCCGCGGTTCCATCGCGACCCCGCAGTGAGATGGCTGCGCGCGCTCGTGAAGCGGACGTTCGAGCAGTACGCAGAGCCGGCAGGCGATTTAGTGACGGCGAGCGAGCAGGAAGTGCAGGGATTCAGGCGGTAAGCCGCGG
>VBCK01000048.1 GCA_005882215.1 Betaproteobacteria bacterium | reverse complement strand
CAGTTGAACAGCGGGAACGTCTCGTCGAAGTTCGCGCTGCCATTGGCGTCGGAGAACAACGAGTTGCTGAACTTGCCGTTGCGGAACCGCACCCGGCTCGGAACCTGCCCGATCGGCGGTTCGCCGGCATCGCGGATGCCGTTGCCGTTCACGTCCAGGTAGGTGTTGGTCCAGATATGCTGCTGCCAGGTGAATTGCGGGTAGTCGATGTTCAGCGTCCGCCCCCCGGTGACGTTGACCGGTTTCGACGACCCGTCGACCAGCAGGTCGACCCACTGGTCGAACACCACCAGCGACCAGTTGCCGTCCGGAACCCCGGTGAACGTCATGTGCCCGTTCTGGTCGCACTTGGCGAACGCGAACGCGGCGCCATCGGGGTCGCCCAGAGCGCCGTAGCACGTGGTGAACGCCAATCCCTGGTAATTGAGCCCGTTGCCCAGCGCAAACACCGCACTGTCGTACAGCGTCTCGTTGGGCGGACGCGACATGTGCAGGTTCGACACGTTCACGTTGACCGT
The DNA here is from genome assembly GCA_005882215.1 of Betaproteobacteria bacterium. GTDB lineage: Bacteria > Pseudomonadota > Gammaproteobacteria > Burkholderiales > Burkholderiaceae_F > VBCK01. The sequence goes on along the minus strand of VBCK01000048.1, from coordinate 23,921 downwards.
GTTGCTGCAATGGCCGGCGCCGAGACTGGAACACAGACCCGGCTTGCGTCCGTTGATGATCGCCGGGTTGGCCATCCCCATGAACACGTGCCAGCCGCCCGGTCCGAACTCCTGGAAGTAGGCTGGCTCGCCGGACCGCACGAACGAATCCAGCAAGTGGGTACCGTCCAGCGTGTTGGTCTGCAGCCATTCCTCGCCGGCGGCCGTGCGCGCCGCGCTCGGATGCACGGTGACTCCGAACCGCCCCGCCATCAGGTTCCTGACGATCGCCTGGCCGACCAGCGGCGAGGGCGTCTTGCCGTCCGACTCGAACTGCGGGCAGACGATGATCACGCCCACGGCAACCTGATTGTTCTGGTCGGTCGGCGCGATCGGGCACGCGTTCAGGCCCGTCAGCGGGTCGACCGTGCCATTCAACGAATTGGTCAACGGCAAGTTGAACATGTCGTAGGTCATCTGTCCGGTCGGATCGCCGGTCGAGCCGGCGTCGTCCCACAGAACGACCTGGAAGCCGCCCAACCCGGGCTCGACCGCGCCGTTGCCGTCGTGCTCGCCATTGATCGGGAAGTCGTCCTCGAACACGAAGATGGTCAGCGTGGCCGTCTTCATCGGGTTCGCCTGGGCGTTCACGGTGACCGGCGCAAAGGTGCACGTTCCGGTGGCGGTACAGGTCGGCGCCGCAATCGGCGCGCCGGCCATCGTGTGCCCGCAACTGGACGCTGCCTGGCCCGTCGGCGTCGAGCTGCCGGCGCAGTTGGCCGCCACGCTCGGATCGGATGTGTTGCCGGTGTTGAACGAGTTCGCCGCGTCACCGGGCAGGATCGAAAGGTAATAGCGTGCCGGCGTGCCATCGGGGTTGGTGGCGTTCAGCACGGCCTGGTCCGGGGTCGACGTGGCCCGATACGCGCCCGCGGCAGCCGGAACGCAGATCCCGCTGGCGTCGCATACCGCCGGTACGTGCGTTGCGGTGGCCGGGTCGTAGATGCTCTGGCCGCGCTCGCAGCTTTGCGGACCGGTGCAGCCGCTGGCGATCACCGGCATGTAGCTGGTGTGGAAGTTGGTGCCGAGCGTCGGCGGCACGCCGGTCGGGCAGGTCGCTGGCTTGGTGCCGCCCGGGCCGTTCTGCTGGCAATTCGGATCCAGGTAGAAGGTCAGATCCTGTTCGATCACCCACTTGTAGTCGGTGATCGCGGCCTTCGTGTTCGCGTCCCGGACCGTGACGCTCAGGCCGCTGGCCGCCGGGAAATTCAGCGTGACGGTGGCCGCCGATGCGCTCGACGTGCCCTGCGAGTTGACCGCGTTGTACGTGAACGTGCAGGTACGTGCCGCGGGGGTGGTCAACGCAGGCAGGGACGCGGTGAACGCGCCGTTGGCCTGCAGCGCGATCGTGCAGCCGCCGCTGGCGCCTGCAGCCGACAGTGCGGTTAGCGGATAGCCGTTCGGGTCGGTGTCGTTCAGCAGCACGCCGGGGGCGCCCACCTGCAGCAGGCTGGCGCTGTGGCTGGTGTACGTGTCGGCGTTCGCCACCGGCGGGCCGCCGACCCGCGCCGCGTAGAACGTGACGGTGGCCGACACGGTCGAGTTGCCGTTACCGCAGTAACTGAACGACCCGGTCGCGCCGTTCGAGAAGCCGGCCGCCACGGCCAGCGTGAAAGTCCCGTCCGGATTCAACGTGACGGTGCCCGCAGAGCCGGCCGCAACCGTCTGCGGCCCGGTCGAACCGGTGGTCGCAACGCACGGGCTCGACGCGTTGTGGACCCCGAGGTCGTTGGCCAGCACATTGCCGGTGAACGTGGTCGCGTGGGCCGGCACGATGTAGTTGTCGGCGACCGCCGTGGCCGTTGCGAACGGGTTCAGCGCGCCGCCGGTGGTCTGGCCGGCGCCGGTTCCTGCGGCGCCGCCATTGAGCACCAGGAACGCCTCCATCCCGCTGTCGCGCTTGGTGGAGTTGGCCGAAAGGCTCAGCTCGCGGTCGAACAACGCATAGGAGGAGGCCGTGTAGGCCCCGGCGCTGGCCGGGAACACCAGGACATCGATCACCTTGCCCGCCGGCATGAACACATCGCTGACCACCTTGGGCTGCGGCGTGGTTGTCGTGGCCGCGGTCTGCGGGAACGTCACGCCGGTGGCCGCCTGCGCGTAGTGTCCCGTGGTCAACGCCACGGCGACGTCCGGCTCGAGGTTGCCGTCCTCGGCCATCTGGACCATCGGCAGTCCGACTGCCGAGGGCATGTGCATCCGCAGGCCGGCATTGACCAGGCGCAGCAGCACGCCGGTGGAGGCGGTCGCCGCCGTGGTGGTAGACCCGACGTTCAATTGCGACGCGGACGGATTGGCCGGGTCGAACGCAACGCCGTCGATCAGGTGATACAGCGGCGTGTAATCGACCGCCGGCGGATAGCAGGTGTTGGCGGTCGCGGTCGGACCCATCGTCGAGCAGGCCAGCGACCACTTGGTCATTTCCGCGGCCGCGCTGACCGTGCCCGTGCAGGCGCCGGTTCCGGCCGTACAGCCGGCCGATTTCACCAGGAAGGCGTCGACCGCGCCGTTCTGCACCGGGTCGATTTCGCTCAGCATGGCGACGGCGTCGGCATCGTATTGGACGCCGGTGGTCACGCAAGTGGCGCTGGTGGCCGTGGTGCATGGGCTCGGGTACGCCGTGCCCGCCACGCCGGCGGCCGGCGCCGTGGCCACGACCAGCACGCCGTACAGCCCCATCGGACCCTGGATGGCAGGATACGTGCCCGACTCGATCAGGTACGTGCCGGGCCGCAGGTTCGTGAACGTGTAGGTCGCGGTGCCGGTCCCTGCGGCGGCCTCGGCCACGAACGATCGGGCGCGTGCGCCCTGGCTCGGCGGTTGAAAGGCCACCGGGCCGTTCACCGGGTCGACCGGCGTGGCGATCGGCCACGTGGTCGCCGTCTGTGCCGGGTGCTGCGGCCGCCCCGATTCGCGCACGGGCGCGCCGAGCCGGCCGACGTCGGCTGCTTGCGGAATCTGTCCGACGATCACCAGCGACGTCGCCACCGGCAGCGTGTTCGTCAGCGTGATCGTCAGGCCCGTCGTGGCGGGAGCCACCGCCGCCGGCACCCTGATCAGCGGCGGCTGCCAGACGGTACTGGTGCCGGTGGTCGGCACGGTCTGGGCCGCGCCGTTCGTTTGCGTGCAGCTTGCGCCCACCGCCGCCGTCGTGGTGCTGCAGACCCAGCCCCACATCGGCACGTTGGCGCCGTCGGGCATCAGCGCGGTCTGGCGGGTGGCCGTGAGACTGACGCTGTTCTGCGCCTGCGCGACCCCGACGGTCGACAGCAGCGCGATGCCGGCCAGCAGAGCTTTCACGAAATCGTGTTGGGTTCTCATGTTCTGCTCCGTCCGCTCACAGCGTTTCGTCGATGTACCAGACCGGCGGATCGACCAGCATCATCATCAGCATCCCGCCGGGAAACACGTCGTTGGTCGTGATCTCGCGCTCGTTATGCGAGTGCCACATGAAGGCGATGCCGGACTCCTCGGGCGGGTTCTGCAGCGCGCCGCCCGGCGGCAGCGGAGTCGGTCCGCGCGAGCGGTTCACCGCGTCGGGACCCAGATAGGGGGTGCCGTTGTACCAGAGGCCGTTGGTCGCAACGAGCGGGTCGGGCAGCGTCGCCGGCCCCCCGGCGGCGACGTGGCCGACCGGGTTGGCCTCGAGCGGGTGGTTGTGGTCGGCGCACCACTCGCCGTAGTTCTTCGAGGCGGCCGCAGCGTTGGTCAATGTGCCCGACGTGTTGAACACCGGGATCACCGCGCCGCTGGCGCGCGTGTAGTAGCCGTTCGCATCGGCCACGCAGGGCGGGTTGCCGGCATTGGTCGGCGTGTGGCCGTAGATGTCCCAGTTCAGCCCCTTGCCTGACCAGTAGAAGATGCCGTCGAAGGTCTGGCCCGGGTAGGTGTCGGTCGTGAACATCATCAGACCCGCCAGCCGGGTCGAATCGGTCGGGCTCAACATCAGGTTGCCGTCGCGCGCCAGGATCCGCACGTGGTTCGCGTGCTCGTGGAACGGGTGCTCCCAGCGCCCGGTCCCGATCACCCGGATCAGCACCTGGTCCAGCGGATGCATGTGCGGGTTGCCGTTGTAGGGCTGATTCGGGTAGTTCGGCGCGTAGTCGGCGTCCATGTTGTCGGGCATCGAGCGGCCGTTGATCGTGTAGTAGCGCGGGTGGTACGGCTCGGTCGGAACCAGCAGCGTGGCCGCCGGGCACGGCACGCCGGTGATCGTGTTGTTGGTCCCCGGCGGGCAGGCGGCGATGGCCTTGACCTGCGCTTCGGCCGCCGCGTGGATGGCCGGGTCGATCTCGCCGAACTGGAACAGGTATTCGCGGTCGTAACAGGTTGCCGCGTGGTCATAGGCCGCAGGCGCCAGGCGAAACTCATCGCCGCCGCCGCCCAGCCCGCCGAGCGCGACGCACCCGGCCGGTACCGCGCTCGGCAGCACGACCAGCGCGCCGTACAGGCCCATCTCGATCTGCAGGTCCGACTGCGTGCCGCTGTAGTAGGCGTGCGTCCCGGCTTTACCGGTTGTGTTCAGCGAGTAGGTGACGGACCCGTTGGGCGCTGCTTCCTGTGCCAGCAGTCCGGCCGTGCCGCCGCTGGCCGTGGTCGGAATCCCGGCGAAGATGATCGAGGTGTTACCGGCCCCGGTCGGCAGGTGGTTGGTGAGTGTCACGCTCACCGTCGCACCTTCGGTCACGATCAGCGTCGGCCCGGGCAGCTGCATCGTCGGACAGCGGCCGATGGACTGGAACACCGCCGGCGCATAGGTGAGCCCGGTTGAGGAGGCGCAGCCGTAGCCCCATGTGTAGATCTCCGCGCCGTCGGGCTGCGTGGTGTAGCCCGCGTTGGCCACCAGGCTGAACGAGCCGCCCATGATGCCAGGCGCGGCCGCCTGGACCGCTCCGGGAGCGAAAGCGAATGCCGCGAAAGCCGCGGCAGCAGACAGCAGGCGTCCGGCTGACGCCACACAGCGTTGGATGTTCGAGGCGCTCATCGTTGCTGTCTCCTAAGGCGTGACCACGACTTCGGTCATCAGGCCGCCGAAGTTCTCGGCATCGTTGGCCAGGTGGTCCAGATTCGGCGTGTACAGGAAGTAGGTGCCGGTCGGCATCGGCGTCGTGCAGGTGTAGGTCGGCGCCGGCCCGCGCACCGCGCACGCATCCAGGATCACGTCGAGCGACTCGCCACCGCCCAGCGTGATCGAGTTGGTCGTGTAGTACAGGTTGTTGCCGGCCTGGTCGCGCAGCAGCTTGGCGTTGTAGCCGACCACCTGCATCGGCATGCCGAGCGAGGCCAGCGTCTGGTACTCGGACACGTCCAGGTCCGCGATCCGCAGCGCGGCGCGCTGCGGCGTGCCGCCCGGCCCGCCGCTCAGGCTCAGCGTGATCAGCGACGACATCGGCTGCGACGGGCGCGGCATGCCGTCGGAGGACTGGGTCGTGATCGCTCCGGTGGTGATGGTGTCGGGGTAGCTGCGGCCGTTCAGCAGGAAGTACTTGTCCTTCATGTCGGAGAAGCCTTCCGGATTGAAGGTCATCCCGACGAAGTGGAAGTTCGGGTCGAAGCCGTGGATCTGCAGCGGCACGTCGATGTCGTAGCGCGTCGAGCCGTCGCCGTCGTTGTAGACGTACTTGTAGCCCGCCGCGTGGGTGAATCCGCTGTCGGCTGCCGGGGCCGGGGTCGAGCACAGGATGTCGGCGGTCGGCGTGCCGGTGAACCCGAAGCGCAGGTTGCTTGCGCCGCTCGAGTAGCACGCGGTGCGCAGATCGCCTTGCTGGCCGGGCCCGCCCGTTGTGCCGATGGTCCCGGTGGTGCCGCTGCCGGTGAGCGCGAGGTAGGTGTCGGTGCCGGCCGGCAGGCGGTTCTGGCGCGGCCGCACGTACAGCTGCCCGACCATGCCCATCTGCAGGTGCTCGGGCGGCGTGATGTGGCAGTGCCAGAAGTAGGTTCCCGCGTCCGGCGCCAGGTAGTAATAGGTGAAGCTGGCGCCGATGTTGATCGCCAGCGACGCATCCGGCACGCCGTCGTAGAACGAGGAAGCGTTCGGGTAGCCGTGAAAGTGGACCGTGTGCGTTTCGAACAGGTCCGGCCGCATGATCATCCCGACGTTGGTCAGCGTCAGGAAGAACTCGTCGTCCTCGTCGAAGCCCATCAGCGGCGCCGGCAGGTTGCCGTTCATCACGCCGGTTTTCATGATCGCGGCCGCGTCGGTCTGCGCGATCAGGCTGGCCGGTCCTCTGGGCGTGATCGTCACGGTCGGCGCTGCCGTATAGCCGGAACCGCCATTGGTGACCGCGATTTCGATGATCGAGCCGTTGCCGATCACCGCGGTTGCGGTCGCCCCGGTGCCACCGCCGCCGCTGATCGTCACGCCCGGCGCCGTGCTGTACCCGGCGCCCGGATCGTTGATGATGAAACCGTGCACGGGGCAGGTTTCGCCTGGGGCCACGGTGCACGTCGTCGAATTGATCTGCCCGACCACGGCGCTGACGTTGGCCGCCCGGAACGCCGCCGGCGGCACGAAGCCCACCGCGCCGTTGGCGCTGCATTGGCCGCTGTACGGATTGGGCTGGCCGTTCAGGTAGCTGCCGCCCTCGCAGTACGGCTGCCTGAATTCGTCCGGAAAGTCGGTCCCCGGCAGGCCGTTCCTGATCTTCTGCAGGCCGCTCAACGGGCCGAACGAGACACCAGCAGCGCCGGCAATCCGCGACTAAGAAGCAGAAGCCGTGATCTGGACATGTGACCTCCCCACAGGACTTTCGGCGACCGCCCGGCGCTGCTGTCGGGCCCGACCTCCCTGCCTGTTGGCGGGATCGTCGAGTCCTACGCGCGCCCCTCACTTCTGTCCCGCATAGCGACCGAAGCGCGCACAGCCTATGGCGAAGGATTCCTGGTCGCAGCCCGGGAGGCGCAGAAAAGGGGCCACGGAGGCGCCCTAAGCTTATGTGGACCCGATGGGCTCCGAGCGACCACCCCTACCTAGTTGCGACCGATCCCTATACCCGGTTCATGCAGCTTATTTTTATTATTTATTAGGTACTTGTGAGTTTTAAATGGTGCAGCGCACAAAAACCAGAGGAACATCAACAGGTGGAAAACCCTACCTTTTTGCACCCGGTTCGAGGGTATTTACTCATATCCGTGTAGGAATATAGGAAACTGGTTGCAGACCTTAGATTCAGCCCGGCGGTTCGCTGCCCCGATTGGAGCGAAAGTACGACGTGCGGGACGCGCCCGCAGCGCACATTTGGGCTTATTGAAACCGCGAACCGGCGATGCGGGCGGCTCTGGACTACCGGAGGACGAGCTGAGGACTACTTCTGGGCGATGTCGGTTCGAACTTCGCCGAGCACTCTGGCGTGTCTTCTTCCGGGTCGATCGACACCGACACCATTTTCACCTTGGCCGCGTCCCGCCCGAGGCGCTTCTGCACCTCGGCGAAGGTCTGGGTCATCACCGGGCAGATCGTGGTGCAGGTGGTGTAGATGAAGTCGAGCAGCACCGGGCGGCCGTCATCCAGCTCGTTCGCGAGATTCACGCGCACGCCGTCCGAGCGCACCAGCGTGATATCCGGTACCGTGTAGTTCAGCGTGCTTCGCACCACCGGAGGCGGCGCCTGCATCATGTGATGGTGGTGCGCATGCGGATCGGCTGCCGCTTCGTCGGCACCCGATGAAGCCGAACCGACGAGCAGGAGCCCCGCCGACACGGCCTGTGCCAGTACCCGCAAAGCGCCCGTGAATCCACTCATGATCGTATCCGATCCCAAAAACCCGCTATGTGCGTGATGATAGCAGCCGCGCGAAATCCCGCAATTCGTTCTCGTTCAGGTCAGACACCGCCCAATAAGAAAGACCACCCGCCCCCCAACGGACGAGGTGGTAGCCGCGACGCTCGGTCACTCCCCCCGCCGGCGCAGGCTCGCCGGGCCAGACGAACACCGAGATCATGTGCTGGCGGTGCCGGTACACCAGCGCCGCGACCGGCCGGGAGTCGAGCACGTCCAGCCGACCCCCGATCAATTCGAACCCCTGGTCCGAAAGGTCGGGCACCGCTGGAGAAAATCCGAGGTGCGCGCTCAGCCATGGCTTGACCGTGTGCCGGTCGGACGAGGCCACATCGACCCAGTGGGCCCCCAGCGTGGCCCGCAGATGGTCGTCCATCACCTCGTCCACGCGGGGCTCCCAGCCGGCGGTCTGACGGATCAGCGCCGGCGTGAACCAGGCGAGCACTGCGGTCAACGCCGTGGCGGTGGCCAGCGTCGGCCAGAATATCCAGCGTCCGCGCGGGCGCGGCTCCTGGCGCCTGACCCGGGCGAGGACCCGCTCGCGAAGGCGCGGCGGCGCCTCGTGGTAGCGAGCCTGACTGCGGATCCGCTCGCCGATCGCGCGCAATTCGGCCAGGCCCTTGCGCAGCTCGGCGTCGTCGGCCAGCCGCCGCTCGAATTCGATCGACTCGGTCGCGCCCAGCTCGCCGTCCAGGTAGGCGTGCAGCCGAAGCTCGTCGTCGCGGGTCATCGCGCCCCCTGGCGGTCGGCGGCGGCCTCGATCACCTTGACAGACTGGGAAAGCAGCCGGCGCGCGCGTGCCAGCCTGGACATCACAGTCCCGATCGGAATGCCCGCGATATGGGCGATCTGGCGATACGCGAGGTCTTCCAACTCGCGCAGCACGATCACTTCGCGCAAGGGCGGCGGCAGCGCCGTAATCGCTTCGTTCAGCAGGCGCGCCTCGGCGCGCCGGATCGCGGAAGTCTCGGGTTCGTCGGATGAGGGAGCCGGGACTTGCGGCTCGCCGTCGTCTTCGCGGGCGGTCAGCTCCGAAGGGCGGTTCGCCTGGAGCCAGGACCACGTCGCGTTGCGTACGATCCCGAGCAGCCAGGGGCGAGCGTCCTCGCCGCGCAGTCCGTCCAGAAAACGCAGGGCGCGCAGCGACGCGTCCTGGACGATGTCCTGTGCATCGTGGTCATTGTGGGTCAGCCACCGCGCGAAGTTGAACGCCGCACCCAGGTGCGGCGCCACCAGCTGCTCGAAGCGGCGTCCACGTTCGTCCATTCCACACGATATACCGGACTCACGAGTGCATTATTCCGGCCGCGATCTTCGCCACCGTGCACGAGACCGAAGAGGCCACGGGCGCGGCCGCGCCGGCTGCCACCGACACCGCGGTGTATCCGACAAACACGGCGATCAAAAGGGAAAACAGCAGGTTTTCGGAAATCCGGGTGAAGGCGCTCGTCATCTTGGTTCTCCTGGTCGTAACCGTAGGTCCGTTCGTTGGCATCAATGTAGGCATGGGCCAGGCCCCTCGCTATCCGATTCTTGCTAGAACATCACGAATTGCCGGTCTGCGTGAACACGTGCGTGATCGCGCACGACGCCGAAGACGCGGCGGGGTCGGCCGCCACCGATACCACGGTCCAACCGGCGAACACGGCGATCAACAGGGAAAACAGCAGGTTTTCGGTCGTCCGGGTGAAGGCGCTCATCATCTTCGTTCTCCTGGTGTGAACGGGGGGCCGTTCTCCGATGGCGCCAATGTAGACGTCGATTCCGCGTTTGCCCGTGCCCGCTCGGAACACAAGCCGCTGTTCCTGTACTGGGGCGCTTCGTGGTGCCCGCCCTGTAACCAGGTCAAGGCGACGCTGTTCAAGCGACTCGATTTCATCGAGCGCTCCAGCCAGTTCATCCCGGTGTATGTCGACGGCGACCAGCCCAATGCGCAGAAGCTGGGCGAGCGCTTTCGCGTGCGTGGCTACCCGACGATGATCCTGTTCGCGTCCGACGGAGCCGAGATCACGAGGCTGCCGGGCGAAATCGATCCGCAGCAGTATCTGCAGGTACTGTCGCTGGGCCTGGGCACCGGCCGCTCGGCACGCGCCACGCTGGCGAGCGCGCTCGGCGCGGACGCGGCCAAGCTGACGGGCGAGGACTGGACGCTGCTGGCGAGCTACGCGTGGGACACCGACGAAGGGCAACTGGTCGCCCCCGACCGCATCGCGTCCACGCTGGTCGCGCTCGCCAAGGCCTGCCCGACCCGCTACCTGCCCAGCTCGGACCGGCTGGCGCTGCGCGCGATCGGCGCGACCGCGGCCGGCCGCGGCGCCGTGAGCGTGGATCGCGCGCGCGCACTCGCGCACGTGCGGGCCGTGCTGGACGATGCTGCGCGCGCCCGCGCGCAGTTCGACCTGCTGGTGCAGTGGGCGCCTGTGATCGCAGGGGCGCTGACCGATCCGGGCAGCGTCGAGCGGCAGCAATTGCTCGAGCGCTGGGATGCGCGGCTGGCAGCGTTCGCTGCCGACACGGGCCTGTCGACCGCGGATCGCCTCGATGCGCTGGCCACCCGCGCTGAACTTCAGAAGCTGGGCGATCCGAACGCACCGGTGTCGCCCGCGCTCGCAGAGGCGATCCGCACGGCAGCGGCGCAGGCCGACCGGGACACGAACGATCGCTTCGAGCGCCAGGCGGTGATCAGCTCGGCAGCCGAGGCGCTGTCGGCGGCCGGGTTGGAGGCGGAGTCGGATGCGCTTCTGAAAGCCGAGCTGAGCCGCTCGGTGTCTCCTTATTACCAGATGATCGAGCTGGCCGTGAACGCGCGCAAGCGCGGCGATGCGATGGCCGCGCTCGACTGGTACGAAAAAGCCTACGCGGCCGCCCAGGGCCCGGCCACCCGGCTGCAGTGGGGAGCGCGCTACGTGATGGCGCTGACCGAGCTCGCCCCCGCCCAGCAGGATCGCCTCGATCAGGCCGTCGGGCGCGTCATCGATGAGCTGGATCCGGCACCCGAGACTTTTTACGGACGCAATCGGATCGTGCTCGAAAAGCTGGGCGTGGCGCTGAAGGCATGGAAGTCTGCGCCGGTGCATGAGGCCAGCGTGGACAGAGCGCTGGCCAGGATGGACGCGGTCTGCCAGAAGCTGCCCGCAGCCGCGCCGGAACGCGCGGTCTGCAGGGACGTGCTGCGACGATCAGGCCCTTCGGGCTGAGCGCTTACTCTTTCTTGCGGATCATCTTCTGGTCAACCGCCCCACGCGGAAAATCCGGCAGCCCCGAGTACAGTGTAGGAACGGTAGTCGGCAGCAGCTCGTCGGCCAGCTTGCGCTGCTCGGCCGACAGCAGCGAATACAACTGACGGGCGGCATCGGCGATGTCTTCCATCGCCGCCAACCGGTTGCGTACGACATCCACGCGCCGGTTGATCTGGTGCACGGCGTCTTCCTGATCGGGCGGCCGCGCGAAGCCGCGCATCTGGTCCTCCATCAACGCCTGCGCGCGCCGGGCAAGATCGTCCCAGGCGGCCTGCTGCGCCGTCTCCAGCTTCAGGCGCTGCTTCACATCCTGCAGGTGCGCGATGAATTCGCCGGCGAGGGCGCCACGCCCAATCGCGCCTCGATCGAGCGCCGCGCGATCGGCGCCATCCGGACCCGGCGGCCCGCCACTGCGGCCGCGGCCGCCTTGCTGCGCCTGCGCGGCCGTGACCGCGGCCAGCAGCGCGATCGCCAGCACTGCGCAACAGGCAGCCCGGGGCGTCACGCGCGCGCCTCCATGCCGGCGGCAACGGGCGCGTTCAGCTGCGGGCTCCAGCGGCGCGGAAACTTCAGGATCGCCCTGAGCCCGCCGCCCTCTCGCGATTCGAGCGCGACGTCTCCGCCATGGCCGCGCGCGATCGCGCGGGCGATCGCCAGTCCCAGGCCGGTTCCCCCGGTGTGGCGCGCGCGGGATGCTTCCAGCCGGACGTAGGGTTCGAACACGCGCTCGCGCTCGGATTCCGGAATACCCGGTCCGTGGTCCTCGACGATGAATTGGACCTGCTCGGATTCGTCGCACACGGTCAGCTCGACCGCGCCACCGCCGTAGCGGCGCGCGTTGTCGACCAGGTTGCCCAGGCAACGCCGCACCGCCTGGCTACGCGCCAGCAGCGGCGCTCGCGCCTCGCCGTGGGTCTGGACACGGCATCCGAGGGCCCTCATGTCCTCGGCCACCGATTCCACCAGCGCATTCACATCGATCCGCGCGGCCTGCTCGCCGCTGTGGCCGGCGCGCAGGAACTCCAGCGTGTCGCCGATCATCCGGTCCATTTCGACCAGGTCGCTGTCGATCGCTTCGCGCGTGGCTTCGTCGCTCAACCGCTCGATCCGCAGCCGGATCCGCGTAATCGGTAGTCTCAGGTCGTGCGACACGGCAGCCAGCGCCTGCGAGCGCGTTTCCAGGTTGCGCTTCAGGTCCTGCTGCATCCGATTGAACGATGCGGCTGCCGCGGCCACCTCGGCCGGCCCGGTCTCCGGCAAAGGCGGCTGATCCAGGTTGCGGGCCAGTCCCGTGGCCGCGCGCGCCAGCGTGCCCAGTGGCAGCGTCAGGCGCCGCACGGTCCACGCCGTCAGCGCGCCCGCGATCGCCACCAGCAGCGCCACGCCAGCCAGCACGGAGGTTGGCGGTCCCGCCAGCGGCGGCGGCAGCGCATGCCGCAGCGTCAGCACGCTGCCGTCTCCGAGACGCGCCTGGACCGCGACCATGCGCAGCTGGCGCCGCCGCTTATCGTCGAACAGGCCGCCGGCATGGGTGGCAACATTCGGTCGGGCGTTGGGCAACGCGGGAGGCCAGTCCGGACCCAGCACCAGCATCTGCACCTGGATCGGTCGCGCCAGTTCCTTGCGCAGGTTGGCCAGGAACGCGATCGCCTCGGCGGGCGGCTCCATCGCGGGCTGCCTCCACGGCTCTTCCAGGCTCGCGTGCGAGGGCCGCAGTCCGGTCGTGCCGATAATGCGGACCCGCTCGGCCGGCGTTGCTCCATCGATTGCACCGATGAACCCGGCGATGCGCTGCGCGGCCTGGTCGCCCCATACGTGGCGCGCCATGCGCGCGCGTTCGTCGAGCAGCAGCCAGGCGACGACCAGCTGTGACACGACGACCGCCACCACGGTGGCGAACACGACCTGCCCGAACAGCGAGCGCGGGAGCAGCCTCATCCGCGTTCCGGCCGCGAAACCAGCATGTAGCCCTCGCTGCGTACGGTGCGGATCATCCTCGGTTCACGCGCGTCGTCGCGCAGCCGCTTGCGCAGCCGGCTGACCAGCACGTCGACCGTGCGTTCGAGCCGGTTGGCCTCGCGCCCGGCGATCGCGTCGATCAGCTGGTCGCGCGTGAGCACGCGATTCAGGTTCTCGGCCAGCGCCCGCAGCAGCCGGAACTCGCCGGTCGAAAGCACCACGACCACCCCCTCCGGATCGATCAGGTGGTGCGCGCCCAGATCCAGCGTCCAGCCGTCAAAGCCGATCCTCGAGGAGGCATCGGATCCGCGGTCGCCCGCGCGGCGCAGGATGCTTCGGATCCTCGCCAGCAGCTCGCGCGGTGAAAATGGCTTCGCCAGATAGTCGTCCGCCCCCATTTCCAGGCCGAGCACGCGCTCGAACTCATCGCCGCGGGCGGTCAGCATCAGGATGGGAAGGGCCGAGTGCGCGCGCAGCCGGCGGCACAGCGTCAGGCCGTCCTCACCGGGCAGCATCAGGTCGAGCACGATCAGGTCGAACGGGGTGCGCGCGAGCTGCTCCCGCATCGCCTCGCCCTCGGCCACCGTCTGCACTTCGTACCCCGAATCGCGCAGATAGCCGTCGAGCAGCTCGCGCAGCCCGGGATCGTCGTCGACGACCAGAATCCGTTGTGTCATCCGGCGTGCCGGCAAGGTTGCCGTTTTATCAAGGATAAACATCGCGGGAGCGCTCCTTCGAAGCAGGATACAGGCGCTGACGATCTGTTACGCGCCGTTCACAGGCCGCGGTCCGGGATCATGAACCCATTGACACCCGCACGCTCTAATGGTTTCCATGTCGAACGTTTCCGCATCTCAGGTGCTCGAGCGTTCCTCCCGCCAATCTGAATACGAAGATTGAGTCACTCGTTTGTAGAAGCCTTGCGCAACCGGAGATTCTTCATGAACGTCGTTCGTAGATACGCGCCGCTGGCCGCGCTGCTGTCGACCCTGCTGCTGGCCGCGGTGCCGCTGGTCTCGCTGGCCCAGCATGAGCGCGATTCTGCCGATCCGCCGAAGGCGGAGCGGATGCACCAGTACCTGCAGCAGAGCATGGACCGCCACCTGGACCACCTGGCCGCGCGCCTGGAAATTCGCGCCTCCCAGCAGGAAGCGTGGAAGGCCTTTTCAACGGCGGTGCGCGCGATGGTGCCGGCTACGCCGACGCAGCCGCCGGCCAAGGACCTGGATGCGGCCGCGCGCGCGCGCCTGGCCGCCGACCGCGCCGCTGATCGGGCCAAGCGACTGGGACAGCTGGCCGACGCGACCGCCAAGCTAGAGCAGACGCTGGATCCGCCGCAAAAGGAGGTGTTGAACGAAGTCGCGCGCGAGTTCGGGCACCGGATGCACGGTCACGGCGACGGGCCCTGGGGCATGCACGGCATGCATCCGGACCACTGCGACGGCCCGATGCACGAGGGACACGGTCCCGGGCATCACGCCGAAGGGATGCACGACGGCTGAGACCCACCCCCAACGCGAGGCTCGAATGACGTTCAGGCGGCTTTAGGCGACCGCTTCGCGGGGGGAGGCGACCACGCCCAACCTGGCATTGGCAAGTTGTAGAAAGTCGAGCGGCCAGCGCCTTGCCGCACAAGGAGCCCCGCGTCCGCAAGCTCGGCGAGGTCGCGGCTTGCCGTGATTTTTATCGCGCCTGTCAAGGATTGGTACTTCCTGGCAGTCATTCCGCCTTCGAAGCGGCCAGGACCCGCCTCAAGCATCTTGTTCAGCGCCTTGCGCTGTCGCTCGTTGATGGAGGTGGCGCGGTGCTCACTCCAGAAACGCGCGCGTGCGAGCGACTCGTCGATCAGCTCGGAAGTCGCCTGGCACGACGCGGCGAAGGCCTCGATGAACCAGGTAAGCCATTGCGTGATGTCGCCCGTTCCGCGTTGAGCGCGATTGAGCGCCTCGTAGTACCGAGCCCGGTCCTTGTGCATCCGGGCCGCCATCCCGAGGAGGCGGTTGGGAGTGCGCGCGTCCTGTGCCAGCGCCATATCGACGATGGCGCGGCCTATCCGTCCATTGCCGTCTTCGAACGGATGGATGGACTCGAACCAGACATGCGAAATCCCGGCGCGCACGATGCCGTCGGCTGGAGGCTTGGCGCGAGTGTCGTTGAACCAGGCCAGGAACCTGCGCATCTCTTTGGCCACCGTGCTCGCTGCCGGCGCCTCGTAGTGCACCGTCTCCTTGCCCACTGGGCCCGACACAATCCGCATCGGCTCGGCATGGGTGCGGTAGCGGCCCGCCTCAATGGTGCGAAGCGAGGAGAGGCCACCGGGAAACAGGGCTGCCTGCCATCGGCAAAGCCGCTCGTCGGATAAGTCGGTCGTCCAGTCGGCGGTCGCGTCTTCCATTACATCCAACAGCGCTTCGACGTTGCGAGGCACAGCGGCAGCGAACGTCGACGAGATTCCCAGTCGGCGCGCTACCGACGAGCGTACGGCCGCCAGGTCGAGCGATTCACCTTCGATGGCGGCGGTCGACACAGCTTCTTCGGCCCACACATCACGCTGGGTCAGCGGCAACTCCTGCGCTCCGAGGGCAGCCGCCTTGCCCAGCAGCACGCCTTGTTCAAGCCGGGCCTGGCTCGCCACCGCTGAAACCGCGTCCCGGTCATACCGGAACTCGGGCCAGGCCGGGGCCTGCCAAATCCAGCCGGGCCGGGATGACGACATTTTTCGTCTCAAAATATGAATCGATTACGCATTGTAATCGACTCAGAGACGAAAATAAATTAAAACGAATCAATAAATGATACGATTAATACACCTAATCGTATCACTCAGCCAAGATGTTCAGCCTTCGCCGGAGGGCGATCCGAGAGCAAACCCGGCCAGCGCACCGTCGGCCAGCCACTGGTTCAGCCATTCGACGGCCCGCCCCGCGGCAAGCGCCTCGCCCACCATCCCGCCCAGCTCGCCGCACCAACGCGCGAAGCTGGCGCCTGTGGCCAGCCGGTCGAATGCGCTCGCCTCTTCGGGCGTCATCGCACGGAATCGCACCTGCAGCCGCCTGCGCGTCAGCAGCCAGGCGGTTGAAGTCGATTCCCGCTGCAGTTTGGGAAGCTTCTCCCCGCGTGCCTGCGCCGACCACGCGCGCGTCACGTTGGTCTTCAGCTCGACCCGCCGGACGGCCGGATGCACGATGAAGCTCAGCCGCGGCCAGTTTTCCGCCGAAACGCCGGTCAGCGCTTCGCGGCTCAGGCAAGCCGCATCCAGCGCGTCGAACGAGCACGCCATCGCCCATTCGAAGCGGGCCATGTCGGCCAGTTCGCATCGATCCGACCATGGCGGGCTCGTTTCGAGGAAGCGCGAAAGCCGCTCTCCATACCAGCGCAGATTGCGAAGAGTCGACGGGCAAGCGGCGATGAAGGCACGCCCCAGCGCCTCGAAATCCTGGCCGCCGGTGATTGCCCTCAGGCCCGGGTAGTCCGTCTGCAGCGCCTCCAGCAGCCGCAGCGGATAGCCGTCCGCGTACACGTCCATCCGGGTCGCGGCGTCCGCTGCGCCGGCTCCCAGAACGTGCTGCAGCACCGCCGGATCGCGGTGCAGCACGTACGCCTGGAATTCGCGCTGCAGGCGCGCCAGATCGAGCGCAGTGCGCGGAAAGGCTCGCTCCATCAGGCCGCCTGCGACGACACAGCCGCCAGGCTCTCGGCGTCGACAGATGCCGCGATCGAGCGGGCCCGGTCCAGCTCCTTCAGCAGCTCGGCAAGCGCCGGGATGTTTTCATCGCGCTCGATCATCGTCGCCACGTCACCGAAGCGCCGCCGCGCGTGCTCGTACAGACGCCAGACCGGCTCGGCGATCGGCGCATCGTGCGTATCGACGATCAAACCGTCGTCCCGCCGCTGATGGCCGGCCAGGTGAATCTGCCGCACGCGCGCAACCGGTATCGCGTCCAGGTAAACCAGCGGATCGAACCCGTGATTCACGCTGCTCACATAGATGTTGTTCACGTCCAGCAGAATCAGGCAGTCCGCGCGCTGCGCGACCTCGGCCAGGAAGTCCCACTCGGTGAGCTGCGAGGACGGGTAGCTGACGTAGCTGGAGACGTTCTCCAGCAGAATCCGGGATCCCAGGCGGTCCTGCACGCGGCGGACCCGATCGACGACGTGAGCCAGTACGGCCTCGTTGTACGGCAGCGGCAGCAGGTCATGCAGATTGCCGCCGGCCACCCCGGTCCAGCACAGATGATCGGAAATCCAGGCCGGCTGCACGCGCCGCTGCAGCCCCTGCAGCCCGGCCAGATGCTGCTGATCGAGCGGATCCGTGCCGCCGATCGAAAGCGACACGCCGTGCATCGCGATCGGATAGTCGGATCGGATCCGGTCCAGCCAATGCAGGGGCCGGCCGCCCGGAACCATGAAATTCTCGCTGGTGATCTCGAACCAGCCCACCTCGGGCCGGGTCTCGACAATCTGGGTGTAATGCGGCGGGCGCAGTCCGAGCCCGAAGCCGAGCGAATTCCGCACAGGCCCGCCGTCGGCGCCGCTTACTTCGACATCGACTGCGACTGCTTGGCCTTCTCACAGTCCTGTGGCGTCAACTCCTTGAAGCCCTGGCCCTTGCAGGAGTTCTGCCCTTTGCAGGAGTTCTTCGCGGACGCACAGTCGCTCTTGCCCTTGCAGCTGTTGACACCCTCGCAATGAACTTTGCCCTGTTCGTCGGCCAGAACCGGCGCCGCGTACCCCATTGAAAAAAGTCCCGCCGCAGCCGCCGCGATCGCGGCCCCGGTCAACCCTCTGATGCTCGACTCTCTCGTGGTTCTCATCAATCACTCCTTCTCCAAGTGTGCTGCCCATATCCCCCGCGCTCGCGCCCGTGAAGCCAACAGAACGCCGGATGCCCGACCGTCGGGCACCGCGCTTTGTCGGCACCCCAGCGCCGAACTTACAGCCGGCGTGGGATCAGGCAGCGCGGACCCTGGCGCCGCGATGCTACATTGACCGCGAGCCCAGCTGAGCTCCGCTGACCTCGAACGGCTAATGAGACCGGCCGATGATTCGAAGCGACCCTGATGCCGGCGCAAGCGTCGAGTCGCGCGTCCGCTGGCTGGCCGTGGCTGGCGCGGTCTTTGCGCTGACCGGCGTCGCCGCGGGCGCGTTCGGCGCCCACGCCCTCAAATCGTGGCTTCCGCCCCAGCGGATCGCTGCATTCGACACGGCGGTGCGCTACCAGGGGCTGCATGCATTGGCGCTGTTTGCCACCGCCTGGGTGTTTCAAACCTGGCCGGGCCGGGTCGCGCTCGCCGCTGGCGCCTGCTTTGCGGCAGGCACGCTGCTGTTCTGCGGGAGCCTGTACGCGCTCGCGCTGCTGGATGAGCCCTGGGTCGGCATTCTGACGCCGATCGGTGGAATAGGCTTCCTGGGCGGATGGACTTTGCTCGCGATAGCGATAGTGAAATCGAAAAAGCGGAAGGACCCGGTCCGCTAACATTGTCATTTGCACCACCACGATGCCGAAGCGGTTGCCACGCGCCGTCGCGGCGTGAAGCTCAAATCGACGACGGGGCAAGGGAAACAGGGATGCGCCAGTTCTCGTTGCGCGGCGCGCGGCCAGGGGCCGCAGCCGTGACGGTCGCGCTCGGCCTGTCCGCGGTGTGGCTGGCAGGGTGCAACGCTCGTGGCGACCCGCCGCCCAAACAAGGGCCACCGCCGGCCGAGGTCACGGTGTTACGGGCGCAGGCGCGTCCCGTCACGCTGGTCGAAGAATACGTCGGACAGGCCGAGGCGGTCGAAACCGTCGAGATCCGCTCGCGCGTACAAGGCTTGCTGGAGCGGCAGGCGTTCCGCGACGGGAGCGTCGTGCACCGCGGACAGCTGTTGTTCCAGATCGACCGGCAGCCTTTCGAAGCGGCGCTGGAGCAGGCGCGGGCGAATCTGGCGCAGGCCGAGGCCTCGGCGGCCAACTCGACACAGAATCTGGCCAGGGTCTCCCGGCTGATCGCGGACAACGCGGTCAGCCAGCAGGACCTGGACACGGCCGTCGCGCGCGACCGGGCGGACCGCGCCAGCGTCGAAGCGGCGCGGGCCGCGGTGCACGAGGCGGAGCTGAATCTCGGGTACGCGCAGATCACCGCGCCGCGCGACGGCATGGTCAGCAAGGCGATGGTCAAGCCCGGCTCGCTGGTGACGGTTGCGCAGACGCTGCTGACCACGCTGTACTCGTCCAACCCGATCTACGTGAACTTCGCGCTCGGCGAACAGCGCGCGCTCGAGCTGACGCGGCGCGCCCGCACCAAGGCCGCCGCCGCAGCGGACGAGTTCCAACTGCGGCTGGTCGATGGCAGCGACTACGCGCACCCGGGCCGCCTGGATTTCGTCGATGCCGCCATCGATTTGAAGAACGACACGCTGCAGATGCGGATCGTGGTCCCCAATCCCGAAGGAATACTGCGCCCGGGACAGTACGTACGGGTCGCGGTTCCTGCTGCCACGCGCCCGAACGCGATCCTGATTCCGGAAAAAGCCGTCCAGGAGCTGCAGGGCCTGAAGACGGTCTACGTGATCGGTGCCGACAACAAGGCCTCGGTGCGCCAGATCACCGCCACTCAGCGGCTCGGCAACGACTGGGTGCTCGACAGCGGGCTGCAGCCCGGCGAAATCGTCGTCGTCGACGGCCTGCAGAAGGTGTCGCCGGGCGCGACCGTGAAGCCGGTATTCGCGATTCCTCCGACAGCCGGCGCGGCTGATCTTCCAGGCCGGCAATGCTGAACTTCTTCATCGAGCGGCCGATCTTCTCGACGGTCATCTCGCTGGTAATCCTGCTGGCCGGCGCACTGGCCGGGTTCAACCTGCCGATCGCCCAGTATCCGCAGATCGTGCCGCCGCAGGTGCAGGTTTCGACCAGCTTCCCGGGCGCCAACGCGCGGGTCGTGGCCGAATCGGTCGCCGCCCCGATCGAGCAGCAGGTCAACGGCGCCAAGGGCATGATCTACATGGGCTCCAAGAGCGGCGCCGACGGCTCGTACAGCCTGGTGGTCAGTTTCGAGATCGGCACCAACCCCGACATCGCGGCGGTGGACGTGCAGAACCGCTTCGGCATCGCGCAAAGCCAGTTGCCGGCCGACGTGGCACGACAGGGTGTCACGATCCGGAAAGTGTCGACCGACTTCCTGGAGGTGTTTGCGCTGAGCGCGCCGGACGGCCGCTACGACAACGTGTTCCTGAGCAACTATGCGACGCTGAACCTGGTCGACGCCATTACGCGCGTGAACGGAGTCGGACAGGTGCGGGTGTTCGGGGCGCGCGACTACAGCATGCGGGTGTGGCTCGACCCGGACCGGATGGCCCGGCTGGGCGTCACCGCCGGCGACGTGGTCAGCGCGATCCGCGAGCAGAACGTGGTGGTGCCCGGGGGCGTGATCGGCGCCCCTCCGGCGCCGCGCGGTACCCAGATGCAGTACACCGTGAACGTGCTGGGACGCCTGAGCGACGTGCCGCAGTACGAAGCGATGATCGTGCGGGCCGCGTCCGACGGCCAGATCGTGCGCCTGCACGACATCGCCCGCGTCGAACTGAGCGGCGCCGATTATGCGATCACCGCGCGCGAGCGCCAGCTGCCGTCGGCCTTCATCGGGATTTTTCTGTCGCCCGATGCCAATGCGCTGGACGTCGACCGTGGCGTGCGCAAGGTGATGAGCGATTTCTCGCAGACGTTCCCGGCCGGGTTGGTTTACTCGGTGCCGTATACGACCGTGCCGTTCGTCACGCAGTCGCTCAAGGAGGTCGGAATCACGCTGGGCATCGCGTTCGTGCTGGTCGCGTTCGTGGTGTTCCTGTTTCTGCAGAGCTGGCGCGCCACGCTGATCCCGATCGCGGCGGTGCCGGTCTCGCTGATCGGCACCTTCGCGGCGTTTGCCGCGCTGGGCTTTTCGATCAACACGCTGACCTTGTTCGGCCTGGTGCTGGCGATCGGGATCGTGGTGGATGACGCCATCGTGGTGGTCGAAGCCGTGCAGCACCGTATCGATTCGGAAGGCCAGTCGCCGCTGGAGGCAACCAAGGGAGCCATTGGCGATGTCGGCGGCCCGGTGGTCGCGATCGCGTTGGTGCTGTCGGCGGTGTTCGTGCCGGTCGCTTTCCTGGGGGGACTGACCGGGCAGCTGTATCGGCAGTTCGCCTTGACGCTGGCCGTGTCCGTGGTGCTGTCTGCCATCTGCGCCTTGACCTTGACCCCGGCGCTGTGCGCACTGCTGCTGCGGCCGGCGCGCGATGGCCTGCAGCGTCGCAGCCCGCTGGCGCTGTTTTACCGGGGGTTCAACCTGGGGTTCGAAGGCTTCAGGCGTGGTTACCTGCGTGGGGTGGATCGGCTGGTGCACCACGCGGCGCTGGTGTTCCTGACCTTCGCCGCGCTGCTGGTCGCGCTGTACGTGCTGGTAAGCCTGCGGCCGACCGGGCTGGTGCCCGACGAGGACCAGGGATTCGTTTTTGGCGTGGTGCAGCTGCCACTCGGCGCTTCGACCCAGCGCACCGCGGAGGTCTACTCGAAGATCGAAGCGATGTCGCACGATTACCCGGCCATCGAAGGCGTGGCCGGGCTGGAGGGATTCAATCTCCTGACCGGCATCTCCTCGCCGTACAACGCGACGGTGTTCATCCGCCTGAAGCCGTGGTCCGAGCGCATCGGCAAGCCCGGCCAGAGCGCGAGCGAGATCCAGCGCGAGTTGACGGCCCGTATCAACCGCGACATCAAGGACGCGCAGGGACTGGTTTTCAATCCGCCGCCGATCCGCGGCCTGGGTACCTCCGGCGGCTTCGAGTTCGTGCTGCAGGACCGCACCGGCGGATCGCTGAATGCCTTCACGCAGACCCTGCAGGATTTCCTGGCGCGCGCACGCAAGCGCCCGGAGCTGGGCTTCGTGTTCGCCAATTTCGATCCGCGCGTGCCGCAAATCGAATACGCGATCGACCGCGACCGGGTCAAGTCGATCGGCGTGAACCTGGCCGACGTGTTCTTCACGCTGCAGACTTTTCTGGGCAACTACTACGTGAACGACTTCAACCTGTATGGACGCACGTTCCGGGTGCAGACCCAGGCCGAGGCCAGCGCACGCGCGCGTCCTGAGGACATCGGCCGGATGTACGTGCGAACCGCGGAAGGCGCGATGGTGCCGCTGTCGACCGTGGTCTCGATCAAGTCGGTCAACGGCCCCCAGTACCTGGAGCGCTACAACATCTACCGCGCCGCCACCATCAACGGTGCCGCGGCTCCGGGCTACAGCTCGGGCCAGGCCGCGCAGGCGATGGAGGAGCTGGCGCTCGGCTTGCCGGCGGGCTACGCCTACGAATGGACCGGGGCCGTGTACCAGGAGAAAAAGACCGGCGGCCAGACCGGATTCGTTTTCGCGCTGTCGCTGGCCTTCGTATTTCTGGTGCTGGCAGCGCTGTACGAGAGCTGGACCATCCCGGTCGCGATACTGCTCGTGATCCCGTTCGGCGTGATCGGCGCATTCACCGGCATCACGCTGCGCAGCATTCCGAACGACGTGTACACGCAGATCGGGCTGATCATGCTGATCGGACTGGCCGCCAAGAACGCGATCCTGATCGTCGAGTTCGCCAAGATCGCGCACGAGCAGGGCGCCTCGATCATGGAGGGCGCAATCAAGGGCGCGTCGCTGCGGCTGCGGCCGATCCTGATGACCTCGTTCGCGTTCATCTTCGGATCGCTCCCGCTGGCGATCGCCTCGGGCGCGGGCGCCGGCGCCCGCAGGTCGCTCGGCACCGCGGTCGTCTCGGGCATGCTGTTTGCCACGCTGATCGGAATTTTCCTGATCCCGGTTTTCTACGTGGTGATGCAACGGATCAGCGAGGGGCACTGGCCGTTCCGCGCCGAAGACGCCGAAGCAAGGAGGGCGGCCGCCAAGGCCGCTGGCGCGCTGCCCGGAGCGGGCCATGTCCCGTAGGCTCGCCCGCGCAGCACGGTTTGAACAGGCTGCCAGGCCCGCCGCGATCACGGTGGCGGCTTGCCTTCTTGCGGCCTGCTCCGCGGTCGGACCCGACTACGCGCGACCCGCGCTGGATGTGCCGGCCGGGTGGCGCATGGGGCCGGCCGAGGCGAGCGAGATCTCCAACGCGGCCTGGTGGGATGCATTCCAGGATCCGGCGCTTTCCAGGCTGGTGGCTGACGCGATTGCGGGCAGCCTGGACCTGAGGGCTGCGGTGGCGCGGGTCGACCAGGCGCGCGCGCAGTACGGACTGGCGCGTTCGGCGCTGTTTCCCCAGCTCAACGCCGATGCCTCGGGTGAGCGCCTGCGGGCCAGCCGCACGACGTCTCAGGGCGCGTTGATACCGTCGGGACATCAGAACTACAACGTGTACGACCTGGACCTGAGCGCCAGCTACGAAATCGACGTGTGGGGAAGGCTGCGACGCGCCACTGAAGCGGCCAACGCGCAGCTGCTGGCCAGCGAGGAGGGGCGCCGCACCGTGGTGCTGACGCTGGTGACCTCGGTGGCGGACGCCTATATCCAGCTGCTGGCTTTGGATGACGAGCTGGCGATCGCGCAGCGCACGCTCGAATCGCGGCGTGAGGTGCTGCACCTGCAGAAAGTACGCTTCGAAGGCGGCGTGGCGCCCGAAAGCGACATGCGGCAGGCAGAATCGCAGTACCAGATCGCGGCGGCCACGGTTCCTTCGCTGCAGCGGCAGATCGCTCAACAGGAGAACCTGATCAGCGTGCTGGCCGGCCGCAGGCCGGGGGCGGTCGAGCGTGGCCGCAACTTCAGCCAGCTCGCGGTTCCGCCGGTGCCGGCCGGCCTGCCGTCCGACCTGCTGGCGCGCCGGCCGGACGTACGCCAGGCCGAGCAGAGCTTGATCGCCGCCAACGCCAACATCGGCGTTGCGCGGGCCGCCTACTTTCC
>VBCK01000240.1 GCA_005882215.1 Betaproteobacteria bacterium | reverse complement strand
TGCTGCTGAGCCTGCTGCTGGGGGTGGCGATCCGCCTGATACCGGTGCCGAAGGTCGACCGCGAACAACCCGAGGAGCTGTCGCCCCGGCTGGCCAAGCTGCTGCTGGAGCACGAGCCGCTGCCTCCTCCGCCCGTCGTCAAGCCTCAGCCGCTGCCGGAGCCGCCGAACAAGTCGGTTTTGCCCAAGCGGGTCACTCCGAAGCCGGAGCGCGAGAAGATTCCGGTACCCGAAGCGCGTCAGCCGATACCCGAGAAGCCGCCCGGCGAAGTGCTCGAGGCGGCGCGCAAGAAGGCGGCCGGTGTCGGGCTGCTCGCGATGAAAGAGGAGTTGCAGGAATTGCATGGGGCGCCGTTGGCGGTGCAGCTCAAAAGCGGCATCAAGCAGGGCCCCGGCGTCGGTACCGGTGTCGGTCCGGGCGTCGGGTCGGGCAACGGGCCGGGCATCCCGACCCGCTCGCTGATCACGTCCAACGCCACCGGCGGCAGCGGAGGCATCAACACGGCCGGCTTCAGCCGCGACACGGGCGGCGGGGGGCTCGCCGGCCGCGCGACGACGCTGGTCGCGGGTGTGGCCGGCGGCGGAGGAGGAGGCGGCCCAGGCGGAGGCGCCGGCGGCACCCTGCAGCGCGGGGGGGACGGCAAGGCCTCGCGCTCGATCGAAGAGATCAAGCTCGTCTTCGAGCGCAACAAGGGCGCCATCTACGCGATCTACAACCGCGCGCTGCGTGAGGAGCCGACCCTGCAGGGCAAGGTCGTGGTTGAGCTGAAGATAGCGCCATCCGGGCAGGTGCTGGACTGCAAGATCGTGTCCAGCGAGCTGAAAGATACCGATCTCGAGCGCAAGCTGCTGGCCCGGATCAAGCAGTTCGATTTCGGCGCCAAGGATGTGGCGCAGATGGTGGTAACCTGGCCGGTGGACTTTCTGCCGTCATGAAGCTGCGAACGATCTGCGGCGCAGGGCCGCTCGTGTTACTGCTGGCGGGCGCGTCGTTCGCGCAGGAGTCCAAGCCTGGGGCGCCCGACCCGAAAGCGGCCGACAGCGTCGTACCCTACTGCATCGAACCGATGGAGTCGATGCCGCCGAAGATCCTGGCGCTGATCGAGCCGCAGTTTCTGTGCGCCGCCGGTACCCACCTGAAGCGCGACAGCCGTGTGGCCCGTGTCCTGCCGACGGGCGAGGAATCGTCCGGGCGCCCGTTCGTTCTTCGGTTCGGGCCGCCCGAGACTGCTAACGCCTGGTACGTGCGCGGATTCACGACCGAGCACTAGTTCAGCGTGATCGAACCGGGTCGATCGGCCGCTCGGTGCGAGGCGATATAACGGTCGGCGGCCTGGACCAGCGCCGCCTTCTCGTCGAGCTTGAATCGCGCGGTCTCCATCCCGCGTGCCACGTTGGGTGACATCTCCTCGGGCACGTGGGCCTTCATCCAGGCCTCGAGCTGGTCCAGCGGCACGGACTTCCAGAACGTCTCGGGGCAGTGCCGAGCCAGGATCATGGGTCCGAGGTTCGCATACGGAGCCATCACCGCATCGACGTTCCCGGTGAACGTTGTCCAGGCCAGTTGCGGCTGATCGCCGGCGAGCTCCAGCACCAGGTCCAGGCGTGCAGTGGCGGCCTGCCGCGGGATTTCGTCCGACAGCGCGATCCTGGCGGCTGCCGCGGCGAGTTGCGGATCGCGCACGCGCATCAGCGCCGCGTAGTAGCGCCGCAATTCGGTCTCGTTTCTGGCCGATTTGGCGACGCTGTGCAACTGCTCGAACGCGCCGGCGTCGGCGTAGCGGGCCACGATCGACAGCACGCTCTCCTGGTCATCGGCGCCGATTGCGGCGCGGTCCGCCACGAATGCGGCGAAGCGCTTGCGCGCCTCGGCGATCGTCTGCGCATCGCCCCAATCGCCGAGGTCTTTCAGCACGGTACGCCGCAGGTTCTGAATGCCCGGCGTTTCGGCGGGTTTCGACGTCCAGCCGAGCAGGTCGGCCACGGGCTTGACGATCGAGCGGGCATAGGCGGCAAATGCATCGTGGCCGGGCGTGCCGCGCTCGTCGTACTCGATCGTGCCCAGCGCCATGGTGATCTGGGTCCACGCACGTTCCTCCAGGCGGTCGCCCATTGACGAGGCCAGCGCAAGGTACGTCGGAAGGTCCTGTGCACCCGCCTCGACCAGCGCCCATTGATCGTCCAGCAACGCAATCCGATCGCTCCTGGGAAGCGTGGCGAAATACTTCGTGTTCGTTTGCAGCGTGGCGTCGTCGTAGATGGCGCGATAAAAACCGATCGCCCCGGCATTGACGCTCAACGGCTCGTCACACCTGCCCGCCGGAGCCGTTTGGCCGTCCTTCGTCAGCAGCACGGCCTGGGGCGCGGCCTCGGCGCCGGACCGGATCTGCAGCGGTACATTCCAGTGCGAGGGGTTCGGATCCGCTCCGCGCAACAGGAAGCGCTTCTGCGACAGCGTGATGGTGCGCTGGCCTGCGGCATCACAGCTTGCGGTGACCGACACGAGCGGGAAACCCGCCTGTGCCGCCCAGCTCGATGCGATGTCGCCGACCTTGCGGCCACTGGCCGCGCTCAGAGAAGCCCACAGGTCCGCGGTGGTCGCGTTCGAGTACGCGTGTGCCTTCATGTAACCGCGAATGCCGTCGCGAAAGACCTCCGGACCCAGGTAGGCTTCCAGCATCCGCAGCACCGCCTGTCCCTTGTCGTAAGTGATCTGCGGATCGAACGAACTGTCCGCCTCCAGCTCGTTGGTGACGTGCTGCTGGATCGAGTGCGATGTCGCTCGCGCATCGGCGCTCATCGCGCTTTCCTTCGTTGCGTCTTCGCGTTCCCACCAGTTCCAACCGGAATTGCGCAGATCGGTCTCCTTCGCGGCCATCCACGACGCGAAGCTCTCGTTGAGCCAGATGTCGTCCCACCAACCCATCGTCACCAGGTCGCCATTCCACTGGTGAGCCATCTCGTGCGCCTGGACGCTGAAGACCTCCTGGCGGTTGGCGACCGTGCTGGAAGCGGTGACCAGCAGCAGCTGGTCGTTATAGGTGATGGCCCCCCAGTTTTCCATCGCACCGACGAAGCCGCCGGGCACCGCGACGGAGTCGAGCTTGGGCAGTGGAAACGCGGTGCCGAAGTAATCGTTGTAATCGGCCAGGATCTGCTGGGCGTTGGCCAGTGCGACGGCGCCGTCCTTTTCCTGGCCGCGAACGGCCCACACCCCGAATCGGATGCCTCCGTGATCGGCCGTGATCTGGGCCAGATCGCCGGCCGAGAATTCCAGCAGGTAAGTCGGCATCTTCGGCGTGCGCTGGAAGCGGGTCGTTGCCAGCTTGCCATGCACGACGCGGCTGGCGACCGGCATGTTGGATACGGTGGCCCAGTCCGCCGCAACGGTGGCGCTCAACTGAAACGCGGCACGAAAGGCCGGCTCGTCCCAGCACGGAAACATGCGTCGCGCGTCGACCGCCTCGAACTGGGTCGAAAGCAGCAGCCCCTTGCTGCCGTCCGGTTTCACGTACGGTTGGGCGAACAGTCCCTGAGGTCCCGTTTCTATCTTGCCTTTGTAGGAGAACGTCAGCGTATGGCGTCCGGCCGCCGCCGGCTTTGCCAGTGTCAGCGTCGTCAGTTGCTGCTTGTCGTCCGACACCGTGCTCTTGACCGGCTGGCCATCGAGCTGCACATGATTCAGGGTCTGATGCAGGGAATTGAACACGATCGTCGCGCTGGCCTGCCTGAAATCGAGCACAACCGATTCGGTGCCACTCAGCGTGAGCCGCGCTGCATCAGGAACGATCGAAATCGTGTAATCGATCGGCACCACGTTTTTAGGCAAGCGCCCCGGCCGAGTCGAACGAAAAGGGCGCCTGCGCCGAGGCCGGTCCGGCCGGGGCCGCAGCCAACGCAAGACCTGCCAGCGCGACCCAACGAACGCCCAATCCCGTGCGCATCGATGCGTCGACTTCGGCCGTCGCGAAGTCCTCGTTCAGTGCGGCATTGTCGGTCATGTATGCGGTCGCGCGCTCGCGGGTCCATCCGAACGCGTGCAGCCCCGTGTCCACGACCAACCGGCAGGCCCGCATCATCTCGGCCGAGAGCTGGCCGAACTTCGAATACGGATCGGTGTAGAAACCCATTTCATCGCCCAAGCTCTCGGAGTACAGCGCCCAGCCTTCGATGTAGGCGATGAAGAACGAAAACCGGCGGAAATCGGGCAGACTCGTCAGCTCCTGCGCACGCGCGATCTGCAGGTGATGTCCCGGCACGCCCTCGTGCAGCAGCAGGTCTTCCATGTTGTACCTGGGCCGGGTGCGCAGATGATTGACATTGGCCTCGAAGTACCCGGCCCGTGAGCCGTCGGCGCTTCCCATCACGTAGTGCTCGGCATTGTCGCCTTCGTAATCGGGCATCGCGCGTATGCCGTACGGAAGCCGGGGCAGCTCGGCAAACAGCTTCGGCAGCTCCGCGTCGGCCCGCTTCGCGATGTCGCGATACCCGGCCAGCATGTCCTCCCGCTTGTCGTAGTAGAACTGCGGCGAATCGTGCAGGAAGCGCACGAATTCGGCCCGCGTTCCCTTGAATCCGGCGCGCGCGATCACCGCTTCCATCTCGGAGCGGATCCGCGCGACCTCGCGCAGGCCGACGTCGTGAATTTCGCGCGCGGTGAGCGACGTGGTCGTGCTTGCCGTAATCAACGCCTGGTAGTAGTCCGCACCGCCCGGCAGCTCCGTGACCCCAAGGCCGCTGCGCCGGGAGGCCGACGGAAGGTAGGTCGACTCGTAAGCCTGTTTGAACTGCCGAAACGCAGGGACGATCTGCTCCGAGAGCATCTTGCGCCCCGCATCCGTCAGGCGCTGCCGGTCGGGCTCGGCGATATCGGCCGGGAACTGCGAGAACGGCAGGAAAAGCGGCGACCTGGCCGGCTCGCTCACGATCTGCGCCTCGAGCTGGGCGGGTACGCGCTGGATCGCGACCGCCGGAGGAACCCATCCGGCGTCGACTGCCGAGCGCATCTGGAACTGGTACTGACTCAGCAGCTGCGGGACCGCGGCGAGCCGCTTCAGATAGGCCTCGTAATCCGCGACCGTTCGAAACGGCGCGGATTTGGCAAGCAAGGGCAGCGTGAACTGCGGTCCGTACATCTGAGTGACCGGCGACCAGCCCGTCGCCAGGAACACATCCGACGCGCCGTACGGGGCATTTGGAAAGAAGCCGTCGATCCGCGCCCGGGTGGTTGCCAGAGTCGTCAACACCTGCAACGACACCCGGTTCTGAAGCGTCAGTTGAGCCGGATCGAAGGATCGCAACCGGCTCAGCAGTTCGATCCAGTAGGACTTGCGGGCCTGAACGGCGGCCGGCGACTGGTCGGTCAGCCGGTCGTTGTAGCGATTGTCGCCGCGCAGCGTCGAGTTCTCCGGCACCTCGCGCGCATACCACTCCCAATGATCCGCGACCAGCGTGGCGAAGCGCTGATCCGCGCTGCCTTGCGCGAGCAGTGCAGCAGGAACGAAAAGCGCGATTAGCGCGATTCCAATCGACGCGAGCGGTTTGATCATTCGCATGCCTCCTGCGTTCAGGGGCCTTAGCGCTGGCTGATCTTCAGCAGCTCGACCAGGTGCTCTTTCCACACGGCCGCCTTCGTATGCGTGCCGTGTCCGACGGTGCGGCTGTCCGCCGGGATCACGATGGCGCGTCCGTGGGCCACGCGCCCGATCTGACGCTCCAGTATGCCGAGCTCCGGCGGGTTGATCAGATCGTCCGCGGTGTTGATCGCGAGCAACGGGGCCGAGATCTTCTCCAGGTCCGCTCCCGGATCGTAGTCGAACGAGCTCTGCACCTGGTACAGCAGGTCGTTGGCGTCGGTCGAGCCGAGCAGCTCCGCAGTCGAGCGGTCCATCAGCTCGTCCGCCGATTGCAAGGTCGGCGCCGCCTGCTGCCGCGTCACCGGGCTTGCCGACACCAGCAGCAGCGTCTGCACCGCCGGGCGAAGACCGGACGGCTGCTGTCGATATTCCCCGCCTTCCCAGCTCGGGTCGAACCGTATCGAGTCGATGACCATCCTGCGCCACATCCGGTTGCGGCCGGCGATCTGCGCCGGCAGGCACGCCATCGGCATCAGCGCATCGCTGAAGTCAGGGTGGCGCTCTGCCCACAGCCAGGTCTGCATTCCGCCCATCGAAGTTCCGAAGAGCAGGCGCAGGTGGTCGACCCCGAGGCCCTCGGTCAGCAGCCTGAATTGCGCCTCCACGGCATCGCGGTAGCCGTATTTCGGAAAATGCGCGTGCAGCCCGTCGCTCGGTCTGGACGATCGACCGTGGCCGATCGAGTCCGGAATCACGATGAAGTAGTGCTGGACATCGAGTGGCTGGCCGGGGCCGAACAGCTCGCCGGCGAACAACTCATCGCCGCGCTTGGACCCGATGAACTGGGTGCCGGCGCCGCCGGTGCCGTGCAGGATCAGCACGGCGTTGGTCGCGTGTCCGCGGCCGTCGCGCTGCACAGCCCCGAGGGTGCGGTAGTGGATCCTCAATTCGGGCAGTGTCTCGCCCGACTCGAACCGGAAGCTCGCGATCCGGAAGTCGCCCTCGTGCACCTCAAAACGCTGCGCCGCGCACGGCGCGCACAGCAGCGCGATCAGCATCGCGAAAACCAGCGAGGCTGCGGACCGCAGTGACGTATCCCTGGACAGGCTGGGGTGTCTCGCGCTCATTGTTCGCAGCTCGCCGGCGATTCGGAAGCGCGATGATGAGGCTTGACGCGGCCGGCGGTCAATCCGGTTGTCGGCGCGCTGGCTGCGCGGGCGATAGTGCGATCAATCGCGGTCCAGCTCGTGGCTGCGCGTGAAGCGCAGGTGGGTGATGTCGTTGGGGAAGAACATGCCCCAGGTCCACTCGACGTAGATGCGGACCTTGCGTCCGAGGGTGGGCATCTGCAACAGGTAATAGGCACGCCAGAGCAACCAGGCCGGCAGTCCGGCCAGGTGCACTCCGAACACCTGGGCGACACCGCGCCGCCGTCCGATGCTGGCCATCATGCCGCGTGTTCGGTAGCAGAAGTTCTCCAGCGGGCGTGCCGCGAGGTGGCACAGCAGGTTCCTGGCACAAATTCTCGCCTGCCGGACCGCGAACTGTGCGGTCGGGGGCGAGGGCCTTTGGTCCAGTCGATTGATGACCAGGGCGCAATCGCCAAGCGCCCACACGTGACCGACCCCTTCGACGCGGAAATCGCTGGCCGTCCTGATGCGACCGCGCTCGGTGGACAGTCCGCAGCCTTCGATCAGCGGGTTGGCGCGCGTGCCGATCGTACAGATCACCGTTTCGCCGCTTACCAGAGACGCCCGGTCGGCTTCGTCGGTTTTGACCCAGACGCCATCTGCGCCGATCTGCGTGGCCTGCGCCCTGAGCAGCACGCGCACGCCGCGATCTTGCAGCGAACGCCGCGCGGACCGGCCGAGCGCGGGCGGCAACTCGGGCAGCAGGCCATCGATGTTCTGAATGATCGTGACCGCCAGCTCCTCGGGCCTGACGGCTGGATAGTATCTTTTCAAGCTGCGGATGCAGTCGGCGAGTTCGCCGGCCACTTCAACCCCCGAGAAGCCGCCGGCGATTACCAGGAACGAGCCCAGGGCCGCGCGCTTTTTCGGGTTGGCCTCGAGCTCGATCTGGGCGACTCGCCGCAGCGCCCGGTTGCGAATCTCCATCGCATCGCCCATCGTCTTGAGCGGAAGGGCGTGCTGCTGCATGCCGGGAATCAAGTCCAGACGGGCCCTGTTGCCCACCGCCAGCACCAGTTCGTCGTAGGCGATCCGATAAGAGCCCGCGAGCGACTCGCATTGCAACCAGCGCGCGGCCGTGTCGATACGGCTCACGCGCCCCATCACGAAACGATGCGTGGCATCGGGCCGCAGGATTTCGCGGATGGGCGCAACCACCTGCTCGGGAAAGATCGAGGCGCCGACGACTTCGGGCAGCATCGGACTGAAGCAGGTATAGCTCTCATCGCTGACCAGGGTGAGACTCGCGCCCGGCGGCAGCTTTCCTTTCAAGGCCTTCACGAGGTTGGTGCCGGCGAAACCTCCGCCGACGACGACGATCCGGGCGGCCGTCATTGCGGCGCAGGGACCCGATCGCGGTCCACGAAACGATAGGGGCCGCAGGGATGCGATGGCAAAGCCAGGGGCATGGCGGGCGATTGCAGGATTTCAGGTGCGCGCACGACGTCCTCCTCGGCGGCGATGTTCGCCGCCCGACGTAATGA
>VBCK01000239.1 GCA_005882215.1 Betaproteobacteria bacterium | reverse complement strand
CGTTCTTTGGTATCAGTCACACCGGACCGACGACCTGTTTCCCCTCGCGACGATGCTTTTCAACACGCTGGTTCCCCCGGTTTGGGGTATCGCGACCGTCCTGGCGGTTCCTGCGGGTCTCGCAATGGCAGCTTGGATGGCCTCGATGAGCGTTCGAGTTACCGATCGCCATCGACACATCTAAGGCGCTGAAATCCTCATGAGAATCCTGGCAAACCTACTGACCGCGCTGGTTGGCGCGCTGCACATTTACTTTCTTGTCCTTGAAATGTTTCTATGGGATCAACCTAGGGGCCGCAGGATCTTCGGCACGACGCCTGAATTCGCGGCTGCCTCCAAGGCACTTGCGGCGAACCAGGGGCTGTACAACGGTTTTCTGGCTGCGGGCCTGGTATGGGGACTGTGGCTCGGAGGCAGCGGCACCGCTGTCAAGATCTTCTTCCTGTGCTGCGTTGTCATCGCCGGCATTTACGGCGCCTACACCGTGAACCGGCGCATCCTGTTCGTGCAGGCCGCGCCGGCCGCCCTGACGCTGGGCTTGCTGTTGATGAGCTAGGGCAGCAAGGCGGATCGGCGCCGCGTCATGATCTTCCAGCGTCCGCTTCGCAGAACGATTGCCGCGAATCCTCACTGTCAGCCACGAGCTGTCCTAACCAGAAGCACGCGAAAAATTGGCGCGATCCTCGACGTAGGCATATTTCGTCGGTGGAATTGAAGCCGGGCGTGACGTTCCATAGAGCATGCGCTTGCCGAGCTTGACGTCAGGCTGCCGACAGCGTCTTGCGGTCAAAGTAAAATGGATCAGCAGATGGCAACCAATCTACCCAAACGGCAAGCTGCGAACGCACGGAAATCGGTCATACGGTGGCTGCTCGATTCTGACCCTTCGATCCGCTGGCAAGTGATGCGAGACTTGATCGGTGCGCCGGCGCAAGAGATCGCGGCCGAGCGCGCGCGTGTCGCCACCGAGGGCGCGGGCGCGCGGCTACTCGCCCTTCAGGGGGCCGATGGCCGGTGGGGCGGCGCGGCGTGGAACCGTGGGTGGGACTCCACCATGCACGTCCTGATGCTGCTGCGGGACATGGGTCTCGATCCGGCGAGCGATCAGGCACGCCGCGCGGTGGATCTCGTCCGCGACCGGGTGACGTGGAACGGATGTGGCCCTCGGGAATGTGACGGCGATGCCTTCTTTCAAGGCGAGGTCGAGCCCTGCATCAACGGGCAGGTTGCGGCGGTGGGCGCGTACTTCGGCCACGACGTCCGGGGCATCGTCGATCGGCTGCTCGCCGAGCAGTTGCCCGACGGCGGCTGGAACTGCGAGGCCGCTAACGGCTCGACGCGGTCGTCGTTCAACACCACGATCTGCGTGCTCGAAGCCCTGCTCGAATACGAACGCGCCGTTGGGGGTAGCCAAGAGGTGATCGGGGCGCGTCTGCGCGCGCAGGAGTACCTGCTCGAGCGCCGCCTCTTCCGCCGTCGGTCGACCGGCGAGGTGATCGAGCGAGATCGCAAGGGCGGCGCCGTGTGGACGAGCTTCGCCTTCCCGACGTGGTGGCACTACGACCTGCTGCGAGGCCTCGAGTACCTGCTCCGGGCAGGCGTCGCGCCCGACGAACGGGTGGCCGAGGCGGTCGAGCTGGTCGTGTCGAAGCGCGACGGCGACGGGAGGTGGCTGCTCGAGACTCGCTATCCGGGCGTGATGCCGGTCGAGACGGACAAAGGCGAGGGCCAGCCGAGCCGATGGAACACGCTGCGCGCCCTGCGAGTATTGAACTGGTCTTCAGCAGCAAACTAACGCAGACCGATACTAAGGCGATTGCACCCGCTCACTTCGCTCGGGTTACGACCCTCGAATCCCAAAATCTCCGCTGTGGTTGCCGGGTGGTGCTCTCGCGGTCGGCGGCAATGAGGGCTGCTGCGCGAACGTCCGCTATCTCGGCTTTCCCCTCACTCGGTGACCGTCGGTCGGGACCCCAGGCAAATTGGGATTACGGTGCTTTATCTGCTTGCAGGTGCTTGTAGACCATTGCCCTGAATAGGCGCAGCGCGGCCGATTCGTTGGCCTTGTCACGGGCGCGCTGATCAAGGTGCCGTTCGTCCAATTCCAACTCCCTAAACGCGCCGCCTGTCCGATACGCGACGACATATCAGAGGTATTGGCCGGACTCCCCAGAAGCAGACGCATTTGAACGGCCGCTTTGGGTCCGACAGCGGCGCTGAACGGCTCCTTCTCGGCGTGGCAGCGGACCGACGGGTTTCGAGAGTCAGGCCCGGACCTTCGGGAGCATTCGGTCAGCGATTAGGGCGCGCCGTTGTCGGTCGGCGCCAGCAGATGCCCGAACAGTTGACGGGCGATCAGGAATACCACCCCGGCCCCACCCACCAGCGCGGCGTGCAGCAGCCAGAATTGAGTTCCGGTCAGCACCTCGAGCAGGCCGCCGAGCCAGCCGACCAGGTTGTTCGCGACGAACAGGTGAAGGAAATACAAGCCGAGGACGGTTCCGGCCAGCGCCTTGGGGGATGCGCGCGTATAGAGCGCCAGCCCGACCGGAAAGATATTGGCGTAGCCGATGCTGTTCATCGCGTGGAAGGCCAGCGCCCATCCGACCGCGGCCTTGTGCCCGGACGCGGCGAGCTGCGAGGCCACGGCAAGCGTCAACAGCGCGGCGGCCGAGATGAACAGCCCAAGGGTGATCTTCGTGACTTCGGCAGGCTCGCCGAAGCGCCTCCCCCACAGCCGCCAGAAGGCCATCGCCGCGACCAGCGCGGCGAACGACAACACGGCGTCGACCGTGATCAGCCACGTGGTGGGCATCGTGCGGCCGAAGAACACCAGATCGATATGGGACGGCGCCCAGAGCATGTAGGCGTTGAAGATCTGCTGATTTCCGACCGCGCCGATCGCCAGCACCGGCAGCAGCAGTATCAGCACGATCAACGCCGCGCGCTCGCTGCGCGCCAGGCGCAGGCGAGCGGCAACCGACTCGCGCGGCCAGGCCGCGGTCACGTCGCGCGGCCGCCCCGGTTCCGCGGGAAGCCATCGGCGGCCCGATCTGTAGATGATCAGTCCGATCACCATGCCCACGCCCGCCGCCCCGAATCCGTAGTGCCAGCCGTACAGCTCGCCCAGCGTGCCCACGACCAGCGGCGTGGCGATTACGGAGGCGTTGATGAACAGGTAGTAGATCTGAAACGCGTCGGCACGGCGCGGATCCCCGGCCCGGTAAAGCTCGCCGACCTGGCTGGCCAGGTTCCCCTTGAAGCAGCCGACCCCCGTCAGCAGGCACGCCAGCGCGATCAGGAACGACGCGTCGAACGCCATCAGAAAATGGCCCGCCGCCATCAACAGTCCGCCGGTCGTGATCGTCCGCGTCCGCCCGAGCCAGCGATCCGCGATGATTCCGCCCGCGATTGGCGTCAGGTAGACGAGGCCCGTGTACAGCCCGAAGATCGCGGAACTCAGCGCCACGACCGACAGCGGCCCGCCATAGACACGCTCGAGCGCGGCGCGAAATCCGGCGAACCCGGCGATTTTCCCGATGTGCCCGGGCAGCAGCAGCTGGTTCACCATGTACAGCACCAGCAGCGTCTGCATGCCGTAATACGAGAAACGCTCCCAGGCCTCGGTGAACGCCAGATACGCCAGCCCGCGCGGGTGCCCCAGAAAGCCGCGGTCGGAGTCGACCACGCCACCCCGCGCGGCGCCTATCGCGCTCGTCGCTTCAGTCATCGATCAATCGGCCGCCTGCCGCCCTACCAGTCCGTGCAATCCCAGCCGCCGCATCCGGTCCAGGGCGTCCGAACCACCCGGATCGGGCGCGTACAGCGGAATGGGCGTTGCGCGGCACAACTCGGCCAGCTCCCGCTCTGCCAGCGCTGGCGTCACCGCGAAGTCGGCGCTCAGTGCGACCGCCCGCGAGAGCTCCTCGGCGTTGCGCACGGTCGACGCGAGCCAACGCTCGCCGTCGATCCAGTGCTCGTGAGGCTGCACCGATGCCGGCACGGCCGCTGCCGCCGGCCAGCTGAGCCAGTCCGGCAGCTCGAGAAAGCGCATCACCGGCCGCGCAGCCGGCAGCAGTGGATCCGGGGCCGGCGCGCCCGGCCGATGGAACACCAGGCGCTGGCCCTCGACCGGTGTCGGCGTGCCGTGCCATTGGACCACGCGCCGAAAGTACAGCCGCACGTATGCGTGGGGATAGTCGAAGTCGAATACCAGCCACGGCACCGATTCGATCACCGTGATCCTGAGCTCCTCGCCCAGCTCGCGCGCCAGCGCATGCCCGACCGTTTCGCCCTGCTCGATCTTGCCGCCCGGGAACTCCCAGTATCCGGCGTAGGCCTTGCCGGCGGGCCGGTCGGCCAGCAACACGGCGCGATCGGCGCGCACCACCACGCCGACCGCGACCGGCACGACCGGGCGTGCCCCGTTCACGGGCCCGCAAGGCCGGCGCGTCCCGCGAAGTCGCGCGCGAATTGCTGGGCCACGCGCCCCGAACGCGAACCGCGCGCCAGCGCAAACTGCAGCGCCTCGGCGCGCGCCTCGGAAGCGGCTGCGGGATCCACGCCGAAGCGCGCCAGCCAGTGGTCCGCGATGTCCAGGTAGTCGTCCTGGCGAAACGGGTAGAAGGACAGCCATAAGCCGAACCGTTCGGACAGCGAGACCTTCTCCTCGGTCGATTCTCCCGGATGCAGCTCGCCGTCGGCGTCGTAGCCCGCATCCAGGTTCTCACGCATGAATTCGGGCATCAAATGACGCCGGTTGGAGGTCGCGTAGATCAGCGCGTTGTCGCCGGGACCGGCCAGCGATCCGTCCAGCGCCGCTTTCAGCGCCTTGTACGAGGCGTCGCTCGGCTCGAACGACAGGTCGTCGCAGAAGAGCACGAAGCGTTCCGGCCGCCCCTCCAGCCGCGCCACGATCTCGGGCAGATCGATCAGGTCGTGCCGATCTACCTCGATCAGGCGCAGCCCGTCCACCGCATAGCGCGAAAGGCAGGCGCGCACCAATGAGGACTTGCCGGTGCCGCGCGCGCCAGTGAGCAGCACGTTGTTGGCCGGAAGCCCGCGGACGAATTGCTCGGTGTTGCGCAGGATCGCCTGCTTCTGCCCGTCCACGTGCTTCAGATCCTCCGGCAGGATAGCCGCAACATTGCGCACCGCCAGCAGCTGCCCGACCGTGGCGCCCAGGTAATTGCGCCGGCGCCACTGGAAAGCGAGCGCCCTCCAGTCGACGGGAGCGGGTGGCGGCAGCAACGGCTCCAGGCGCCGCAGCAGGTCTTCGATGCGCTCGATCAGCGACGGGGACATCGACATCGCGGCAATTTCCCCACTGGCACTCAGCTTCGATAGTCCGCGTTGATCGAGACGTACTGGTGCGACAGGTCGCAGGTCCAGACCGAGGCGGCCGCGCTGCCGCGGCCCAGAACGATGCGCACCAGGATCTCGGCGCCGCGCATCGCGCGCTGGCCGTCCTGCTCCCGGTAGTCGGGATGGCGTGCGCCGTCGCGCGCGACCCACACGTCGTTCAGGTACAGCTGCACCGCCGACGGATCCAGATCCTCGATGCCGCTGGCCCCGACGGCCGACAAGATGCGGCCCAGGTTCGGGTCGGACGCGAACATCGCCGTCTTCACCAGCGGCGAGTGCGCCACCGCGTACGCCACCGTCGATGCCTCGTGGCGGCTGCGGGCGTTTTCGACCGTGATCCGGATGAACTTGCTGGCGCCTTCGCCGTCGCGCACGATCGCCAGCGCCAGCTCGTGCGCCACCTCGCCGATCGCGCGCTCGAGCGCGCCGCAGCGCGGATCGTCGAGGCTGGTGATGGGCTGCGCATCGCCACGGCCGGTCGCCACCACCACGAACGAATCGTTGGTCGACATGTCGCCGTCGACGGTGATCCGGTTGAACGACGCATCGGCCGCCCGCCGGGTCAGCTCCGGAAGGATCCCCGGCGCGACGTGTGCGTCGGTCGCCACGAAGGCGAGCAGCGTGGCCATGTCGGGCCGGATCATCCCGGCGCCCTTCGCGATCCCGGTCACCGTCACGTTCGCGCCGCCCAGGTCGCAGGATCGGGAGACCGCCTTGGGCACCGTATCC
>VBCK01000047.1 GCA_005882215.1 Betaproteobacteria bacterium | reverse complement strand
CCTGGCCATGCACACCAGTCCGTCGACTAACTTGGATATGACGGGGTGGGCGAACTTGTCAAGCCCTCCGTCTTGCTTCCGGCCAACCGGGGTCCTTGATCCTGACGTACCCGGTAGGGCGGTCCCCGCTCTATGAAGCACATTTGATCGCAATGCTTACTTCTGTGTTCCAAGCATACGATCGACCGATCGGCTCATTTGTCTCAAAATGAATCCAGGCGCCACACGGCTCATCGTTTTGAGCTGATTCGCCTGTCCTGGACGAATTTCAAACCGATCGGTTTGCATTCCTTCGACGGCGACTTTAACCATGTCTTCCACCTTCATGATAGAAACACCTTTCATGTTTTCAAAATCAAAGTCACCCAAGAGTTCGGTTTGTGTCGCCGGCGGTGCTAGCTCAAATACCTTCACTTTGGTGTTTTTCAGTTGCACACGAAGAGACTCGGTGAACGAATGCAGACCGGCCTTGGTCGCGCAATAAACCGGTGAGATGGGCAATGGAACAAATGCCAGTCCCGATGAAACGTTCATGATTGCGGCTTTTGATTTTGTTTTCAAATGCGGCAAGAATTGTTTTACCATGCGAATCGGCCCGCTCAAATTGATTTCAATCTCTCGAGTGATGTCTTCGAGGCTTCCAGCTTTGTCGTGAACATTGATCTTACGCATGATGCCGGCGTTGTTGATCAAAATGTTGAGCTCAGGAAATTGGTTGGTGACCTCTTCGTAAAGAGTGGCGATCGCTTTCGGATCGGAAACGTCGCTTCGAAAGGTGTGAACGTTTGGAAAGGCCGCTTTCGCACGATCCATCTTAGCTTGATCGCGGCCCGTGATAAGAATCTTGTTACCAAGTGCCGTGAGCTGTTTGGTGAGTTCGTAACCGATGCCGTTGGCGCCGCCGGTGATCAAAATCGTATTGCTCGTGAGTTTCATAATTTGAGCTCACTCGGTCGCAGCCAACGGAAAGCCGGATAGTCGGCATAGCCGCGCGGTCCCGACGCGTAGACGGTTTTCCAGTCGACGTCGGGCGATAAGCTTGCCGCGAAAAATGGGTCGCAAGTGGAGGAACATGCCGAGGCATATGTCAGGTGACTGACTATAGTGACTGAGATATGCGAGCCTGTCAAGCCTTGGGTGCCATCGTCATCTCGGCTTGGCGCACCAAAGTCGGATTGCGCCCCATGGCCCACTCACCGCCCGACAGTCGCTTCTTCGGCCGTCCCTAAATGACCTGCCCCGCCCGTATCGAAGAGCTCTCCAAAGCAATGGGAGACATCAACGAGGTGGTCGCCGCAATCGCGATAGCCTCGACCCTGGATCAGGACCAGGCGCTTCGCCGGCACGCAGACTGTCCCGACGACCAACCATTGAATCTTGAACTTCCGGTCGGCTGCGCGGGCCTACAGCTCCGACCCGACGGAAGCATTCATCCCGTGCGGGCTGCCGACATTCAGCCTGCGACGAACTTCGATCATCTGGTCGCGCTGAGCGTCGAGCTCCAGAGCATGATCGAGCGGGCGCGTCTAAAGCGTCCCTTTCTGGCCCTAGCTCGCGCACACTGTTCCCGCGAAACTGGGCTGACCGCGCCCAGCACTTTGTGAAAGCTCCGCGTTTCAGAGGTGACTCTCGATATCCATGGCTTGGTGCAGAACACGAACGATCTCGACGCGTGAGTCGTCTCGCCGATAGAAGATCAGATGGCGATTGACGTGCAGCTTCCGATACCCGGCGCGAATCTGATCGCAGGGTACGCCAAGCTCCGGGAAGTCGGCCAGGCTCCGAATGCCGTGATCCAGCTGCTGCAGGTAAAGATCGGCCTGGCGCTCGCCCCACTGCCGAAGCGTGTAGCGCCAGATGGCCTTCAGGTCCTCCCGGGCGCGTGGCCGGATCAGGATTTCAGGCATCGGCGCGGCTCACGCCGGCCTCCTTGCGCGCCTCCGCCAGCACATCGGCCATGACGAACGGCACGGCCTCGCCGCTGCCCTCGCCGTCGACGAGCGCCTGGCGAAGCGTCGCGACTTTCTTCTCGTGCTCTTCCAGAAGGCGCATCGCGGCGCGGATGACCTCGCTCTTGGATTCGAAGCGGCCGGCCTTGATCTGCTTCGCGATGAAGCGCTCGAAATGCTCGCCCAGAGTGACGCTGGTGTTCCTCGACATGGGAAAACTCCGTGCGGAGTGTATTAGATATTAATACTACACTGAAGAACCCGAAGCCGTTGAAACGACCCCGTGCGCCTGCCGGGCCGCACGGATCAAAGTCAGCTTCGCAGCAAACGTGCAGGCGAATGCGGGAAAGTGAAGCAGGGTGCGGGGTTTGGCAGTAAATCCCCAAAATACCGTCGGAACCTGATCGGCCGATTCATCCAGCCCAGCTAATTCGGCAGACGCCGCCATCGTGCCAGCGCACGCCCCGTCCGGCGGCAGCGGGCTGGACTATTGATCGTTCAGGAACGGGTCCTTGCCGAAGGCAAGGTCCGGCAGCCAGGTGGAAAGTATGGGCACGTAGGTGATGAGCAGCAGGAACACCACCAGGATCGCCAGCCAGGGCAGGGCCGCCTTGGTGACGTCCCAGAGCGATTGCTTGGTGACGCCGGCGGCGACGAACAGGTTCAGCCCCACCGGCGGGTGCACGAGGCCGATCTCCATGTTCACCGTCATCAGCACGCCCAGGTGGATCGGGTCGATCCCCAGTTGCCGGGCGATCGGAAACACGATCGGGGCGAAGATCAGGACGATCGACGTGGGCTCCATGAAGTTGCCCGCGACCAGCATCGCGATATTGATCGTCAGCAGGAACATCCACGGCTGCACGTGGCCGCTGGCCATCGTCTCGGTCAGGGTCTGCGGGATCTGCAGGGAAGTCAGGACGT
The DNA here is from genome assembly GCA_005882215.1 of Betaproteobacteria bacterium. Classification (GTDB taxonomy): domain Bacteria; phylum Pseudomonadota; class Gammaproteobacteria; order Burkholderiales; family Burkholderiaceae_F; genus VBCK01. Next base: position 13,397 of record VBCK01000047.1, on the reverse strand, counting down.
AGGCGAAGAGGCCGGCGTTGCTGATGATGAACATCAGCATCACGATGACGCGGCTGCTGTTGAGCAGCACCCCAAAGAGGTCCTCGAGCTTGAGGTCCCGGTAGATGAACACCGCGACGACGAAGGCATAGACCGCGGAAACCGCGGCGGCCTCGGTCGGCGTGAATGCTCCGACGTAGATGCCGCCCAGGACGATCACCACGAGCAGCAGGCCCCAGATGGCGTTGAGCGCGCTGCGACCGAGCTTGCGCCAGCCGCCCCATGGGACGCGCGGGACGTCGAGGCGGTACGACGAGACATAGATCGCCACCATCAGCATGGTGGCGAGGATGAAGCCCGGAACGATGCCGGCCACGAACAGCCGGCCGACGGATTGCTCCGTGGCCGCGGCATACATCAGCATCACGATGACGCGGCTGCTGTTGAGCAGCACCCCAAAGAGGTCCTCGAGCTTGAGGTCCCGGTAGATGAACACCGCGACGACGAAGGCATAGACCGCGGAAACCGCGGCGGCCTCGGTCGGCGTGAATGCTCCGACGTAGATGCCGCCCAGGACGATCACCACGAGCAGCAGGCCCCAGATGGCGTTGAGCGCGCTGCGACCGAGCTTGCGCCAGCCGCCCCATGGGACGCGCGGGACGTCGAGGCGGTACGACGAGACATAGATCGCCGCCATCAGCATGGTGGCGAGGATGAAGCCCGGAACGATGCCGGCCACGAACAGCCGGCCGACGGATTGCTCCGTGGCCGCGGCATACACGACCATCACGATGGACGGGGGCAGCAGGATCCCGAGGGTGCCGGCATTGATGACGACGCCGGTCGCGTACTTGAGCGAGTAGCCGTTGTGCACCATGCCGGCGATCGCGATCGATCCGACGGCGATCACCGTCGCGGGGCTGGACCCGGAGATCGAGGCGAACAGCATGCAGGCGACCACGGCCGCCAGCGCAAGGCCGCCGTGAAAATGTCCCACGGCGGCGTTGGCGAAGTCGATCAAGCGCCGCGCCACGCCGCCGGTCGTCAGGAAGGTCCCGGCGAGGATGAAGAACGGGACCGCCAGCAACTCGTACTTCTGCGTGGCCTGGAAGAACTTCAGGGCCAGCGCCGCCAGGGACTCCTGGCCGAACAGCAGCAGCGTGAGGACACTGGTGAGCCCGAGCGCCATGGCGATCGGCACGCCGATCAGCATGGTGAAGAGCAGCATGATGAACAGGAAGGCGACGCTCACGGCGGCGTTTCCCGGGCGGGCGGGGCCGGCCCGCGTGCATGGCCGTGCGCATCGCCCAGGCTGTCGCGCTGACCGCGCAGCACCTCCACGGTGACCTGCACCAGCCGCAGGCCCAGCAGCGAGAAGCCGGCCGGCAGCATGCACATGAGCACCCAGCGCTTGACCGGCAGGTCGCGCGCATTGCTGCCCAGGTCGTGCAGGCGCGCGACCAGCTCGAAAGCCCCCCAGATCATCAGCGTCACGTACGTGAAGCACAGCGCGATCGCCAGCAGCGTCGCAGCGCGCTTCCAAGGGCGCGTCAGCGTGTTGATGAAGGCGTCGACGTTCATGTGCGCGTGCTGGCGCATGGCGAACGAGACGCCCACCATCAGCAGGCCGCCGAACATGTACGTGGTCGCCTCCAGGGACCAGACCCACCCGGCATTGAACCCGTAGCGGGTGATCACCTGGGAGAAGGTCATCAGGACCATGCCGACCAGCAGCACGGCGATCAGGATCTCCTCCAGCCGCGCCAGGCCCCGGTTCAGCGCGGCGAACACGATGTTGACCTGCCCCGCTCGCCTACCTGTTCGCCGCCCGCGCCGCCTTGATGAGGTCGGCGCCGATATCCCCTTCGAACTGCTTCCACACCGGCGCCATGGCGGTGCGCCACGCGTCGCGCTGTTCCGGGGTCAGCGTGTGGACGGTGGTCTTGCCGCTCGCAATGACCTTGTCGCGGTCCGAGAGGATGCTTGTCTCCGCGGTGCTGTCGTTGTACTGGGTGGCGTCCCGCAGCGCCTGCTCCAGCCCGGCGCGGATGTCCGGGGGCAGGGCGTTCCACCAGCTCTTGTTGACGGTGACCATGTAATCGATCACCCCGTGGTTCGTCTCGGTGATGTGCTTCTGCGCCTCGAAGAACTTCAGGCGGTAGATGTTGGACCAGGTGTTCTCCTGGCCGTCGATCACGCCGTTCATGAGCGCCTGGTAGACCTCGCCCAGCGCCATCTTCTGGGGATTGGCCTTGAGTGCGCGAAACTGGGCCTCGAGTAGATCGGACTCCTGGATGCGGAACTTCAGGCCGGCGGCGTCCTGCGGCACGATCAGCGGCTTGTTCGCCGTGAACTGCTTCATGCCGCTGTGCCAGTAGGCCAGCCCCAGCAGCCCCTTGGGCTCGACCTCCCGCAGCAGGGCCTGGCCGTCGGGGGACTTCTGGAAGCGCTCCACTGCGGCCATATCCTTGAAGAGGAACGGCAGGTCGAAGAGCTGCAGCTTCTTCGTCAGCCGGTCGAACTTCGACAGCGACAGGGCGATCATCTGGATATTTCCGGTCGCCAGCGCCTCGAGCGACTCGTCGTCGCCCATCAGCTGCGAGTTGGCCTCGACCTCGACCTTGCCTGCCAGCAGTTCCTCGGCGCGCTGCTTGAACTTCAGCGCCGCCATGCCCTTCGGGGACTTCTCCGATACGACGTGCGGAAACTTGATGATGATCGGCTTGTTCGCCTGCGCCGGACCGTAGGCCATCACGGCTGCGCACAAGATCAGCGCTAGTACTGGCTTCATGGTTGCTCTCGTCTCTGGTTTATGGTTCGCATCGACCCGGATCAACTCAGGCCGTCGTCGACCGCGACATTCTCCGGCTCGAGCTCCACACCCGAGGCGCGCGCCTGCATCAACAGCAGCGTCGAGAAGTCCTGTTCCGTGAATCCGTTGCCCATCTGCGCCTGGATCAGATCGCGCGTCACCGACGCGAGCGGCATCGGGACCTCGAAGCGCCTCGCCGCCTCCAGACCCAGGTCCATGTCCTTGCGCAGCAGATAGGGCGTGAACGTGACCTTGAAGTCCAGGTTCACGAACGCCGGCGTCTTGTAGCGGCTGAAGATCGAGCCCAGGACGCTGTTGTTCATGAAGTCGAGAAACGCGCTGCGCGGCAGACCCGCCTTCTCGGCGAGCACGGTGATCTCCGCCAGCGACTGCGTGACGACGCCCAGGAACACGTTGTGGCAGATCTTCGCAATCCGGGCCAGCTCGCCCTCGTCGACGTAGCTCACGCCAGCGGGCCCGAAGATCCGCAGGAAGGGTTCGCACTCCTCGAAGACCTTGCGCGGACCGGAACTGACGACGGAGAGCTTGCCTGCCTTGATCACCTTGGCGTTTCCGGAAACCGGCGCCGCGAGAAAGGCGATGCCCTTCGCGGCGAGCGCCGCGCGGATCGCGGCGGAGGCTTCGATCGAGATCGACGAGCAGTCGACCACGATGCGCGGCTGCAGCCCGGGCGTGCCGAGCAGGCCCCCCGGGCCGGACAGGACCTCGCCGAGGTCATCGGAGGTCGAGACCATCGTGAAGACGATCTCGCAGCCTGCCAGTTCGGACAGGCGCTCAGCGACCTTCACGCCATGGGCGCCGAGCGGCTCCGCCTTGGCCCGCGTGCGGTTCCAGGCCAGCACGTTGCAGCCGGCACGGCCCAGACGCGCTGCCATCTCATAGCCCATGCGCCCGGTTCCGATCCACCCGAGTTTCGTGCCGGTTCCCGCCGCTTTGCTCATTTCGTGAATTCCTTTTCAGTTCAATTCCGCCAGCCAGTCGCGCTCCTCGAGCTCGCGCTTCAGACGCCGCAGGAATGCCGCGGAGTAGGCGCCGTCGAATGCACGATGATCGAAGGACTGCGCCAGGATCCCGATGGGCCGCACCACGATCGCGTCGCCGTCCGGCCCCTCGATCACGACGGGCTTCTTGTGAACGCCGTCGATGGACAGAATCGCGGCCTGGGGCTGGTTGATGATCGGCGCGGTGATCAGCGTCCCGAAGGAGCCGGAGTTGGAGATGGTGTAGGTCCCGCCCTTGAGCTCGTCGGCCGACAGGCTGCCCGCGCGGGCGCGTGCCACCAGCGCCGCGATCTGCACCGCCAGAGCGCGCAGGTCGCGCCGGTTCGCGTCGCGCAGCACGGGGGCCAGCAGGCCCTCGAAGGCCAGGTCCACGGCGATGCCGAGGTGGACGCGCCGGTGGACGATCAGCTCGTCGTTGTCGAAGCTGGAATTGACGTACGGAAACTCGGCGATCGCCTCGCACACGGCGGCGCAGACGAAGGGCAGGTAGGTCAGCGCGAAGCCGTTCTGTTCCTTCCAACCCGCGCCGCGTGCCCTGCGCGCCTGCTCCACCTTGTGAAAGTCCACCTCGATGGCCTGCAGCGTGTGGGGGCTGGTGGCCACCGAACGCACCATGTGCGCTGCCGTCGCGCGGCGCACCTTGTTGAGCGGGACCACGCGGTCATCCGGGCCGGCGACCGGCGCCGGCGCCGGTGCGATCCCGGCGGCGCTTCGCCCGGGCGCGGGGGCCGCCGTAGCGGTGCCGCCGCCCGAGGCCATCGCGGCGAGCACGTCCTCGCGCGTGATGCGCCCGTCGCGCCCCGTACCCTGGATCTGCTCGGGCCGCAGCCCCGATTCGCCCATGAGCCGGCGCACCACCGGGGAGAGCTTCGCCGAGGCGTCGCGCGCCAGCGGGGCCGTTGCCGCGGCCGGGATGGCCGCACTGGCCGCGGCGACGGGCGGCGTTGCTTTGGCCGGCTCGGCTGCCGGGGACTTTGGCGCCGCAGCGGCGGCGGTCTCCACGACCGCCAGGCGTGTTCCGACCTTGACGGTGGTGCCGGCCGGAACCAGTATCTCGCGGACTATTCCGGCCACCGGCGACGCAATCTCCATGGTGACCTTCTCGGTCTCGACTTCGAAGAGCGACTCGTCAGCGGCGACCGTGTCGCCCGGTTTCTTGTGCCACAGGGCGACCGTCCCCTCGACAACGGTCTCCCCCAGTTGCGGCATGATGATGTCCATCGCCTCGTCCCCGGTCACCAGCTGGCCGCGATGTACTTCGTTTCCAGGTACTCGAGCAGCCCCTCGTGGGCGCCTTCGCGCCCGATGCCGCTCTGCTTCCATCCGCCGAACGGCGCGGCCGGATCGGATACCACGCCCCGGTTGATGCCGACCATTCCGGATTCGATGCGCTCGGCAACCGCCAGCGCCTTGGCCAGGTCGCGCGTATGCACGAAGGACACCAGCCCGAACTCGGTGTCGTTGGCCAGCGCCACCGCCTCGTCAACCGAATCGAAGCTCGCGATCGGCGCCACCGGCCCGAAGATCTCCTCGTGGAAGGCGCGCGCGCCGGTCGGCAGACCGGCGATCACGGTGGGTTCGTAGAAGAAGCCGGCGCGCGCCGGCGCCTTGCCGCCGGCGAGCACGCGGCCGCCGCGATCCCGTGCGTCGGCAACGAGCTCGGCGACCTTGTCGCGTGTGGCCGCATTGACCAGGGGCCCCATCTGCACGCCGTCGTCCAGCCCCGGCCCGATCTTCACGGTGGCCATCGCCCAGGCGAAGCGGCGCGCGAATTCCTCCGCCACCGGTGTCTGCACGTAGAAGCGGTTGGCCGCGGTGCACGATTCGCCGCCGTTGCGCAGCTTGGCGACCATCGCGCTGGCGACGGCAACGTCGAGGTCCGCGTCGGCGAACACCAGGAAGGGTGCATTGCCGCCCAGCTCCATCGAGCACTTCACGATCCCTTCGGCCGCCTGGGCCAGGAGCACACGACCGATCTGCGTCGAGCCCGTGAACGACAGCTTGCGCACACGCGGGTCGCGCAGCATCGCGGCGACGATCTTCGAGGAGCGCCGCGAGGGCACGACATTGACCACGCCGGGGGGCACGCCCGCTTCCTCGAACACCGAGGCCATGGCCAGCGCGGTCAGCGGCGTTTCCTTGGCAGGCTTGAGCACGACGGTGCAGCCGGCCGCCAGTGCCGGGCCGATCTTGCGCGTGGCCATCGCAGCCGGGAAATTCCAGGGTGTGATGAAGACGCACACGCCGACGGGCTGGCGCAGGATGATCATGCGGTTGGCGCCCGACGGTGCCGTGCCGATCTCGCCCTGGGCGCGCACCGCCTCTTCCGAGTACCAGCGCAGGAATTCGGCCGCGTAGGTCGCCTCCCCGCGGGCCTCGGCCAGCGCCTTGCCGCTTTCGAGCGTGATCAGGCGGGCGATGGCGTCGCGGTGGCGGATGATCAGTTCGAAGGCGCGCCGCAGGATCTCGCCGCGCTCGCGCGGCGGCCGCGCCGCCCAGGCCGGCCCCGCGGCGGCGGCGGCGTCGACGGCATCCAGGGCGTCGCTCTCGCCGGCGTCGGCGACCTCCGCGATGGTCTGCTCGGTCGCCGGGTCGATCACGCTGAGCCGGGCGCCGTCGTGCGCCGGGCGCCAGACCCCGCGGATGTACAGGCCCTTGAGGACCGCCGCGAGGCTATATCCCATCGGCGCTCCGGGGACGGAAGTCGGCGGCGCGCAGCACCTCCTCGACGATGCGCTGCACCGACGGGACGACGGCATCCTCGAGGGCGTCGGCCGCGGGCAGTGGAATGTGGGGCGTGGTGATCCGCACCACGGGCTGGTCGAGGTCGTAGAAGCACTCCTCGGTGACGATCGAGGATATCTCGGCGCCCCATCCGCACAGGCGCGGATTTTCCTCGACCGTGAACAGGCGCCCGGTGCGGATGGTCTCGGCCAGCACGGTCTGGGTATCCAGCGGCACCAGCGAGCGCAGGTCGATCACCGTGGCCGCAATGCGGTGCTGCGCGGCCAGTATCTGCGCCGCCTGGAGCGCACGGGGCACCATCGCAGCCAGCGCGACGATGGTGATGTCGCCGCCGAGGCGCAATACCTTGGCGCTGCCCAGCGGCTCGACGTGTTCGCCCTCGGGCACCTCCCCCTTCATCGCGTACAGCGACTTGTGCTCGAAGAAGCGCACCGGATCCGGGTCGCGGATGGCCGCGGCCAGCAGGCCCTTGACGTCCGCCGGGTTCGACGGGGCCACGACCTTGATGCCCGGGATCGCCATGGCCCAGTTCTCGACGCTCTGGGAATGCTGCGCGCCGAATCGGGACCCCGCGCCGTTGGCGGTGCGGATGACCAGCGGCATCGTGAACTGCCCGTTGGTCATGTAGCGCATCTTGGGAATCTCGTTGGCGACGTAGTCCCAGCAGCACGCGAGGAAGTCCGAGAACATGATTTCCGCGATGGGCCGCAGGCCGGTCATGGCCGCGCCCATCGCCGCGCCCAGGATCGCCAGCTCCGAGATCGGCGTGTCGCGTACGCGGCGCGGGCCGAACCGGTCCAGCAATCCGACCGTTGTCTTGAATACCCCGCCGGCCCCGGCAATGTCTTCGCCGAGGAACACCACGCGTTCGTCGCGTTCCATCTCCTGGGCGATGGCCGCCGCGACGGCGTCGCGATAGCTCAGTTCCGCCATGCTGTTCCTCCATCGGCCCAGAGATCGGTAAACGCGGTGGCAATGGCCGGTGCCGGGGAGGCCTTGCAGGTCTCGGTGGCCTGCTCGACCTGCGCCATGACGGCGCGCTCGATCGCCTCGAGCGTTGCCTCGGGCACGCCATCGGCGAGCAGGCGCCGCCGGTAGGTGGGCAGCGGATCGCGCTCCAGCCAGGCCTGCAGCTCCTGCGGCGGCCGGTATTTGGCCGGGTCGGCGCGCGAGTGCCCGCTGTGCCGGTAGGTCTTGCATTCGACGATCGACGGGCCTTCGCCGTCGCGCGCCCGGCCCAGCACCTCGAGCGCGGTGCGATACACGGCCTCGACATCGTTGCCGTCGACGATGATGGGCGGCAGGCCATAGGCCCCGGCCCGGTCGGCGGCGGGGTGCTCGACCGCGGTCACGCTGCGGATCGGCGTGTACTCCATGTAGAGGTTGTTCTCGCACACGAAGACGACCGGCAGCTTCCACACGGCCGCCAGGTTGACCGCTTCGTGGAACGCCCCGATGTTGGTGGTTCCGTCGCCGAAGAAGGCGACCGCAGCCTGGCGCGTGCCGCGGTACTGTGCCGACCAGGCCGCGCCAGCGGCGATCGGCAGGTGGCTGCCGACGATCGCGTACGAGCCCATCACGCCATGCTCGACGCTCGTCAGGTGCATGGAGCCGCCCTTGCCCGCGAGCAGCCCGCACTCGCGCCCCATCAGTTCACCGAGCACGCCGGTCATCGAGGCGCCGCGCGCCAGCGTGTGGTGGTGCCCGCGGTAGGTGCAGAAGGTGTAGTCGTCCTTCTGCATTGCGTACCCGAAGCCGGCGGCGACCGCCTCCTGGCCCAGCGCCAGGTGGCTGGTGCCCTTGATCAGGTTCTGAAGGAAGAGGTCGTACGCGCGCTTCTCCGTGTAGCGCAACTCGACCAGCAGCCGGTAGAGCGCGAGGCGGGTTTCCGGGGGGAGGGCCGCTTCCGGGGCCTTGCGGGTGCTCTCACTCATGGGTTTCTTGCCTTCTCCAGACATCGACGCAAGGGCCAGGGGCATCGGTGCGCACGCCCGCGGCGGGCGCACGGCGGCGGGCCGGGCCTCAGTAGCGGTTGGCGATGGGCAGTTCCTGCGCGGGGAACAGGCTGATGACCTGCGCGCCGCGCGGCGTAACGACGATTTCCTCCTCGATCCGTGCCGCCGATACGCCGTCGGTCGCGGGACAGTAGGTTTCCACCGCGAAGACCATGCCGGCGGTGAGTTCCATGGGGTCCTCCAGCGAGGTCAGCCGCGAGATGATGGGCCGCTCGTGCAGGCCCAGCCCCAGGCCGTGGCAGAAGTTCAGGCCGAAGGCCGCCATCTCGGTCTCGAAGCCGATCTCGTCGCAGCTCGGGAACGCCTGCGCGATCTTGTCGGTCGTCACGCCGGGACGTATCAGTTCGATGGCGCGGTCCATCCACTCGCGCGCCCGCTGGTAGGCGGTGACCTGCGGCTCGGACGCGCGCCCGACGCTGAAGGTGCGGTAGTAGCAGGTGCGATAGCCCATGAACGACTGGATGATGTCGAAGAAGGCCTGGTCGCCGGGACGGATCAGCCGGTCGGTGAAGTTGTGCGGGTGCGGGCAGCAGCGCTCGCCGGAAATGGCATTGATGGCCTCGACGCAGTCCGAGCCCATTTCGTAGAGGCGCTTGTTGGCCAGTGCGACCACCTGGTTTTCGCGCACGCCCGGCTTGAGCGCCTCGTAGATATCCTGGTAGACGCCGTCGACCATCGAGGCGGCCATGTTGAGCAGGGTGATCTCGTCGCTGCTCTTGAGCTGCCGCGCCTCCAGCATGACCTGCTGGCTGTCGCGCACCTCGATGCCCACCTTCTGCAACGCGAACATCATGGGCGGCTCGATGACGTCGACGCCCAGCGGTGTGTCGGCAACGCCTTCGGCCTGCAGGATGGACTTGATCTCCTCGGCGGCGCGGCTGAAGAGGCCGGCGTCCGAATGCACCGCGCCGCGCAGGCCCAGCAGCCCCGCCCTGCAGTGGTCCTGGTGCAGCCAGGGGGCGTGCAGCCGGTGGTGCCTGGCCGCGGAGCCGAAGTCCCAGACATACGGGTCGCCGTTGCCGGTGAGCAGCGAGTAGCGCGTCAGCTTGTCGCGGGCCCACTCGCCGATGACCGTGCTCGTCGTGTAGCGGATGTTGTGCTGGTCGAAGCTCAGCAGCGCGCCCAGATCCGAGCGGGCGAGCGCCTGGCGCACGCGCGCCAGGCGGTAGGCGTGCAGGCGGCGGAAATTCACGCGTTCTTCGAAATCGACCTGCATCTGGCCGGGCGCCTGAATCGGGCGGTCCCAGCGGTGATGCGGATCGATGTCGCCGGGCAGGATGATCTTCGGGTCGCGGCTGGCGCTGCCGGCGCAGAGCTCATCGTGACCGTGCTGATGGTCGTGCCCGCGGTGGTCGTGCTCGTGGGTCATTGCAGCTGCCCTCGGCTAAAGCCGCGGTCCGTGGTCCGGCGCCGGCGGCGAAATCACGGCGATCCATCCCGCGAACGGGCTGGCCGGCTTGCGGAAATGCGTTGCAAAGAGCTATGCAAACGGCTGCACGCCGATAGCCATACTAAGTCGGGCGCCAAGAGCTGTCAACGATTTACCGGTGCCCGGCGAGGCGCACCGTTTGCGGCGCCCGGAACAGCGGGTGGCTACAATATCCGTGCAATGAAAAGGCCAGCGCGCACGAAGCCAGCCTCGCGGGTGACGATCCGCGACGTCGCGGCGCATGCGCACGTCAATATCTCCACGGTCTCGCGCGCGCTCAATCCGGAGGCGCGCCACCTCATCAGCGACGAGGCGGTGGTGCGGGTCATTGAGTCGGCGCGGGCGGTGGGCTATCGCCCGAACAAGCTGGCGTCCGCGCTGACCAGCGGGCGCTCGCATGTCGTCGGCATCCTGCTGCCGGACATCGAGAACGCGGTCTTCCCGCCCATCATCCGGGGGATCGAGGAGCGCCTGGCGGCCGAGGGCTACGCGGCGCTGATTGCCAATGCCGCGGGCAGCGCGGCCGACCGCGAGCGCGTGCTCGAGCAGATGTTCGAGCGCCAGGTCGACGGGTTGGTGGTGGCCACCGCCAGCCGGGACGACCAGGTCGTGCGCCGCTGCATCCTCGAGCACGTCCCCGTCGTGCTGGTAAACCGTTCCGAGGATCACCGGCTCGCGCCGGAGGTCGTGAACGACGACTTCTATTCGATGCAGATGGCCGTCGACCACCTGGTGGGCTTGGGCCACCGCAAGATCGGCCACGTGGCGGGGCCCAACAACCTTGCCACCGGCTTCGCGCGCTCGCAGGGTTTCCAGCTGGCGGCGCAGCGCAACCGTATCGCGAACAGCCACATGGTGGAGGCGGCCGAATTCACGCGCGGGGCGGGCCGTGTCGCGTGCGCCGAACTGCTCAAACGCTACCGCTCCATCACGGCCATCGTGGCGGCGAACGACTTGATCGCGCTGGGCTGCTACGACTGCCTGGCGGCGCTCGGGCTGCGCTGCCCGCAGGACGTGTCCATCGTCGGTCACAACGACATTCCCCTGGTCGACATGGTGAATCCGCCGCTGACCACCGTGCGCATCCAGCACCGCGAGATGGGCCGCAAGGCCGCGCAGCTGCTGCTGGAGCGCTTCGCGGCACCCGACACCAAGCCCGTGCGCGTAACGCTCGCGCCGGAGCTGATGGTGCGCGGATCCACCGCCGCACCCCCCCGCGGCTCGCGCCAAGAAGGCTGACACGGTCTTTCCCGGCGTCCCGGCGGGCTGCATGCCGCAGCGCGCAGACGGCAGGCGTGTGCGCGGTCGCAATCGCGCCGCAACATCGCAATTCCTTGACAGCATCGAGTTTCGCAACGAATATGCAACCGCTTGCAGGTTATTTGCGGTCCGCGCTGCATGTCTATTGAGAAAACCCGGTCGTCGAAGCCGGATGTCGTGGCGTGGATTCCGCTTTTTTGGGTCCACTTCATGCAGCCGACTGCATTGACGTCCGCCGCAGCGAGGGTGCGTGTGCCTGGGCGGGAATTCCTGCGGCGGCATGCGCCGCACCTGTTCAGCCGAGGCCGGTAAAGAAGTACGCATCGACCCGATCGAGGTCGGTCGAAGACGTTCAAAAAACGAGCGGCGAGGAGGCAGTATGCGCGAAGTTCTAAGTCGAATGGCCGCAGTGGGGGCAGACCTGGGACCGAGGCTACGAGGGGGTGCGGTCACGCTCCTGGTGGGTGCGGCGTTCGGTTTCGGCAATCCGGCGGCGCGCGCCCAGGAGAGCCCCACGCCTTCCGTCACGAACCAGCCCGCCGCCCCGCCCGCGACCGCGCCGGCTGCCGCAACGCCGCCGGCAAGCGCCCCCGAGAACCAGACCGAAGAGATCGTCGTCACGGCGCGCAAGCGCAGGGAAAGCATCCAGGACATCCCGGCGTCGGTTGACGTGATTTCGGAATCGGTCATCAAGGAGGCCCACATCACCCAGCTGGACGACATCGGCTCGAGGGTATCGAACCTGAACATCTTCGAGGCACACGACAACTCCCCGGCCGTCGTGATGCGCGGCGTGGGTTCCTTCGAACTGGTGCAGGGCGTCGGCTTCTACATGAACGACGTGCAGCTGTTCGAAGGCCAGACGGTGAGGCCGATGGATATCGCGCGCATCGAAATCCTCAAGGGTCCGCAAGGCACCTTGTATGGTGGCGCCAACATCGGGGGCGCGATCAAATATGTGACCAAGGACCCGACGTCTACCTGGCAGAACGAGGTGACCGGAGAAATCGGCAATCGCAAGACCTTGAATGCCGCGGCCGCGATCTCCGGGCCGCTTGCCGACAAGCTGGGCATGCGGCTCAGCGTCTATGACGACTACCATCATGGCTACATCTGGGATACGTACCATCACGAGACCATCGGCGCGTCGCAGGAACGCGGCGGTCGCCTGGTGCTCCTGGCGGAGCCCCAGAATACGACCGAAGTTCGCCTTTCCTTCAACGCCGAAAGCTACAACTCGCAAAACGAGAATCTGCAGTACAAGATCAACCAATTCAACGCGCCCTTGCAGCCGTACACGGCAGACACCTACCGGTACTCGGTCGACGACTATTTCATTCCGTCGTTCATCCGCAAGATCTTCTCGACGACGCTGCAGGTCGACCATCAGTTGGACAATGGCCTTACGTTCAACTCGATCACGGCGCAGTTCTGGTCCTACAACCGCGGCATAACGGACTTCACCAAGAAGCCGATCCCGCTCGACCTGCTGTTCCAAAACCAGGACCACCGGGTCCTGAGCCAGGAATTCCGCCTGGCGTCGGCGGCTCACTCGAACCTGGATTGGCTGGTAGGCGTATTCGTTCAGCGGCACAAGACGGATATCACGAACAGCGACCTTAACTACAACGGGGATCCTGTCACTCTGACGCCCACGACTTGTTGTGGACCAAATACGGATGGCACCCTACCTTTCGATTACGATGTCCAGAACAAAGTTCAAAAGCAGTATGCCGTGTTCGGCGATGCCACCTATTACGTGGGCCGTTGGCAGTACGAGCTCGGACTGCGTGCCGAGAACTACAGCAGCGACCTGCACGCGCGAAACCTACCATCAGACGGGAGCGGCCTGCGCATCTTCGCGCCGCAAAATCTGAGCGCAAACAAGATATCGCCGCGTGCGTCGATCCAGTACAAGTTCAATCCTGGCACGAACATCTACGGCACGGTTGCGCGCGGCTTCCAGCCCGGCGACCTGTCGGAGCAAAACCTGGCCATCACCACGATCCGCCCGGAAACCGCGACCAGCTACGAATTGGGAGTGAAGTCCAGGCTGCCGCACGGGGCCCAGCTCAATGCCGCCATCTTTCTCGTGGATTACAAGGATCGCTGGTATCAGAACCTGGTCGCCGTAG
>VBCK01000104.1 GCA_005882215.1 Betaproteobacteria bacterium | reverse complement strand
CACCTTCATGAAGCCCTGTGTTTCGCCGCGCTCCCGCGCGCGTCCCACGCGCGTCATCGGCATGACGCCGACCAGCGCCGGACGGCCGCTAGACCGCACCTCGGCCTCCGTCATGCCGATACGCCCGAGGGGGGGATCGATGAAAAGCGCATAGGCCGGGATCCGGTCGTCGATGCGGCGCGAATCGCCGTCGAGCAAATTCGCTGCGACAATCTCGTGGTCGTTGTAGGACGTGTGCGTGAACGAGCCGCGCGCGTTCACGTCTCCCAGCGCCCACACCCCGGGGACGTTGGTCCGAAGCTGGGCGTCGACCGTGATGAAGCCGCGCCCGTCGGTGGCGATGCCAGCGCGGTCGAGCCCCAGATCATCGGTGTTCGGCCGCCGCCCCACCGCGGCCAGCAGATGGCTGCCTTCGATCGACAGCGGCGTGCCGCCCGAGTGCAACGCGACCTGGATGCGGCCATCGGCCTTTGATACCGAGACCCCGGCACCGCGCACGTTCAGGTGGATTTGTACGCCCTCGCGTTCGAGGATGTCCTGGACCTCGCTGCATACCTCGGGGTCTTCGCGCGCGATCAGCCGGTCCGCGTATTCCAGCACCGTCACCTTGGAGCCGAAGCGGCGGTATATCTGCGCGAATTCGAGGCCGATGTAGCTGCCGCCCACCACGACCAGGTGCTCGGGCAGCGTATCGAGCTCCATGATCGAGGTGTTGGTCAGCACCGGCACGTTCTCGATGCCCGGCCAGTCGGGCAGCTGCGCGCGGCCCCCCACATTGATGAAGATCCGGGGCGCCTCGAGCGTCTGGCCGTCGACCATGACCGTGTGGGAGCCGACAAATCGCGCATGACCGCGGATCAGCGTCAGATTCGGAAGGCCGCTCAGCCAAGTGGTCAGGCTCTGGACTGATTCGTTCACGATGCGATCCTTGCGCGCCTTGACCGCCTTCATGTCCACGCCGACTTCGCCGCCGAGCGTCACCCCGTACCGGGCTGCGTTACGCGCGATATGAGCGGCGCGGGCGCTGGCGACCAGCGTCTTGGTCGGCATGCACCCGTCATTGATGCAGGTCCCGCCCAGGTGCTCGCGCTCGATCAGTGCGACCTTCATGCCGGCTGCCGCCAGGCGCGCGCCCAGAGAGGGCCCCGCCTGGCCGCTGCCGATGACAACGGCGTCAAAACCACTGGACATGCGCTCCCCCTTTTTGTCGGCGTTGGCCGCTTTATCGCGCGCGCACGGTTGAGGTGATCGACTCGACCACGCCGGTAGCCATCGCGAACTGCTGGGTGCGGTCCACGATGTGGTGGCGCCGCGCGATCCAGGCGAAGTCGGTGTAGACGGCCCACACGGCACCGGTTTCGTCCTGCAGCACCAGCAGCCGCACCGGCCAATCAAGACCCGAGTACGGATTCGAGGTGAGGAACTGAGTACCGAGCGGCGGGTTTCCGAACACAAGCAGCGTCGACGGCCGAAGCGTGATGCCCGCATCGGCCGCGAGCTTGGCCTGGTCGATGGCCTGGAAGAACATGATGCCCTTGTCGGCGATGTCCTTGCGGATGCGGGCGATGGTTTCATCAACGGAATAGGCGCTTCGGACCTTGACCACGCCATCGTCGGACGGGGCGGCCTGCGCGAGAGCGGCCGGTCCGGCAAGCAAAGCGAAGCTCAACCACAACGTCGTGGCGAGCTGGCGAGTACGTACAATCATTTGGAGGTTCCCTTCCTGGTTCGTCTGAACGAGACTGCGGACGCAGGCGCGGAGCACGGGCCACCGAAGGGGCACCGCGCCCGGCTGTCGCCCTCAGGTCACATCATGTGCGAATCCATCTGCGCCGGAACTGGCGGCCCGCGATGGCGGCGGGCTCCTTGGACAGGTCGGTCGTCGACCGCACCACGTCGGTCACGCCGACCGGGGCGGTCGGGCCGGCCTTCTGGCCTTGGCCATCGGGAACGCGCTTGTCGGACGGGCATTCGCCAGCGAAGGCAAGGCCAGCGGCGACAAACAGCGCGCCAAAAGCCAATGCGCTCTTGGCCAGGCGCGGGCGGATGGACGAATAAGACCAGTGGAGCGAAGGGACGGTGTTGCTCATTTGATTCCTCCTGAAAAGGGTTGCGAAATCGGGTGGTGCCCGGGCATTGCCACAGCCCATCGGCAACCACACCGGGCCGAATTCTGAGCAGCGCGCTTCACGGCAAGGTCCACGAAAAGTCACGTATTGATAACAGCGCTCCCTGCGCCTTGAAGCAGCGCTAGAGTACGGATCGGTCGCCGCTTGGTGCCTTTCCTTACAGGCGACCGCTCTACAGGGGTTGCATGAAGTCCGACTTCTCGTGTCTGACGCCGCTTGGCGCTTGCGGGCGGTTCGAGCTGCTGCGTGGCCGGCGCACCAGTACCGGTGCTTCGGTGCTGCTGAAGCGATGCCGCGAAACCGGGGCCGACCCGGGGCCGTTGCGCCGTGAATTCGCGATCGCCTCGGCACTGTCCAGCGCTGTAACGCTGCTGCCGCGGATGGTCGAATCGCCTCCGCCCGCGGCGATGCTGATGGAGGATCCCGGCGGGGAAGTGCTGTCCGAGCGGCTCAAGTCGGGAGCCCTGGCGGTGGACGTTGCGCTCAGCGTCGGCCTTCAGGTTGCGGCAACTCTGGCCGAGCTGCATGGCCAGGGGATCGTCCACCGCGGGATCCGGCCCGACACGATTCTGCTCGGCGCCGATGGCTCTCGCGCGTGGCTGATCGATTTCAGCCAGGCCAGCCCCAGCCCCATCGCTCCCCATTCGGCACAGCCCTTGGTCGCCACCGGATCGCCGGCGTACCTGACCTATTTGTCGCCGGAGCTGACTGGCCGTTTGGACTGCGGCGTCGATCAGCGCAGCGATCTGTATTCCCTGGGGGTGGTGCTGTATGAACTGCTCACCGGTGCACCTCCGTTCCAATCCAAAGACGCACTGGAGGTGATCCATTGGCACATCGCCGGCATCCCGCGCGCGCCGTCGAGTGTCGACCCCGCTATCCCGGAGGTCGTCTCGGAGCTGGTAATGAAACTGCTCGCGAAGACGCCAGAGGAGCGCTACCAGGGGGCCCGAGCCTTGTCTCAGGACCTCGCGACATGTTTACGCGATTGGTCGGCGCACCGACAGATTGCGCCGTTCGAGTTGGGGCGAACAGACATCGGCGAGCGCCTGGTCATCTCTTCGAAGCTCTACGGTCGCGAGCGCGAGGTGCATACGCTGCTGCAAGCGTTCGAGCAAGCCTGCCTCGGACGTAGCGGCGGCACGCTGCTTCTGGTCGAAGGCTATTCCGGTATCGGCAAGACGGCGCTGATCCAGCAGTTGTACAAGCCGATCGTTCGCCGCAAGGGCTATTTTCTGTCGGGCAAGTTCGATCAGGTCGCGCGGGGCGTGCCTTTCGGGGCGCTGATTCAGGCCTTCCGGGGCCTGGTTCGCCAACTGCTGACCGAAAGCGAAACGCAGCTGGCGTCGTGGCGTGAAAAGCTGGGGTCCGCCCTCGGCAGCAACGGCGGGGTGCTGGTTGCTGTGATGCCGGAACTGGAGTTCATCGTCGGTGCACAGCCAATACCGATCGAACTAGGAAGCATCGAGGCGCAAAACCGCTTTCAGCGGGTCATACAGAACTTCGTGGCGGCGCTGGCACAGCCTGAACACCCGCTCGTCCTGTTCCTCGACGATCTGCAGTGGGCCGATGCCGCCACGCTGGGGCTGCTGGCGCCGCTGCTCACCAGCTCCGAGATTCGCGGCACGCTTTTGATGGGTGCCTACCGCGATCACGAGTTGGATGCCTCGCCACATTTGGCCCGGGCCCTGACCACACTGGCCGCCGGCGGCATCACGCTAAATCGCATTTCGCTGGGGCCGCTGCGCCTGGCCGATCTGAACCAGCTGGTCGCCGACACCCTGCAAACGGGCGCCTCGGATGCGGCGCCGCTGGCCCGTCTCGTTCTTGAGAAGACCGGCGGCAACCCTTTCTTCGTCATCGAGTTCCTGAAGCTGCTCGAGCGCGAAGGACACCTGCAATTCGACGGCGAACGCGGACGATGGGTCTACGGCATCGAGCAGATCGCCGGTCTGCCGCTCACCGACAATGTGATCGACTTGATGACGCGCCGAATCCAGCAGTTACCGCCGAATTCGCAATATGCGTTGACGTTGGCCGCGTGCATCGGCAATCGGTTCGACCGCAAGACGCTCGCGATCGTCATCGAGCAGTCGCCGGCGAGGACTGCCGAAGACCTGGAGCCGGCCATCGCCGAAGGCCTGATCGTCAAGGCCGCGGCGCCGATCGGCGGAGGTTCTGCGGTCGGGATCGAAACACCGGAGGCTTACGCATTTCTCCACGACCGGGTGCAACAGTCGGCCTACGCGCTGATCCCGGCCGATCGGCGCCAGATGGTGCACCTGACGGTGGGCCGCCTGCTCCGATCGGGCGCGACAACGGAGCAACTGGGGCCGGCGCTGTTCGAAGTGGTACACCACCTGAATCTGGGGCGTAGCCTCGTGCATGACACGATCGAGCGGCGCGACCTGGCGACCCTGAACCTGGCCGCTGGCCGCCGCGCCAAGTCATCGACGGCGCACGACACCGCGCTTCAGCACTTCCTGGTGGGGGCGGGGCTGATCGACGCCGCAGAATGGACGGGCGCCTACGAATTGATCTTCGACCTGCACCTGGAGGCGGCCGAAAGCCTGTACCTGTGCGGGCAGTTTGACAACGCGCTAAGCGCCTTGGACACGCTGACCGGTCACGCACGCAGCGCGATCGACCTGGCGCGAGTGGCGCGCCTGCGCAGCGTGCAGTACGAGAATTTGGCGAAATACGCCGAGGCGCTGGCCAGCGCCCGCGAAGGCCTGGCGCTGCTGGGGGTGTCGTTCCCGGATGAGGAGTCCAAAAAACAGGACGCGCTCGAGCGTGAAATCGCGCAGATCGACTCGCTGCGGGGCGGGCGGGAGATCGCGGCGCTGGTCGACCTGCCGACGATGACCGATCCGCAGCACCGGATGGTCATGGTGATGCTGACGGACATCTGGTCGGCCGCTTACATCCTCGGCGATGCGACGCTGGCCCGCCTGATCTCCGCGACACTGGTCCGCCTTTCGCTGACCCACGGCAATATCGAAGAATCCGCTTACGGCTACGTCACGCACGCGATCACCGTCGGGCCCGTGCGCGGCGAGTACGCCGCCGCCTACGAATTCGGCCGGCTGGCGCTGGCGGTGAATCGTCGATTCGAGGACGCTCGGCGGCGCGCCAAGATCTACCAGCAGTTTCACGCGCATGTGAACTTCTGGTGCCAGCCGTTCAGCACCTGCCTGCCTTACGCGCGCGAGGCCTTCCGCAGCGGACTGGAAAGCGGGGATTTCCTGTACGCCGCGTATGGCGCAGGCACCGAGCTGTGGGCTGCCATTGTTGCCACTCAGGACCTGGCCCGCTTCGTCCGCGACTACTCACCGAGTGTCGCGCTGATTGAGAAGTTGAAGAACACCGGGTTCGCCGATTCGGTTCGGTTGATCCTGAACTGGGTGCGCGCGCTGCAGGGACGCACGGTCGATCCGCTGTCGCTGACCGATGAGACGCTCGACGAGGACGCCTACGTGCGTACCTATGGCGACAACCCGTTCTTCGGCGGCATCCACGCAGTGGCGCGACTCCATCTCACCACATTGCTCGGCAGCCCTCAGCAGGCCTTGCAGGCGGCCCAGCGCGCGTCGCCTCTCGTGGCGCACATGCCCGGCACGGTGTGGCCGCTGATCTGCGATTTTTGGCATGGCATCGCACTGGCGGCGAATATCGATCGGGTCTCGGCAGATGAACGCACACAATGGCTCGTGCGACTCAAACGGGTTCAGACCGCCTATCAGACGAAGTCCGCACACTGCGCCGAGAACTTCCTAAGCCAAGCTCAATTGCTCGAGGCCGAGATCGCCCGCATTGAAGGACGCGATCGCGACGCGATCGCGCTCTACGCCGAAGCGATCGAGTTCACCTCCGGCCGGCCGCTGATCCCTTATCGGGCGCTGGCACACGAGCTACTGGGGCGGCATTATCTGCAGCGCGGGCAAAACAGCATGGCGTCGATTCACCTCGCCCGGGCACGCGAGTGCTACGCGCGATGGGGCGCGGACGCGAAGTCCGATGCCATGGCGAGGCAGTACCCGATACTGGCGCCGGCAGGTCACGAAACGGACGATGTCGGCTCGCGTGACCCGCAGGCGCCGCATCCGGCCGGGTCGATCGAGCCGGCTGCGGCGGACCTGGCAGACGGTCTGGATCTTTTCAGCGTGATCAAGGCCACGCAGGCCATCGCCGGCGAAATCGAACTGCAGGAGCTCTTCGCGAGGCTACTGCACATCACGATCGAGAACGCCGGCGCGGAGCGCGGCGCCTTGATTTTGGAAACGGAAAGCGGGCCGATCGTCCACGCGGGCGCGGCGATTGCCGACGCGCAAGCGAACCCCGAGGACGGCATCGCGCTGGAGCGCTCCCAAAGGGTTCCGGCGGGAATCGTCAATTACGTCCGGCGCACCGGCGACGACGTGGTCCTGGCGCGGGCCGACGCCGACGAGCAGTACGGCAACGACCCCTATGTCGCCCGGCACCGGCCCCGCTCGGTGGCCTGCCTGCCGGTCCAGAGGCAGGGACGCACCATCGGCGTTCTTTATCTCGAACACCGACGCGCCGCGGCGATATTCACACATCAGCGCTTGCGCACGTTGCGCGTCCTTGCCGCGCAGGCGGTCGCTTCGCTGGAAAGCGCCCGCCTATTCGACGTGATGAAGCGGGACATCGAGGCGCGGCGGCAAGCACAGGAGCAACTCAGCACCGCGCTGGCACAGGTCGAGCAATTGTGCGGCAGCCTCGAAGCGGAGAACTCCTATCTTCGGCGAGACCTGATCGCCAATGTGTCGCATGACCTGCGCACTCCGCTGGCGTCGATGCGCGGCTATCTCGAGCTGCTCTCCGCCAAGAGCGATTCGCTGAGGCCCGATCAACGCGACGAGTACCTCGGCATCGCCGTTCGGCAGAGCGAGCACTTGGCCACGTTGATCGACGAGCTGTTCGAGTTGGCCAAACTTGACTTCAAAGGCATGACGCTGGAGCGAGAGGCCTTCTCGCTCGCCGAACTGGCGGCCGACGTCTTACAGAAATTCAGGCTGGCCGCCGAAAGCAAACGCATCGAACTGCGCCTTGAAGCGGTTCCCCACCCGCCCTTCGTGCGGGCGGATCTGGGCTTGATCGAACGCGTGCTGGATAACCTGATCAGCAATGCGATCCGTCAGACGCCGCCCGGCGGCCAGGTTTGCGTGCGCCTCCATCAGGAGGGCCACCGCCATTTCGCGCAGGTATCCGATAGCGGGCCCGGCATCCCGAGCGCCGAGCTACCCTTCATATTCGATCGCTTCTACCGCGGCGCGAACGGGCGAACGGGGACCTCAGGCGGAGCCGAGCTCGGGTTGGCGATCACCAAGCGGATTCTTGAATTGCATGAGACCACGATCGAAGTCCAAAGTGATGAGAAGTCCGGCACCCGCTTCACATTCAGTTTACCGCTGCAGGGTGCGCTGTCAGTGCCTGCCTAGGACCCGGTAGCTGGGAGTGATTTAGGTGCGGCGTAGAATCTCATTTCAGCGGAAAGCAAGCGCAAAGGTCCGAAAATCAAGATGACACTTAGCTTGCGAACCAGGCTGTTGCTCCCTCCATGCGCCTTCGTGCTGGTCCTTGGGACGTACGCGTTCGCATTCGGCAAGACCACGCCTCTCGCACCGGGTTGGCTATTCGGTTTACTTTTGTTGTTGTTGGGGGTGATGGCGACTAATGTCGAAGTGCTCGTCTTGCGGCCCCTGCGCAGCCTTCTGCAAATGACGCAGAGCCTGGCTCGGAGTGGTTCGCCCGGGGCGCCGGTGGATGGACCCTCGGGACAAATGCGCGAATTGGCAGCGGGCCTGAATCGGTTGCGGGACCGGATGGAGCAATACGAGAGCGAGCTGAGCGAGGAGCGCTCACGCCGCAAGGCGTTGGGACAGACCGTACGAGACTTGGAGGATCGATATGCGCTGACCGTCGAGCGTGCCAACGACGGCATCTGGGAATGGAACATCGAAAGCGGCTCGGTCGACTTTTCGTTGCGTTGGAAGGCGATGCTCGGCCTGGCCAAGGCGCCCATGCAGGGCGTAGAGGATTGGCGGGCTCTGCTCCATCCCGACGAGCGAGCGGCGGTACTTCAGTACCTGGAGAACTATCTTAGCGGGACGGCGCCGCGTTTCGACGAACAGTATCGGCTGCGGCAAGGCGACGGCAATTACCGGTGGGTTCATTCCCGCGGGACGGCGATCCGCCACGCCTCCGGCACGCCGTATCGTCTGATCGTGATGGACAACGACATACATGCACGCAAGCAGATCGAGATCGCTCTCATCCAAGCGGCCGAGGGTCTCTCCGCAGTATCCGGTGAGAGCTTCTTTCAGGCCCTGATGCGCAGCCTCTCGACGATATTGGGTACTCGCGACAACCTCGTCTGCCTCTGCGTCGGCGATCCGCCGCTACGCGCGCGCACCCTGGCCTACTATTCGAGGGGCGAGTTCACGGAGAACTTTGAATACGATCTGGAGGGTACCTCGTGCGGGGCCGTGATCGATCGCAAAGAGATCGTATATTGCCCGACCGGCGTGTGCGAGCTTTGGCCGTCCGAAAAGGAGTTTGACCGTGACAGCTACATCGGCGTGCCGATGTTCGATTCGACCGGCAAGATCATCGGACATTTCGCATGCATGAGCGCTAAACCGATGCGCCACGATCTCCCGCACCTGGCCCTATTTAGGATCTTCTCGGTGCGCGCCGCCGCTGAACTCGAGCGCACGCTGCTGCGGCAGCAGCTCGAAACCAAGCACACGGTCGCCTGACCCTTGCCGCCATACGCCCCTCGCTCGCCTCAGCGCGGCGCGGCGGGCATGATCGACACAGCGTGCCGTGCCCCCGCCTCGTTGGCGGCGACCTCGAGATCGAAACCGAACTTGGACCCCTGGCCAAGGGTACTTTCCACCGAAATCGTGCTGCCGTGCAACTCGATGATGCGCCGGACAATCGCGAGTCCCAGCCCGGTACCTCCGTCATCGCGGCCTGCGGCTCGATCCACGCGGTAATAGCGGTCGAAAAGCTTAGCCACATCTTCCCTGGCGATCCCACATCCGGTATCGGCGACGCGCACCGCGACCCGCCCCGCCCGGGGTTCGACTTCCACATGGATGCTCCCGCCCGCAGGCGTGTGGCGCAAGGCGTTCTCGACGAGATTTTCGAGCACAGTCTCGATCATCGCGATGTCGCCGAGAACCTGAACCGGCTGGCCGCAGAGCCGGCACTCCAGCCTCAGGCCGCGCTTTTCGGCGGCAAGCTGAAATTTCTGCACCAGGTCTTGAACGAGTTCAGCCACGGAAAAAGCCTCGCGTTTCGGCGTGATCTCGTGCGCCTCTAGCTTGGACAACTGAAACAGATCGCGAATGAGCTTGCCCAGGCGCTCGCCGTGCCGCGTCGCGATTTCAAGGTAACTGCGCTGCTCGTCAAGTGGCATTGCGCCATGCTTCAAGAGCAGGAGTTCAAGATAACCCTGCATCGAGGCCAGCGGCGTACGCAGATCGTGCGATACGTCGGCGAGAAGCTCCAGGCGCCACGTCTGGGCATGCTGAAGCTGCTCCAATTGCCGCGCGATCCGCTCGGACATCTGCTCGATCGTTGCGCTGAGGTGATCAATGCTGTCCTCCGCCGCATGGGCGGAGGCCAGGCGTATCGGTCGCGTGAAGTCACCGTCGCGAAATCGATGCACCGCTGCGGCCAATGCGCGCAGCCGGCGGGTCAGCCGGAAGTAGGCCAGCAGTGCCGCGAGCAATGAGAATGCCAAAATCCCAATAACCAGGTCGCTTGCGTGCTCCATCTGAAGGAAGCCCTCGAGCATTCGCTACTTGGCCAAGGCAAGTCCCGCCCTGAGCAGGAGGAACACCAGGTCAAGGCGGCCCGCCCACCTGGCCCCGATGTTCACAAACATTTTAGCCATCGTCGCGTTGATAGGCCTTCCCGAGGCGGTGTAAGCGCCTCGCGAAAAGCTCGATCAGATGCTTGGAAGAGTTATGGGTTTCCCTGTCTCCCCAGAATTGTCGGTAGCCGCTCCTCTCATTAGACAACAATGGGCAGAGCAGTTGATTTCCGTTCAAGCGCTTCGAAGCTCGAGGCGCTTCGAAGTGCGATGTCGCCCTCGAAACTCCGTGGGGGTCACGCCAGAGCTGCGCTTGAACGCCCGGGCGAACGCCTGTGCCGAACCGTAGCCAACGGCTTCGGCCACGCGCTCCAAGTTGCCGGGGCCCGTCAACAGCAGTTGCTTCGCCCGGGTCATGCGCAGCGATGTCAGGTAGCGCAACGGCGGCTGCCCGACGAGATTTGCGAAGCGCGCCAGAAACGCGGTCCGGGAGCGCGCCGCTTCATGCGCAAGTCGATTCACCGTCCATGGGTACTCCGGACGCTCATGCATCGCTTTCAAAGTCCGTGCCACCTGTTTGTCCTCCTGCCGTGCGGCCAGGAAGCTGACGGAGGCGCCTGGTTGCGACGCATAGGCACGGAAAACCTGAATGAAGAGCAATTCGACCAGACGGCGAAGTACGGTCTGCCCTCCGGCGCGCGGGGATGCGGTTTCTTCGATCATGAACTCCATCGTGGCGCGGAGCCTGTTGATGTCCCGTGATTCGCTGGCACGCACGTGAATGAAGGTCGGCAGCATGGCGGCGAACGGGTGGTCACCATTGAAACGGAAGTAGCCGCACAGGAGTTGTGCGGCCTCCGAGCCTGCAGGCTTCACGAATCGGCAAGAGCCGCGTCCCGCAGGGTCTCGGAAATGCCTGAGTAGCTGCTTGTCTTGATCCGCGGCATCGGCAAAGACGACCGCTTCGCCTCGGGGCATGACCAGCAGGTCGCCCTCCTCCAGGCGCGTCGGCGCGTCCAGCTTGGGCGTGCTCAGCCAGCACCGGCCTGAAACGACGAAGTGACAACTCGCGTCCGCCCGCTCTTCCGATGCCATGTCCCAAGGTGAATAAAGGCCGCAGCGTGCGCCGACTTCGCCCTTGACGTACAAGGCTGACACGATTTGATCCAGATCGTCCACAGGAACCTGACTGTGCTGTTGCAACGACTGCATAGTCGGCAATGACCTTTCGAGCTTACGTTCCGATACCAACGGCTCCCTTGCACGGTGCATGTTGACGATGTCTGTTCACGTTTTGGTCACGCAATTGGAACCGATCGATCACAGATGCGCGGCTTTCTTGCGGTCGGACGCTCGTTTTCGAATTAGTGCACTGACGCTTGTTCGTGATTCGGACGCCGCATACGAAAAGAACGCTCGATCACAAAAGGCGAACAGGCGGTGATTTTCCGAGGGACCGTGCGTCGATATGCTGGCCTGGCCGAGTCGGGAAAAACGGATTGCCCTGATCCGGCGAAGTCTGTGCGACTGATGCGGCGTCGCAGCGAATGAGGTGCCGCGCGTCCTGCGCCGAAGCCCGAAATGAGCCGCGGCGAAAACGATCGACCAATCGGGAGCCACACGATGAGACCTGGACACCTGCCACCCGCACTCACGGCGCTGGCTGTTTTCCTGTTCTGCTGCGGAGCCGCCACCGCTGATGACGGCAACAGCCCCGCCCAGTTGCGCCGGTTCATCGACCAGCAGGTTGGCGGAATCGATAAATTGAAGGTTCCGGCGAAGGATGCCGACATTCCCCTGCCCCGTCAGCCGGATGGGACCGTGAACCCGCGCTACCAGACCACCGAAGAGAAGAGCTACCTTGGGAAGCTGCTCTTCCACGACCCGGTTCGGACGGCAAGAATCGACCCGGCGTTCGGCGGCGTACTGGCGACGAAACAGACCGGCTCCTGCGGCAGCTGTCACCTCGGCGAAGCGGCCGGGAAAGCCGGCACAGTGTTGAACTTCAGCGTTGGCGGGGAGGGACGGGGCTACACCGACGAGAAAGGGAATTTCGTCGTACGCCGGCGCCCTCGGACCGACATTCTTCCCCAGCTGCGGGACACACCCCTGTTCCCCGGCGACGCGCTGGTGGACTCACTGCCGACTCTGACGGACGTCTACCTCGAGCCGCCCCTTCCGGGCGTTATCGAGGTGGAGACGCCAGCCCGGCAGGACAAGACGCCGCCCTTTCTGAAGCTGGAAGCAACCGGCCGTCTCGACGCCTTGGACAGCGTGGGCCGGCAGTCGCCGTCCATGATCGGATTCGCTTTCAACAACCGGCTCCTGCTGGGAGGATTCGCCGGCGAGCCCGACACCGACCCCAGCTGTACCACTGTCCGTTCATCGGTCGTGGACACCCGAGCGTGCCGTGGTCTTAACCCGTTCGGGGACCCTGCGCAGGAGAACCTGACGCTGTTGCTCCTGGACGCGCACCGGATGCTGGGGGCCCAAGCGGCTGTACTGCAGAAGATTCCGGCCTTCGTCAAGCTCTTTCGGGACGCGTTTCCCGCCGAGGCCGCCCAGTCCGATGCCGCGAATGACCCAAATATCCTGATCAACGACCAGACCGTCTTACGCGCAACGGCGACCTTCCTACGCACCACCGTGACCCGGAACACGCCCTTCGACCGGTTTCTGGCCGGCGATAACCGCGCTTTGACGGAAGGGCAGCTGCGCGGCGCCAGGCTGTTCTTCACGCCTGCCGCCAACGGTGCGGGCGGTGCGGGATGCTTCTCCTGTCACAGCGGACCGATACTCAACAAGCAGCACAACGACCCGGACGTTGCCGGGATCGGTCAGTTCGTGGAGGAGAATTTCATCAACGTCGGGATCGGCGATCACCCGCTCCAGGCCTTGAACAGGCTCGCGAGAAACGATCCGAACTTTCACGACGAAGGCAGGGGGGAGATCACCGGGCGACAGGACGACGCCTTCAAGTTCCGCGTGGTAACGCTGCGGCAATTGAAGGACGCCCGCACCTTCTTCCACAACGGCTCGTTCACGAAGGTCCGCGATGTCGTGGAGTATTTCAACGCCGGCATCCCGCAGGACCCCGCGGCCGGCGCCGCGCCAGCGCTGTCGGACCGGTTCACGAACCCCCGCGGGCCCGGTTTCTCTAACGGCCTGGGCCTTACAGCGCGGCAAGTGGATGATCTCACCGACTTCCTCGAGAACGGCCTGTTCGATCCTGCGTTCGTCCGCTACGATGCGAGATCGACGACCGTGACTTTCCAGCCGAACGAACGCGACCTCACATATTCCAAGTACCGTCCTGACCTCGCCGCATTGGGCGCAATCGACGGGTTCGTGATCAGCGGCTTGGCGATGGATAACAACGACCCCTTGTCGCGGCGAGATGAGGGTCTTGAGTTCCTCGATGTGACCTCGGAGGTGGACGTCGCCCTGGTCGAATCCAACCGCGTGGGTGGCGGAGGGTCGGATGACGGCGACCGGCAGGAGGATGTCTACAAGATCACGAACAACAGCTCATCGGTCGTGGATACCAACCTGCTGATCATCGTTAAGGGCCTGTCCGAAGGGTTCGAACTGCGCAACGCCAGCGGAGTTACAAGCACCAGCGATCCGTATCTGCGCGTGTTCCTGCCCAATGGTGTCCTTCTGCCCGGCCAGAGCATCGTCAAGAGCTTGGTCTTCGAGCGGCAGCCCCACGAGCCGCCCGCGAACTACAGTCTGACGTTGCTGTCGGGACAGGGCAGACCATAACTCATCGACGCATCTGATCGGGCTCTTCCCGAGGCCGCCCTGCAAGCGGTCTCGGGAATTTTCCGTCTTCGCTGGCACCGGAACAAACAGCCCGAGTAGCACGATCAGGCTTCTGAGTCTGGCAACCGCCTCATTCGACCCAAACCACTCGAACAGTACGGTCGACAAGAAAAAGGTGGTGATGATCAAGGTGGCCAAGAGTCCTGCCACCAGATGCGCTCGTTTCCCGCGTTGTGTGCAATTCGGCGTCCCGAAGCATTCGCGACAGCATTCGAGGCAACACGGAGGCTTGAAGCACGTGTGCCCAAGCCCTCGATTTGCAACTGAGCGGACTGAGACATGGGTGACAGAACGGATCAATATCTCCACCGTCTTCGCCGGTCAGCGCGTCGGTATCAAGGAGGCCGATAAAGGCATCTGGATCGTCAGCTTCACGCACACCGAGGACGACATTCGACAGTCGAATTCACTTATGGCATATTATGCCAATTACTGCTTTTCAAAGGGGGTTGCGATGCCGACACGCAACGTGGTGCTTACGGACTATCAAGCGGAACTGGTCGAGCAACTGGTGGCATCGGGTCGGTACCAAAACGCCAGCGAGGTGCTGCGCGATGGATTGCGCCTGGTTGAGACCCGTGAAGCCGAAGACAAGGCCAGGCTGAAGGCACTGCGCGATGCGGCTCGCATTGGCATTGCCGACATGGGCGCAGGCCGCTTTCGTAGCTTCAATTCGCCGGATGCGATCCGAAGCCACTTGGCCGAAATCGCAAGTGAGGCGATCGCAGAAGGGGTGCCGCAAAGTCGCTCTGCGTGATCACCGAAGCGCGTCATTGGCCCGTCCGCCTCGCTGCGACCGCGGAGAAGGACCTACGGCAGATCCTGGCTTGGACAGCCGCGAATTTTGGCGAGGTACAGGCGCGCACGTACGCCGAAACCCTGTCCGCCACATTGGAAGCACTTGTCGAAGGCCCGAACATCCTGGGCGCAAAAAGGCGGCCCGAAATTGGCCGGGGGATTTTGTCCATCCATGTGGCGCGCCATGGGAGAAAAGGTCGCCACTTCGTGATGTTCCGAGTCGGAAAGTACCAGAACCAAGACGTGATAGACGTTCTGCGTGTTCTGCACGACGCGATGGATCTTCAGCGCCATTTGTCCCCGGAGAGCACGGGAAAGTAGAGGCGGCGCGCCGCAATCGACTTACGGCGTTGAGGCAGATTTTGACCGCGACATCGAAGAACGCGTGTTGGCCGGCAACGACATGGCACCTGTAGTACCGGCGCAAGCTGCGCCCGACGAAGCTCACGCCGTATCAGCAGATCGTCAAACTTCGGTTCGCCTTGCAGCGGGGCTCTGAGCCACTTGCGCACCGTGGTGCGCGCCAGGCTCGTGAGGCGGACGATCTCGCGCACCGACTTGCCGTCGCGCAGATGCATCCGCCGGATCTTGCCAATCATCGCCATGGTGATCACTCCATCACCCCGCTGCCTAAAAATGCAGCAGGGTAGGTTGCTCACCCGGGTCAGTTTTCGGTCGGCAGATCCTTCAGAAGTGGGTCAATTTTCGGTCGGCCGCAACATGCGGACCGCCTGATAGTCGACCGTCAGCGAAACGTCCGAAGTGCCCAAAGCGGCGGTTGACTCCCTTCTCCAATGTTATTACAATAGTAATAACACTCGGGAGTCCCCATGATTGAAGTCAAGGTTCGCAAGTTTGGAAACTCGCTCGGTGTCGTTCTTCCGAAGGAAGTCATTAACCGCCTGAACACGCGAGACGGTGAACAACTCTTCCTGGTCGAAGGTCCAGATGGGACTTACCAACTGACGCCGTACGATCCAGCGTTCGAGAGGAAGATGACCAAGGCCGACGATATTCTTCATCGTTATCGGAACACGTTGCACGTGTTGGCGAAGTGAAGGAACCAACCTGGGTCGATGAACGTGACGCCAGGACGCTACATGCGAAATTGCTGAGCCTCCATGGCGGCGCCAGTGGCCTTCGCGACGCGGGACTCCTGGCCTCCGCCCTGGCACGGCCCAAGCAGCAATTCGTCTACGCTGACAAGCCCGACTTGATTGCGATGGCTGCCGCCTACACTGCGGGAATCGTCAAGAATCATCCCTTCGTTGATGGCAACAAACGCGTCGGCTTTGTTGTCGGCGTCCTTTTTCTCGAGATCAACGGATACACCTTCAAGGCGTCCGAAGCGCAGTCCGCCCAAGCCGTCATCAACTTGGCGGCCGGTGAGCTCGATGAAGTGGGGTACGCACAGTTTCTCAACCAAAATGTGGTGCAAAGAAGGCAGCGCTCGCGTTGACTAAACAGGTATCTTCCCTTTACCGCGCCCGGCTCACCGCGGCCCATCGCGATCCATGCCGCTCCCGACCGCCATGCGGCACACGCCGTGCCGTTGCGGCGTCGACGACCGCTCCCCATCGCTTTGCGGAGAAGGCAACCACGCCGAAAGCGGCCTCAGTTTTTCGGACTCGAATTCCGACGGAAATCGGACGGCTCGCTGGGAGCGGTCAGTCACTGAGCAACCTTGCCGATGATCCAGCACGCATACGCCACTCATTGCGAGTTATCTCGAAAGTCAGATCATTGGCGCTGTACCATTCTTCGACGCCGCGAAAACGCATGCCGAGCTTCTTCATGACGGCGATTGAGGCGATGTTCCCCGGGTGACAGACCGCGCACAGCAGGTTCGCCTGGAGCGTTTCGAACGCGAAGGTCGCCATCCGCTCCGCTCCCTCGAAGGCAAGCCCCTGCCGCCACTTATCGCGGCGCACACGCCAGCCAATCTCGAGGGGGTTCGCCGGATTCCCTCCGAGATACTGGATGCACCCTGCACCAACGATTTCATCGCTTTCCTTCGCGATAAAGCTCCACCAGGAAAACCCCCATTCCGCCCACCGCGCTTTAACCCGCTCGATCGCTGCCA
>VBCK01000241.1 GCA_005882215.1 Betaproteobacteria bacterium | reverse complement strand
GCAGATTCCACCTTCGCGGGCGATCCAGCGGCACGCCTGGAGTTCTTCCTGCGCCGGCACGAGTCGTGGGACGAGCGCGTCAACCTGTACCCCATCTGTCGCAAACGACAGCAGGTAGAGCCTGGGCGGTAGCGGCCGACGCTGGATACCGAACCCGGTAGTGCGCGCGCTGGCCGCGCACCTCATCATGTGCGTCACCAATCGCTGCAATGCATCCCATCGCGCGGTCGGACCCCTTCTGATTCGCACACGGAGCACTCATGGCACAGTTCTTTCTGTCGGCCCTTGCCCGACAGCCGTCCGAACTCTCGCAATTTCGCGCGGGGGCGTTTCGAACGGCTGCATTGATCAGTGCGATCGCGTTGGTGACGCCGGTGATGGCGGTCGCACAGACCAGCGGCGCGGACGCTGGATCTGCGCTCTGGGGCGCGTTTCGCGCGGTCCTGTACGGGCCTTGGGGGCTGGTTGGATCGGCGGTTGTAGTCGGGATTGGCATCTACATGTTTCTAGAGCGTGGCTTCATGCACGCGCTCGGCGTGATGGCAGCAGGCGCCCTGCTCTTCTTCGTTCCGCTAATCGTTATCTCCATGCGCAATGCGGCTCAAGCTATGGGAGGCGCTGGGTGAGGACAGTTCCCCACTTGATAGATCGAAACAGCCGAATAGGCGAGTATGCGATGTGCTTCATAGTGCCTCTATTCATGTTGAGAACCATCGATCCGCTGTTTGCGCTGGGCACGGCCGCCTTGCTGGCCGGTACCTACATTAAGTACGCATTCGGCAAGCCACAAGGCCACCTCGTTCACCTCGCGTACCGTTTGGGTTTCCCACTGCGTGGCCTCCTGAATAAGCGCGTGCGGCGCTACGTCGCCTAATCCTTGCTCTGCGTCGGGACGATGACTGACTTCATCCGCTTGGAGCAAGCAATCCAGCGGTCGACAGTATTGGCAGCTGCTGTTTGCGCAGTGCTGCTGTTAATAACGATCGGTAGCCTAACTCTTGCGGCTTGCACCGTGTGGGGCGAGCGTCAATCGTCGGCGCGTATGCCGGTACTGGTCGTGCCGGGCGCCATTGCCGGCGTTTACTCGCCAGGTCTGACTGAAGATAACGTGCGCGCCGCGGCGCGCTATCTGACAGGACTCGGGACAACCTTTAGCGGCGTACGCGGGATGGATCAGCGTTTCGATGAGTTGGAGTCCTTCGCATCCCCCGAGTTCCTCGCGCGCCTTCAAGCTGCCCGTCTCGCGCTGCGACGCGACGTCGAAACGCAGAACCAGGCTCGCGTGTTTTATGGCGTACCGAGTAGCGAGCGATTCGCGCAGCGGTCCCCCGGCAGGTTCGAATATGCAATCGACGGTCAGCGTGTCGTGTACGCAAGTGGCTTGACAATGGACAGCCGTGGAGCTGTGGTCAGCCTGAAGCTAACGCTGGGCGCCCCAACCGAGAGGAATCGAGTCGGGGTTCTGCTCAACGGATTCGAAGTCAGTGATTCGCCGGCGACAACGCGCGCAGCTATTCGACAATGATTTCCGATTCAACCCGAGGCGTGGCGGCCTCGATGCTGGCTGCAACCCTAGCGAGCGTGCAAGCGGCTGGCATCGAGTGGGATGGAACTAGCTACTTGCGCGTGCCCGTCAAACTCGGGGCCGACACTAGGCTCGTGATGCCTGAGCCTTTCGACGACGTCTGGGAGCACGACGACGAGATTTCGGCTAGCCTGCTCGACGCCCGGACGTTGATTATCCGACCACGCACTGCGAGGATCGAGCAGCGTTTGACACTTCGCGGCCGCGATAGCGGAACCCTTTACCTCGCGCGCGTGAGCAGCTCGCTACCCTATACGCCACTCGTCACGGTGCATGCACCAAACTTTGGCCGAGGCGCCACAGAGCTTGGTGGCAGACCTTCAGTTCCGGCGCTGCTGCGCGCCATGATGCTCGGGGCCGTGCCGCCCGGCTTTCGCGTCGAAAAGACGTCGCGCGTGCTGCTCGATCAACCGCCCTACAAGGTCGTTGCAGAGCAACTTTGGCAATCCTTCGGTCAAGCCGGCGTGATCGCGCGCATAACGTCTACTCTGCCGCAGAGGACAATTCCCATCGTTCCGGCAAACATACAGATTCAGATTCCGCAGCTTGGTGCGTTGCGTGCATTTGCCGCCGACGACTACGAGCTCGGCCCCGAGCAAACGTCGTCGCGGGTTTACCTTGTCTATGGACGCTGACGATTCTGGGAACTCAGCTTTCCGCGTGGCGCCCATCGCAGCTCCAGTGCCGAGGGCACGGACGGCGACCCTGATGTTGTCGGTGCTGATCAGCCATAGTACGACTCCGTCCATCGCGGCCCAGCAATCTCCCACAACCGTCTTGCCAGATGCGGCCGCCACCGACTTCGGCGAGGCCTTGCCAAGCGACCGATTCGTACACGAATTTCAGCGCCAGGTGATCCAGCAACTTCAATCTACGCTGAATCAAGCGAGCCGCGAACAGGATGAACGCTTGCACCGCTTCGAGGAGCAACAGAACCGACGGCTACGTGAACAGTCCGAAGCAGTGCAACGGTCGGTCGAGGAACTCCAAAGCCGTCTTTCCGAGCACCCATCGGAGGATACATCGAACGCACCGCATGTGAACGTGCGTCAGTTCCGGGAGGACTCGCTGCACAACAGCACTTCGTTGGAGACTGACCCGCGAGCGGGGGATCCACCTTTGGCGCCACCCGCTTACGGCGGCCCGGAGCCCGCGTTGCGTGCCGCACCGCTCAAAGGGACAGGTGCCAACCTTTCGCCCCATGGCTTCGTCGAGGGACGACTACTCAACGGCGTGGTTGCGGTGGTCGGCGGCGCCGAACGCGAAAGCGTTGTTGCTTTGACGGGCACATATCAGGCCGCCAATGGATTCGCCACCGATCTCGACGGCTGTTTCGCGCTCGTTCAGGGACGGCCCGAATTGCCAGCCGGCAGGATTGATTTCAAAGTTAGCCGCTTGACCTGCAATTTTCCAGGTGGCGCCTCCAAGACCTGGGACGTGTCCGGTTGGTTGGTCGATACCGACGGCATCCGTGGCCTGCGAGCGCGGATCGTTGAAAACGCCGGACGCAAGGCAATGGTGGCCGCCGCCGGTGGAGCCTTGTCTGGATTCGGACGGCACCTAAGCCAGCAGCAATACCAGATTAACGCCGGTCCGTTGGCGTCCTCATCCACGTTTATCGGCAACGCAACACACGATGCAATCGGGGGCTCGGCCGAGGGCGCCGCCAGCGCATTGGAGCAGTCGATCGCTAACTACTACAACCTCTATGCACCTTCGCTGCAGGTCGGCGGAGGGACTCCGGCGAGCCTGGTGATTGCGAATGAACTGAAGTTTCCGCCCAGCGGGCGCCTTTCGACTCAGACGCACACCGCAACCCCGTGACTTGTCTCCTTTCAAAACATACTGTCGGGTCACTGTTCGCCGGAGTGCTGCTCGGGGGTTGCGCGATTCCGGCGACCCAAGTAGCCGTTCCGACTGAATCGATGCGCGATGCCTTGCAGCAGGCTCGTTCAGCCCACCAGCCCGAGCCCGCCAACGACGCGCCCCTGCACCGCCCCTTGCGTTCGGCAGCTCCACCGGGTGCACCGCGGCCGATGCTGTCCCCTCCTGATGTCAGGATGGCCTACCTTTACGAATGGATCGATGAGGAGCGCAACAAGCATTTTGGCGGATGGGTCGCGATTCCGTTGGCCGGCTTTGATTGGGTGATGGACGACGGCTCGAGTCCACCGGTAGGCACTGCCAGTACCGAGTCGGCAGGATCTGGATCGCCGCGATGATCCGCAGCGGACGTTCCTGGCTTACGCACTGGATGCAGCGAGACTGCCGACCTCTGGCGAGCCTACTGCCATACTTGATGTGCGGCCGAGTAGGGAACTTCGAACCGCTTCACCTTCTAGACGACGGCGCGCTCGGCTTTGCGATCGAATTCGACGTTCCAGCTGTTGACACCAGAGTCGGCGGCGAAGACGCTGTATCCGCTTTGATCGACCACGCACTGAGAGTCCTTCCGGACGGCGTGCAGTGGCAATGGTTTGTGCAATCAAGTTCTTTCGTCGAGCCGCAACTGCAGAGGTATCTTGCTCAGCCTGGTGGTGACCCGGTTGCCAAGGCCCTCACGTCGCACTACGCACAACGCTGGCGGGAGGCGCAGCGTGAGGGCTTTTTCCCTGACGATGAGGCGGTCAACTTCTTTCCTCGGTCGCAAACGATCCTCGTGGCACTGAAATCGGCGCCACTTCCTTCAGCGCAGACACCACTCGCGGCGATCATCGGACGCGGCGGCGCGTCGGGCGCGGTGTTCTCTAGCTTCGTCGAGGCCGCGCGCGACCTGAAGGCTGCGATGGCCAACCAAGGAATTCAGGTAACCGCCGTGGATGCCGACCGCCTTGCCAATTGGGTCGTTGATCTACTCT
>VBCK01000083.1 GCA_005882215.1 Betaproteobacteria bacterium | reverse complement strand
GTCGCGTGCAGCGAGCATTTCCGCTTCTCGGCGTCCTGTCTGAGCTTGCGGATGTCGGCGTCCAACCCTTTGGCGGAAGCCGGGTCATTGAGAATCTGAGAGACGAAACCCTGGGCCCGGTCGCGCAGGTCGGAGCAGACGTTTTGGAGCGTATGGAACTCCCACTCACGGGTGGCGGCTCCGAACCACAGGTTCGCGGGTTGCTGTCCAACGGCGTTCTTTCGAACGAGTCGCCAGCTCAGATTTTGGGCCGCTTCTTCGACCGGTGTCGTCAGTTGGAATCTGAAGACGTAGGTACCGCCGGGCTGCACCTCTTGCTGCAGTTTCAGCGCATCGGGCCCCTCAACCGACGCGACCTTGTCGGCCGGGGCGGTCTGGCTGCCCAACCGGATACCGTCATCGGCGCGCCAGGCACGGCTTCCCTTGTTCGTGGCGGTTATCTCGACCTTAATGCGGCTTCCCGGCTCGGCGCTCGGTGGCCTTTCCTTGAGTTCCAATTCAGCGTCGTAGGTCTCCCGAGGGGCTTCAGTGAGTCCGTAGACGACCAGCCGATGCGAGAACGTGCTCATGTACACCTTGCCTTCGGCGACCGTCGGCGGGACGAACTTCGCGAAATCGCCCAACTGGTTGGTGCCGGTCGGCTCCGGATCTTTGCAATCCGGGGCGGCGACATGCAGGCCGCTGTCGCTGTTCCAGAGCTCCTTCAGGGTTTTGCCGCCGTCGTCCGGGTACGCCCTGTAAGCGCGCAGAACGCCGGGAACGGTGCCGTTCAGGGCGTTTTTGTCATGTCGCGGCATCGCGGCCCAGACGATTCCCGACCTCGCATTGTCCCCGTCCGCGGAAATCGTCAGGAATCCTCCGGGCATTCCGTGGTCCGAGTTCTTGCACTGACTGTGAAAAGTATCCTTCGGCTCCGGGCCAAGGACCGACGCGCCGGTGAACCCGTTGCCGAATTCGTGGGCACGTAGCAGGTCACGTTCGGCAGACACGTACAGCAGCAGGCGATCGCCCTCCGGCGTGTGAACGGTCCACTGGACGGGCGAGCCGTGGATGTGGTGGTAGCCCTGATTTAGGACGGAATCGTCGATCTTTCGAAGCAGATCCATGACCTCGTGCTCTTCCCACGCCGGCGTTGCCTGAATGCTCCAGTATTTTGGGACCGTACGGTCGGCCTCCGCGACGGGGATCGGATCCGAGCCGTCGCAGGGATCGTGCCGTCCGGCCCGTCCAGGCTGCAGGTTGACGCTGTCCAGCGCATCCGCGCTCAAGGCATACAGCAGGCCTTCCTTGCCGCCGCCGACCAGGACCGACTGACCTTTGAGGTAGGTCGGGCCCGCGGAGCCGAGGTCGGCATCCGTGCGGCTCAGGCAGTCGTAGGGCGCTGGGGTCCATGAACCGATGACGTTCAAACCCTTGTCGAGTTTGATGAAGCTGTTTCCCCGATCGCTTGTGCGCGGGTCGGGGTCGTAGCTGCCGTTTGCGGTCATCACGTAGAGGTGGCCGTCCGAGTCCGACGCGGGCCCGCCACCTGCCTGCCAGATTCCGCCCTTGCAGGACTCGTCGGAGCAGTCCTGTGCGGCGGTCGTGAGGTCGCAGGTCGTGCAGTACGCGTTCACGAATCGGAGGGTTTCGGCCTCATAGGCGAGCACCCAACCGTGGTAGGGCACGGTGTCCTGGTGGGACCCGAACGCAAGGTAGATGCGGTCGCTGGCTTCGAGCAGGCTGGCGCGCTGTAGGTGGTGCTGCGCATCGAACGTCGTTGTGTTCCCATCCCACCCTTGGTAGGTGGCTTGGATGTCGACGCCCGCGACGACATCTCCGGTCAATAGGTCGAGGGCGAAAAGCCGGTATTTGGGATGAATCTCACCGGTGAAGATGTCGCTCACTCCGACCTTGGCCGTGACGTAAACGAGCCCGCGCTTGCGGTCGATGACCGGCGTGGCGGCAATGCCGATCTGGGGCTTCATGTTGTGTCCGAGAATGCCCCAGTCGATCACGAAGAAGTTGTAGGGGAGCGGTTGGCCGAGGTGACTGCTGCCCACGTGCCACAGCGGAGTCTCGGACGGGGGGACGCGGCTGGCTGCCGAAGGCGCCTCGAATGCGTAGACGCTGTTGTTCGTGGTAGCCACCACGACCATATTGATCTTGCGCCCCTTATAGGGCAGGTTCGACACGTACAGCGGCTGCGTATAGATCTGGCCGTCGACCTCCCAGTCGAATAGCCGTGCGAACTTGCCGCCCCCGACGGTTTCCGGATTCAGCTGCTCCTCTCTCAGGTAGGCGCCACTGCGCTGCGGATCGTTATGCTGCGTCAGCGTGTCGCGCTCCGAGCTTCCGAGCACGTCGGTCTTGGGCCGGTTCATCGTGGACGAAACCCAGGTCAGAGTGCCGCAGCCGCTGACAAGAACGGCAGCGCATCCGAGGGCCATCAGGCCTGCTCTGCGTGATCGGTTCATCAGGTTTCCTCCCCTCCTGCTTTTGAGTCACACCCCGCGTACCTGAAGCGCCGCGTGCGCGTGGCTCAGTGGATATTGCTGCCCACGTATTCCCAGTTCGTCGTCTCCGAGAACATCTCGCCGCTGCCTTGGAGGAACGCCGCGTGCGCGGCTACGTCGCCCTGCAGCCGGTCCATCAGCCACGCCGTGATGTATCCCAGGTACCCGTTGACACCGACGCAGCAGGCAACCGGCACTCCGGTGCAACCCGGCCGCCCCTGGATGTCGTTGTGGTCGGCACGCAGCAGCGTGCCCTTCAGCTTGTCGATGCCTGCGGGCACGGCGGCGTAATACCCGGCGATCGATTCCTGTCCCGGCACCGACGGGTCCTGCACCGGCGGCGATATCACCACGTCGGCCGAGCCGTCAACGAAGAACACCGATCCCGAGCGCAGCTTGCTTGCGTCGGCGCAGGTCGGCAGATTCGCCAGGCACCAGGCGTGGGCCGGCAGCTCGATCGGAATCACGGTCAGGATCGGCTGGGTGGAGTCGATCAGCGCGTTCAACGCCCCGCCGGCCCCCTGCGAGTGTCCCAGGCTACCGAGCCGGTTGAGCGCGAGCTTGTTGTGGAACACGCTCGCGGGACGCCGTTCGTCGATCCGGAGCTGGTCGAGCGCATCGAGCATCGTCTTGCCACTGCCTGTCATCTCATCCCTGGTCGCAACCACGACGAAACCCCAGGAGGCCAGGTGCTCCAGGAAATACCGGTACCGGTCCGGCGTCCCGAAACTGCCATTGCCCCAGGTCAGAACCGGATGCGAGAAACCGTTTTGACCCAGGAGGGTTGGATAGAAAACGTCGATGGCCTTGTTCTCGGAGTCGCAGCACAGCATCGAAGGGGTGTAGGTGACCGCCCAGGGTCCCGCCACAGAGAAGTCCTTTTCGATGGTCCCGGTCGGAGTATTGGAAGGGCAGCACGCCGACAGGACTGCGCCCATCACGAGTCCTGCAGCCGTCCCACAGCGCCTTGAGCCGTCCGTCACCACCGTCTCCCCCCACGCTTGCGGCTGTCCCGCTTATTTCAAGGTATCGTCACAATCGCTAAGACGAGAGGGACGCCGCCTTTGCGACATTCTGACGAGCGGCCAGCGGTAGCCAGTCGGAAAGGCGGTAGCTGGCGGCTCTCCGTGGCGATAGACCTCTGAAAGACATATCGTGCCGGACACCATCTACACCGCCAAGACGGCGACCGACTACGATGCATTTGCCGGACTCATCCGCGAATACGTTGAATGGAGCCGAGCGCGGTACCGCGGCAACACCTGGTTCATCGAGCAGACATTCAGCCACCAGTCGCTGGAAAGCGAGTTGGAAGCCCTGTCCGTTTCCTATGGTCCACCGAATGGCAAGACACTGCTTGCCAGGCGCGACGGGCAAATTTGCGGAGGCGGGGCCTACCGAAGGCTCGATGACGAAATTTGCGAGATGAAGCGCCTGTTCGTTCCGGATCGATTTCGGGGACGCGGGACGGGGCGCCGGCTGTGCGAGGCGATCATTGCATCGGCCAAGGAGGCGGGATTTCGACTGATGCGGCTCGATACCGGGAACCTCCTCACGGAGGCGATTGACCTGTACAAGTCGATCGGATTCCGGATATGCGCGCCCTACCACCAGTACCCGGAGGAGCTGATGCCTTATCTTGTGTTCATGCAGATGCCGTTCGCCGATTCTGACACCCAAGACTAGATCGCCTTTCTCCGAAAGCGATCGGCGACGGCGAGCGGACCTGTACCAAGCGGACCCGATGTCGGTTATTCGCGAGTGGCTGCCGTGCCGCGACTTTGTCGGCGCCGCTCGCGCCGCGTTAAATACAGCAGGAAAATTCCCGCGAGAGAATAAACAGCCAGCCACCACGGCATCTCGCGATGATGAATGTGGATGGTCGCAACAGCGATGAATGAGCCGAGCAGCAGAGCAAAGCCCGCGGCTGCCGTAATTTCGAAAGCGAAAAGGCCGGCGCCGAACAGCTCGGCGGTGGCCAGACCGATTCGAGCTTCATCGCTGAGACCGGCGGCGGTCCACGCTCCGATCGATCGCGGGTCTGCCAGCAGAGGAACCGTGGCTGCGATCAACCAGCCGCTCATGATGCCGCGCCAGCTCCCTAGGATGACGCGCATACATCGTTCCGGTTCAGCCTCGGGCGGGGCAGCAGGAACACGCGGCGGGCCAGCTCCGACTCGAGTTGCGCCTTCGGGTAGAACTCCAGCAGCAGGCCGGGCTTGAAAAG
>VBCK01000082.1 GCA_005882215.1 Betaproteobacteria bacterium | reverse complement strand
CATCTCGCGTCGTCGCTCCATCCGTTCAAGCTGCTCCCGACGGTCGAACTCCCGCTGCCTGCGGCGATCCTCTATCTCCTGTTCGCGCAGCATGTAGCGCTGCTCTGCCTCAATGCCGGCGACGACGGCTCCGCCCGGTGATTGATACGAGTCGGGAACGACCGAATGCGCGTGGAGTCCCAGAGGAAGAAGGGCTATCGACAGTATCGGGGCTGCAAGTCTCACGTACATGGAAATTCCCTTTCGATTCCATGCGGGTCAGCCCTCGTGCATAGCGGGAAACCCAGCAGCCATAGAGTATTTCTGCTGGGCGACCGGATTTAAGCCAGCAATAACCACAGAAAAGCCGGGCTGCTGACGCCATTGGCGCCACGTGCTCCAGGAAGATCAGTTGCTGATCCGCTGCGTTAAGCAATCGAATCGCTTAAGCATCCGAAGCTCGCGGCACGGTTCGGGGTGCGCGCGACCTTTTTCTCTGATCGGCGCTCTGCCAGTTTCGACGTTCCCAGCAACTCCTAACGCGGCTAGTTCTGTTGTCCCGGCGGAGTGCGGCTGTCCTCAAAGGGCCATACGCCGTGCTCGAACTTCAGCACCAGCAGCCCGTTGTCCTGGCAAGTGGTCCAGAGGGTGCCTCGCTGAGCGTCGAGATGGACCTGCGCGGTGCACCAGTCAGGTCCACCCGCCACCCAGCCGCCCGGTCGAAGATGATTGGATCCGGGGCTCGGCGTCGTTGTACCGGCCGGATTGTAGTAAGCGATCTCCTTTGGCCGGCGTGGATCGCGAATGTCGAACACACGGATACCAGAGTTGAAGTATCCGCAGGCGAGCGTGGTCGCGTTCTTCCTGTTGTCGACGCTGCAGTAGTGACTCCCGTACGTAAACGAGGCGCGGCCGACCAGGTCGGGAAGGACCATCGAGCAATTCGTCGGATCCTCAACCTCCAGCATCAGCCTCGACACGATCTTCGGCTTAGTCTCATCGCTGATATCGATGATGCGGGCGTACGGCCACGCCGGCAGTCCCGCTGCGCACGCTGCGTGCCAGCCTGCCGGCGTGTTCCCGCCGGACCCACCCTCGTCTACAAAGATAATGTACGGCTTGCCCCGGATCTTCACGTTGATCGTGTGCTGTGCCGCCTTGCCGTCTCTCCAGAGCAACTTGCCGACGATGCGCACCTTCGGGTTCGGCGTGCGGGCCTGGATCTCGCTGACGTCTGCAATGATGAGACCGTTGTTCGGCACGACGTCGGGGTTGCCCAGGCTGGTCAGATCGACAAAGGATGAATACACGGCCGTCACGAAGTACGCACGGTTGCCATCCTCGCTGATCGACAATCCATGAGCGTTTGCGTAGGGAGGGCCGACACCCAAGCCCGTGTTGAAAGTCGCAATCAACTTCGGCTCGGTCGGATCGGTCATGTCCACCGCGACATACTGGAAGTGGGCAAGGTCGCCGCCGTAGTACGTCAGGCCGTCCGGCGCCCAGCTTCCTTCGTGTCCGGTGACCGGCGCTGGAATGCCCGTGCTGCCATCTGGTTTGCCGACAGCGGTCGAAGTCAAGAACTGCGGATATCTGCAGTCACCCGACACGTCGTACGGCCCGTTGTCCGCCTCCGCTGCGGCTTCGTCCTCGTTCAACTTTCCGTCCCGGAACTCTGCAGTTTGCCAGTTCGCGCCGTCACTGCGGCTTTGGCCGATGAGCTTGAGGTTGCAGTTGAATCCCTGGAAGCCTGAGGCCCGCAATGCCGCCGGCACCTGCCCTTGTAGGGCAATTTCAGGATGATCTTCGGGACCGCCCGCGGGGCGCCAACTAAATCGGACCCCTCGTCGTCGGACTCGAGGCCGATCACTGTGGATGACAGCGCACCCCAAGCCGACCGACAGGGTTCGTAATCAGTAGGTCCCCCGTTCGAGCCGGGGCAGCGGCACCAGCAAAATAAAATAGTTGCCCCGGATCCGACGGGGCCTTTCTGTCCCAAACCAGCACCCCAACGTAGTCGACCGAATGACCTCGACTACGCATCGAGGGGCTGCTGACGCGCGGCGCCTGGGGAGCTTGGGATGCGTGAGCTCAAAGAGCCGAATGTGTTATTCGGACACGCTGACGCCCGAGCCGCCCATTTCGAGTCCATGGATTCGGAATCGATTACCGGGGTCTCGGTAATCGAAATGCTGTTCAGGGGTTTCACATCGTGATACCAGATGTTTCACGGATTGTTCCAGAAGAGCCGAAGGAGCGCTAATAACTGCGACCAAAACTGTTCGTGTTGTGCTAAGGGAGTTGAGCTACTCAATAAGTGTTAGTGGGTTCTTGCCCTCGTGCTCGCATGGGAACGTCCTCTGTCCCTTCTATGTTCCGTCGGATCATCGGCTGATGGCCATTGCGGAGCTGCCGCAATCGTCCGGCATGCCGGTGATTTTAAACCGCTGTCTTCCACCAGCCGCCGGGTCGGGATGGGACCTCAACAAGGGGGCCGGGACCTCAATGAGGAGTAAAGGGCCATCGGCGGAAGGGTTGAGTGAGGGACATGGTGAGGGGACATAGATGGAAAAGTTCATTTCCGGGATCTTGCGTTTTCGAACCTTGATAGTCGCGATCGGTGCCCTCGTCCTTGGCGGCGGAGTCTGGCAGACGCTTCGCGCGCCTCTCGACGTCGTTCCGGAGTTCTCACCCCTCTCCCTGCAGGTGAGGACTGAAGCGCTGGGCCTGTCGGCCGCGGAAGTCGAATCGCTAATCACGGTTCCACTCGAGGCCGATCTGCTGATTGGCGTTCCGTGGATGAAGTCCATGGATTCGGAATCTGTTACCGGCGTCTCGGTAATCGACATGCTGTTCGAGCCTGGAACGGACCTTTTGCGCGCTCGCCAGATGGTCAACGAGCGTATGACGCAAGCGCGTGCATTGCCGAACGTATCGCTGCCGCCGACGCTGCTTCCGCAGATCTCCACGGCGAACCTCGTTATGAACATCGGCATGAGTTCGTCGTCGGTTTCGCTGACCGATATGTCGACGCTGGCGCAGTGGACGATCGTTCCGCGACTGGTCGGCATTCCCGGTGTCGCGAATGTCTCGATCTGGGGCCAGCGAAACCGCCAGGTCCAGGTCCTGGTGGATCCGGTGCGGCTGCACCAGAAGGGCGTCAAACTCGATCAGATGGTCAAGACCGCAGGTGAAGCCGTCTGGGCTTCGCCCCTGACGTACTTGAACTCGTCCACGCCCGGCGCGGGCGGTTTCATCGACACCCCGAACCAACGGCTCGCCGTGCGCCATGTTTTTCCCATTACGGCGGCGGCGGATTTCGCGAACATTCCCGTCGTTGGAACATCGATCCCGATCCGCGAGATCGCGGACGTGGTCCAGGGCCATCAGCTGCTGATCGGAGACGCCATCACAAAGAATGGACCCGGCCTGCTGCTCGTCGTCGAGAAGTATCCGGGGTACAACACGCTGGAGGCGACCCGGGCGGTGGAAGCTGCGCTCGACGAGCTCCGTCCGGGCATGTCCGGCATCGATATCGACACGACGATCTACCGGCCCGCGGGTTTTATCGAACGGGCGGCCGGGAACGTGTCGACGGTCGCCCTGATAGGCGCCGTGCTCGCGTTGATTGCAATCGTCGCCTTCTTCCGGGATTGGCGCGCCGCGCTGGTAGCGACGGTATCGATGGCGTTATCGATCTTTGGCGCTCTGTTCGTCCTCTACGTCCGCGGCCAAGAGGTGAACATGATGGTTGTCGCTGGCTTGATGGCGGCGATCGCCATCGTGGTTGACGACGCCATCGTCGATTCCGAGGCCATCCGACGCCGCCTGTCGGAAGCCCGCCGCAACGACCCATCGAAGTCCTTTTGGCGGATCGTCGCCGGCGCTTCGGTGCAGATCCGTAGGCCGATGCTCTACGCGGCACTGATCTGCTTGATCGCGGCGGTTCCAGTGCTGCTGGTTGCCGGTTTGTCGGCCGCGTTCTTCCGGCCGCTCGCCTGGTCCTACATGTTGGCGGTGATCGCTTCGCTGGTGGTGGCGATGACGGTTACACCGGCACTGAGCACGCTGCTGTTCTGGCGCGCGGCCATGGCGGAGCCGCCAGCGCCGTCTCAGAGGCCGGGCGCGGTCCAGCAGCGCGTTCGAAAGCTGGCGGAGGCAATGCGGCGCTCGCCGTCGATCACCTTCGGCCTCGCGGCCGTCGTGGTCGTGGTCGCCGCACTGATTTGGCTCCTCCAGGAGCGTTCGTACGTGCCCTCCTTCAAGGAGACCGACGTGTTCGTCGAAGTGCAGGCTCCACCCGGAACCTCCCTGACCGCCAT
This sequence comes from Betaproteobacteria bacterium, assembly GCA_005882215.1. Classification (GTDB taxonomy): domain Bacteria; phylum Pseudomonadota; class Gammaproteobacteria; order Burkholderiales; family Burkholderiaceae_F; genus VBCK01. The sequence continues at coordinate 1,882 of VBCK01000082.1, read as the reverse complement.
GGATGCCATGACAACGAAGCTCATCGGCGACCTTCGTGGCGTGCCCGGGGTGCGCAACGCCGCGGCACAGGTGGGTCGCGCACTTCTCTCGCATGACGTGATGGATGTGAATAGCGCCGTAGTCTGGGTAAGCCTGGATCCGAAGGCCGACTATGAGGGCACGTTGGCGGCGATGCGTAAGGTCGTCGCCGGCCGGTCGGGAATCACCGGCGAGGTGCAGACCTACCTTTCCAAGCAGATGCGCGAGCGACTGACCGGCGAGGACAACGCGGTCGCGGTGCGTGTCTTTGGCCAGGACCTCGGGATCCTGCGCCAGAAGGCCCAGGAAGTCCGCGATGTCCTTGCGACGATTCACGGCATCAAGAGTCCGCAAGTCGAGCAGCAGGCGGAACAGCAGGAGATCCAGATCGAAGTCGACCTCGAAAAGGCACGGGCCTACGGCCTGAAGCCCGGTGACGTCCGGCGCAATGCCTCGGAACTGATCGGCGGCGTCACCGTTGGCAACCTGTTCCAGGAAGCGAAGGTGTTCGATGTTGTCGTCTGGGGACGGCCGGAAATTCGTAAGGATCCGAACGACATCCGGAACCTGCTGATCGATACGGAATCGGGTGCGCAGGTGCGCTTGGCGGACGTCGCGCGCGTCAATGCCGTACCTGCTCCGAGCGTGATACACCGTCAGGGTGTCTCGCGGCGTATCGACGTCGAGGCATCAGTCAGCGGACGATCGGTCGCCGATGTCACCGAGGAAGTGAAGCGTCGGCTGCAAAACGTTGCGTTTCCGAACGAGTATCACGCCGAAGTTCTCGGCGAATACGTCGAGCGCAAGGCTGCGATGGCCTCACTGTACAGCTACATGTTCGCGGCCGCGGTCGTGAGCTTCCTTCTGTTGCAGGCCGGGCTTGGAAGCTGGCGCCTTTGCGTGCGCGTCATCCTGGGCCTGCCACTGGCGGCCCTGGGCGGGCTTGTCGCGGGCGTCTTGTCGGGCGGAACGTTGTCCCTCGGTTCATTCCTGGGGCTCACCGTGGTAATGGGGCTCGCGCTGCGCAACGGGACGATGCTTGTCGCTCGAGCCCGCGAGCTTGCGCGGCAGCCGAACGGCGACGCCGACAACTTTGCGCAGGCGGCGGCGGAGTGCGCCCCGGCCGTGCTTGCCACCGCGGCCACACTGGCGCTGTTCGTCCTGCCGTTCGCTGTCGCCGGCAACGTCGCCGGAATGGAAATCCTGCACCCGGCGGCGGTCGTGATCCTGGGTGGTCTCGTCACCACGCCCCTTTCGACACTGCTCTTTATTCCGGCCCTTTATCCGCGATGGTCGCCGCAGCATGCTGACAGCGCGCAGGACCTGCTTTTCGACGCCTCATGAACGGGCCGATTTCTCGAGGATTCCAGTCCAGCAAAGGAGTGATCGAAATGCCCAAAGCCAAGTTACCAGTCATTGCGGTTTGCGTCGCGCTCGCGTGGGCCGGCACGCAGTTCGCCGCGCCGGCCGCGATGGCCGATTCGCCGGCGCCGCCGATCCAGGAGAAAGACGTCACGGTTAAGCGCCTCGACTCCGGCCTCAGCGAGATCATTCTTCCCGAGAAAGCGGCCCGCAGACTGGAGATCAAAACCTCCGAGGTCCGCGCGGATGCCTCGGGCCGTAAGGTGGCACCGTATTCGTCGATCATCTACGACCTCGCCGGCGACAGTTGGGTCTACTCGGAGGTCGCGCCGCACAGGTACGAGCGCACGAAGGTCAAAGTCGAACGTATCAAGGGCGGCGAGGCCTTGCTGCAGAGCGGCCCGCCGGCCGGAACGAAGGTGGTGACCGCCGGAAGCATCGAGCTCTACGGAGCGGAAGTCGGCGTCAACGGCGAATAACGGCTGCGAGGGTGCCAAGCCA